>NZ_JBMPOS010000022.1:19351-60818 GCF_049340345.1 Undibacterium sp. Di27W | reverse complement strand
CTTTTATAACCGTCAGCGACGTCACTCGCGTCTTGGCAATATATCGCCTGCTTTGTTTGCTGAAAATTTTAATCGGCAGTCACTGGCAGCTTAGAACATGAGTGTCCGCTATTGACAGTACACCTCAGGATTCATGGCCACTTTTATGAGAATACGCAACCGGTTCGCGCAGATGTGAGGAGTGTCGGTGCATCAACATAAGTTACGCTGACGACTGATTGCACATTTTAAACAGAATTCAGACTGCTTAAATCGTCAGGCCAAACGGCGAATTGATTCCGACCACGTTTTTTTGCGAGATATAGCGCCTGATCCGCATGCTCAAGTAATTGAGGTGCATCGGAAGCATTATTAGCAAAGGCAATTCCGATTGATGTCGAGATTTTTAGCAATCCTTTTTTTGAAGGAATTGAACGCACGACAGCCTTCAGCATTTTTTCGGCAACCGTGCTTGCTTCACTAGTATCGTTCAAACCTTCTAGTACGACGACAAACTCGTCCCCAGCCAAACGAGCCACCACATCTACCTTGCGAACGGAGTCCCTTAGTGCCTCACCAAATTGGAGTAACACAGCGTCGCCTGCCGCATGGCCAAGCTGATCGTTGATTGCTTTAAAGTGGTCGATATCAAGAAACATGAGCGCTAGCAGTTTTCCGTTGCGTGCGACCCTGGCGAGCGCTTCATCCAGCCGTTCTTCGAACTGCCGACGGTTCGGCAGACCGGTCAAAGAATCAACGCGCGCGAGTTGAAATAGTTGATTTTCGATCTTCTTTTGTGCCGTAACATCGGATGTAAGTGTATATACGCCCATTACTGTACCGTCAGTCGTTTCATGCGGAACATAAACGGTTTGTAGTTGGCGTTCAACTCCGTTGAATTCGCTTGCGATAACAAAGCGAACAGTTTCACCGGCAAATGCACGGTCAAGATATTCAAGCCGATCCAGATAGCGTTTTTCTCCTATGACCTCTTTCAATAGCTTTCCAACCATTGAAAGAGGGTCAACGTCAAGCCACTGCTTAAAGGTCGCATTGCCAAATTGAAGACGGCGGTTCTTGTCCATGTAAGATATCAAGACTGGCAGGTTGTCAGTAATCAGGCGCAGGCGTTGTTCGCTTTCTGCTTGCAGCATTTCCGCCTTCTTTCGCTGAGTGATGTCGAATGTCATCACATAGAAGCCATCATTTTCGCCGTCCTGATTGAAAGACGGTAAATAGTCTGCTTGATAGTAAAATTCCCCGCGGTCAATACCGGTAGCAATCCCTTCAAAGCTACCAGTCTCGCCTTTCAATGCCTGTTGAACAAAGGGGCCAATGCGAGCATAGACATCTTCTCCCCTAACCTCGCGCATGGTTTTTCCTAACATTACTGCTGGCGGCGTGCCAAAAGTGCGGGTAACGAACTCGTTGACAAAAACATAGCGTTCTTGACGATCAATTTGGGCGATCATGGATGGCAGATTATCCGTGATTGACTTCAGGCGTTGCTCGCTAATTGCTTGTCCGATTTCGGCATTTTTTCTTGCTGTTATATCTAGCACCAAAATGAAGAAACCATTTACCACGCCATTGTCCCCAATGTCAGGAATATAGTCCCCCATGAAGTGGAAGGATTTCCCGTTGATCTCCACAGCACGTTCAAAATGGGCAGAGCTCCCTTGTTTAACAGTCGTTATGTACGGTGCGACCTCCGCATAGGACATCTCGCCAAGGACATCTCGCATTGACTTGCCGATTACGGCTATTGGATCTACGCCGAGAAATTTCTGGTAACTGGCATTCGCGAATTGATAACGCTCATTAATATCTACATAGCCAATTAAGATTGGAAGATTGTCAGTAATTGTTCGCAAAAACTTTTCATTTTCAATCAACTTCCGCTCAGCAAACTTACGCGCCGTGATATCTCGAATAAAAGCTGAAGCAATGTAATTAATGCCGTCAAACGATGCTGCTATTGACAGTTCAGTGGCGATTCGATGACCGTCACGATGCAAAGCCATTAACTCGATACGCTTATTGATGGCCGGTCCGGTACCACTTACGACAAACCGCTTCATCCCGTCAACGTGTGCCTGGCGTGACTCTTCTGGGATGAGAATATGTTCTAGATGTTGACCCATGACTTCGTCACGCGTCCATCCAAAGGTTTCTTCCGCCTGCCGGTTCCATTCCGTGATTGCACCGTCAGCGTTGATTGCAACGAATGCGTCTCCGGCATGCGTTAAAATATCGCGCAAATGCTGTTCGCTTTTATGAAGTTGGACAGAAAAGGTATAAGTCGCCTGCCGGGACGCATTGTAAGCCTTCGCTATATCGCCCAGTTCATCATTTTTAAATTTGGCAAGCGGTATTTCTTGCAAGGGTGTTATCGCATCAGTGCTCATGCTTTGATGTAAAGAAGCAAGAGGACGTAGTTGTCGCAGCATCGCCGTCGCGGTAATCAATCCTGCCGCAAGCGCCAAAATGAGTCCGTACAAGACAGCACGACGTTGTAAATCATTAATGGATTCAAATGCTTCAGCAGTAGGATAAATGGCTCCGAGTATCCAGTCGGTTGATTGAATCCGTTTGTAAACATATAGACCAGGGACACCATAACTGCTTGTTGCTTCCATACTACCTTCGAATCCAGAGAGAGCTTTCTGCACGGGTGCGTTGTTATGTCCAGCACCATTCGCCAGGGTAAATATACGTGTTTTATCGGGATGATCAATGACCGTTCCGTCACTATTAATAATAAATAAATAACCAGTGCGTCCAAATTTCACATCAGAAAATTCGCCCAAGAAATTATCTTCATGGAGATTAATCGCTGCTGAGATGACGTATGCGAGTTGCCCGTCTGGACCGATAACCGGCTGGGTCAGCGATACCTGCGCAATGCCGCTGTACCGATTCCGAAACGGCTTTGATATCACGCCTGTACGGGTGGCTAAAGTCTGCCGAAAGTAATCGCGATCACTTACGTTGACCTTTCCTATAGCGGCAGATCCATTTAAATTAGCAACAAGATTCCCTGAAAGATCTAGAATCGAGACGTTATCGAACGCTGATTTCAAGGACGGCAACGAGGTCAGAAAGCCCTGCAACGAGGATGAGCTCACATATGACGATTTCGGTATTGATTCCGCAAGTATCCGCAATGTAATTCGGCGGCTGGAAAATTTCTCATCTATGCCTTGAGCAATGCTTTCGACACGCGCCCATTGCTCAGCTTGCAACTTAGATTGGAGAATACTTTTGATCAATAAAATAGACACCAAGCTAATAAATATGGTGGCGATGAGTACACTGGCTACACTGATTGCTGTGATACGAAACGAAATACCGAAGCGCAAACGTTTAATGTTGGTCATTACCATTAGGGTTATTTTTTGCAGTTAGGTTATCGAGCGATGCCTTTTGCGGCAAATGTAACATGATGTCATTGGAACAGGACAAAAGTTTCGCAAAACTACCTTTGGAAGACATTATTTTTATTCCAAAAATCTACTTTATTGAATTTCTTTTGCTTTCAAGGAGCGAATGTATGCTCGCTTCTATTCCATATAAGATGTAAATTATCCTGAAAAAAGCGCTGACCAGTTTGCGAGCGCCAACGAACATATCGCACATTTAGGCAAGGCCCAAGGCACTATGATCGTCTAGCAGCAGTCTACATATAGTGTGTAGGGTAGGCGCGACTTCCTTGGTCGAATTACATAGCGCCGGACAGTGTTGCGAGAGATGCCCACTCGCCTGGCGATCTCTGCAAGAAAATCTGGTCACGACGAGCCGCCATCGAATAATACATAGTAATGCCATAGCAATCACTCCTGCCCTGCTTGCCTATCAAGATTAGGATTTGTTGCTAAAGGTAGTGCGCAATCGATGCAAATTATACAATAAAGTTAGTGAAACTCCAGAACTGATCTCCGTTAAGTTATCAGGTAGAAACTCTCATCCATAGTTTTGATATTCGTTGGCTAATTCATTTTATGGTATAGTCCCCCTCCCTATATTTGGAGATCGTCATGGGACACACCATCCGCGATAAGCAAAAACTATTAAACCGGGTACGTCGTATTCGTGGACAAGTAGATGCCATAGAACGTGCTTTAACAGAAGAAAGTGACTGTATCCAGGTGCTACAACAAATTACCAGTTGTCGAGGTGCGATGACAGGCTTGCTGGCTGTTGTGCTCGAAGATCATATTCGCACCCATCTAGTCGATGCTGATGCGCATAGCGGTGAACATAGTGATGCCAAAGAGCAGTTGATCGATGTTGTCCGTAGTTATTTTAAGTGAGTTAGTGATGAATGAGCTATATGAAAAACCCTTCGCGGTCGATCACGATCACGTCTTCCTGGGCGAAGGTCATGCAAAGAATGAACGCAAAACCTGGGTGGTAATTGCCCTTTGCAGTGCGATGATGATCGCCGAGATTATCGGCGGAAGTTTGTTTGGCTCCCTGGCGCTGGTAGCCGATGGATTGCATATGTCCACGCATGCTGGCGCTATGCTGATTGCGGCACTTGCTTACACCTACGCACGCAAACACGCTAATGACCGGCGTTTTGTGTTTGGCACAGGCAAACTGGGTGACTTGGCAGGCTTCACCAGTGCCATCGTCCTGGCGATGATCGCCTTACTGATTGGTTATGAGGCCATTGCTCGTCTTATGGCACCAGAGCCCATCCACTTTGCCGAGGCGATTCCCATTGCTGTAGTCGGCCTACTCGTCAATATTGTCAGTGCGTGGCTGCTGAGTGGTGACGATCATCATGGGCACAGCCATGGTCATAGCCACGGACACGACACACATATGGAGCACGACCACGATGAAGAGGTGCGGCATATAGAAACACCTGATGGCCGATTCGCGCTGTCTATTTATGAAGATGGCATTCCTCCTGTGTTTCGCATTCATACAGAAAAGGATGGGGCAACCTTAACGCCTCAGGACTTTACCGTAACGACGATTCGACCTGACGGCACACGCCAGGAATTCATCTTTTTGCGCAAAGCTGACTTCTTGCAGTCAACTACGGATATTCCTGAACCACATTCCTTTAAGGTAGAGGTCTCGCTGCACAACGACATCCACGTTACCGAGTTTGCCGAACATGCGCACGGGCATGACGACCATGACGTAGATCACCGTGATCACAACATGCGGGCAGCCTATGTCCACGTAATTGCAGATGCTGCGGTCTCTGTACTAGCGATCATTGGCCTGTTGCTGGCAAAGTCATTTGGTTGGCTATGGATGGATCCATTAGCCGGTATTGTCGGGGCGTTTGTCATTGCCAACTGGTCTTACGGTCTGATTCGTGACACGGGGAAGATATTGATGGATGTCAGTACTGACGATAAGATGGAGAATAAGGTTCGAGCGGTCGTGGATGCGGCTGGCGATAGATTACTCGATTTGCATGTTTGGCGACTTGGCCCTGGCCATTTTGGTGCTGTGCTATCCGTGGATGCTTCTGAAATACAACGTGGGCCAGCGTATTACCATTCAGAACTACGACGCCTCAAAGGTTTATCGCACATTACTGTCGAAGTTCATTCGCCAATTGCAGCTAAAGTATGAGTGTCAAGTCACCCTGTATTGAAATATGCAAATTTGAGGGCAAAACCGGTTTTTGCGTCGCCTGTTTGCGTACACGTGAGGAATGCCGTGAATGGAAAAAGATGAAAGACAACCGCCGACATCAGATTTTGAATGACAGACCGAGACGTGAGAGCAAACTCTCAGGCTAAGATCGTAAGTTAAATGTAGGCAACATTCACTAAGCGTCAGGAAAGAATCGACTATATGCTGACTTGTCGAAATTGCCTGTCCCGCCGTTACCCTATACACTTTCGCAACGCTCGGCCGATCTGATATTAGATTGGCTTAATACTCTTTTTGGGATTTCTTGTGACTGCAAACCTGATCGCTCGCTATAAAACCGACCCCGAATCGGTTTACAACACCTGGTTCATTGGCGGCGTACAAAGGATGAAGGCGTTCCGGGCAATACGCCGGGGTGTGAAAGATACTGTTGACGCCATTGCAGCCGGTAGCTTTGGCAATGATTTTAAGGGATCTCCTTTAGAAATCGTCCTGGCCGCCATTACCGAGCAAAAACAGGTATTTGAAGGAGCAGCCCATCCTTTTTACTGGAAACCCAAGCTGCGCATCCCGGATATTTACGAAAATACGCAGAATCAACAGAAGTTTGGCGCTTTTTTGAATGCATGTCTGAATGCTACGCGGGAAGATCAGGTCTTGGATGAGATGAGTCGCCTGGCAGATGCCAATATTAAAGGATTAGGTCCGTCGGTAGCGACCATTGTTTATTTTTTACATCCGACACTGGTGCCGCCGTTCAATACAGCCATCGTGAATGGGTTTAATGCATTGTTCAACGCCAAACAGAAATTAGGTTCCTGGCCAAGTTACTTATCGATGCGTGAAGCAATAGTGCAAGCCAATACAACACACCGGAGCTTGCTATCCAAAGACTTGGGTGCTTTTGCCGGATTGCTGTTCGAACTTGGTAGCGGTAGATTGATAATTCAAAACAATGCTGACGACGTTATGAAAGATCTAAAGAAAAAAGCGGAGAAAGCTGCGGCACGCCGCCATAGCCAGGTTGTAGAGGAACACAAGGAAGAATCCGAGCATACGCAAGTGCAGCCTATTTTGATCAAAATAGGCCGGGCTTTGAAATACCAGGTATTTGTGGCGCGTAATGATCGTCATCGTTCTTGTCATGGCGAGGCATTTTCTCAACTTACGATTGAACAACTGCCTCCATTAGAGGTTCCATCCGAGGTGTTGGATACTATTAGCCTCATTGACGTTTTATGGATAGACCCCAAAACCTCCAAGATCGCATGTGCTTTTGAAGTGGAAAAAAGTACTTCCATTTATTCCGGTATTCTAAGGATGAAGGATTTGGCACGTTCAATTCCGTCGGACAGCTGCCACTACTACCTGGTGGCACCAAATAAGCGTCAGCATGAAGTGATGGCGCAAATCAGCCGCCCCGCCTTTCGAGGCGATTCGGCTGACTTGTCTTTGGGGTATTTGCCGTTTGATATTTTGAGACAACATTGTGATGCGTTGTGCATGCTGGGCGAAAATCATTCCGTTCTCAAGAAAATTGCCCAGTTCAGTGCTTAGCGGTAGAACAAGGCAAGGTTAATTCCGTTTTCATCGGTTCACAATTTCCTGCGACGCAAAAGCAAATACACTGCTGGCACAACAAACATCGATAGCAATGGTGCCGTGATCATACCGCCCACCATAGGTGCTGCGATGCGCTTCATGACTTCCGAACCAGTACCTGTACCAAGCATGATGGGAACCAGACCTGCAATGATGACAGCCACCGTCATTGCTTTTGGCCTCACACGCAGTACTGCACCTTCCCGAATAGCCTCCAGCAAATCTTTTTCATCGGCTTTTCCATTGGCGACACGCGCTTCCCAGGCATGTTTCAGGTACAAAAGCATGATCACACCAAATTCAGCGGAAACACCCGCCAATGCGATAAAGCCCACACCACTGGCAACCGACAGATTATGGCCAAGCGCCCACAGCAGCCAAATACCACCAGCCAATGCAAACGGCAAGGTCGCCATGATCAGCGCTGCTTCGTCGACACGCTTGAAAGTCATGTATAACAGTACAAAGATGATTAGCAAGGTCGCCGGTACGACGATTTTCAATTTGGCTGTGGCGCGCTCTAGATATTCAAATTGTCCTGACCAGGCAATCGAATAACCTGCTGGCAGCTTCACTTCCCTGGTAACGACTTCCTGCATTTCACGTACTGTCGAGTTCAAGTCACGATCACGGATGTCAACGTATACCCACCCGGACAGGCGGGCATTTTCGCTCTTCAACATAGGTGGCCCGTCATTAATGCGAATTTCTGCGACATCACCCAGCCGGATTTGTGCGCCACGTTCAGTCAGCACTGGTAACTGCCGCAGCTTTTCGACGGAGTCACGTACTTCTCTCGGATATCGAACGTTGATCGGAAATCGCTGTAAGCCCTCAATGGTTTCGCCGATATTATCCCCGCCAATCGCTGCGGACACGATGTTTTGTACATCTGCGATATTAAGACCGTAGCGCGCCGCTGCATCCCGGTTGATATCGACATCGATATAACGTCCGCCATTGAGTCTTTCCGCCAGGGCTGAAGACACTCCAGGAAGGTTTTTGATAACGCGTTCAATATCGCTGGTAATCCGGTCTATTTCTTTCAGGCTGGTGCCTGCCACTTTCACTCCCACGGGGCTCTTGATACCGGTCGCCAGCATATCGATACGATTCCGGATAGGTGGCACCCAGATATTGGATAGCCCAGGGACTTTAACTATACGATCCAGTTCTTCTACCAGCTTATCGGTCGTCATGCCAGGCCGCCATTGATCTTTCGGCTTGAATTGTATCGTGGTCTCGAACATTTCCAGAGGAGCAGGATCAGTCGCACTTTCAGCACGCCCGGCTTTGCCAAATACACTTTTTACCTCTGGTACAGTTTTAATCAATCGATCGGTCTGCTGGAGTAACTCTGAAACCTTGCCAGCACCTATGCCTGGTAATGCAGACGGCATATAAAGCAAATCCCCCTCATCCAGTCGCGGCATGAACTCACCACCAAGCCGTGCCATCGGCCACACTGTTACTACAGCAATCAAACCAGCGACCAGCAAAGTGCTTTTAGGGAAACGTAATACCACATCCAGTAAAGGCCGGTATATCGCAATCAGGAAGCGGTTCAAGGGATTCTTTTGTTCATCAGGTATCTTGCCCCGGATCAGGTAACCCATCAGTACAGGTATCAAGGTCACCGCCAAGCCCGCAGCTGCCGCAATGGCATACGTTTTGGTAAATGCCAGCGGAGAAAATAAGCGTCCTTCCTGCGCCTCCAGGGTAAAGACCGGTATAAAGGACAAGACAATGATGAGCAATGAAAAAAACAGAGCTGGCCCGACTTCAGCTGCCGCATCGCCAATCACCCTCCAATGAGCTTCGCCCTGAAGTTTTTCACCGGGATGTGCATGGTTCCATGCTTCAATATGCTTGTGGGCATTCTCTATCATGACCACTGCAGCATCAACCACGGCACCGACTGCAATGGCAATCCCGCCCAGCGACATGATATTCGCATTCACGCCCTGGTAATACATGACGATGAAGGCCATCAGGATGCCAATTGGCAAAGTAACGATGGCGACCAACGCTGAGCGCAGATGAAACAGGAAGATGGCGCAGACAATAGCGACAACAATGAATTCTTCTATTAATTTCTCTTGCAGATTCTTGACTGCGCGAATGATTAAATTGGACCGGTCATAGGTAGTGACAATTTCCACGCCAGCAGGCAGACTGGCCTTGAGCTTTTGCAGTTTGACTTTGACTGCATCGATGGTTTCCAGTGCGTTTTTGCCGGACCGCATGACAATCACGCCACCAGCGACTTCACCTTCACCGTTCAAGTCGGCAATGCCGCGCCGCATTTCAGGCCCGATTTGTATACGGGCCACGTCGCCCAGACGCACTGATACACCTGCATCTGTGGTCATCAAAGGTATTTTACGGAAATCATCCAATGATTTCAGGTAGCCGGATGCACGCACCATATACTCGGCTTCCCCCAGTTCCAGTACTGAACCACCGGTTTCCTGATTGGCCTTCTGCACAGCTTCAATGATTTTTCCATGCGGGATGTTGTAGGCACGCATCTTGTCCGGATCTAGCTGTATCTGGTACTGGCGTACCATGCCGCCTATGCTCGCCACCTCAGACACATTCGGCACTGATTTCAGTTCGTACTTCAGGAACCAGTCCTGGAATGCTCGTAATTGCGATAAATCCATCTTGCCGCTGCGGTCCACCAAGGCATATTCATACACCCAACCTACACCTGTGGCATCCGGGCCGAGTGAAGCTTTTGCCTGGGGCGGCAAGCGAGACTGCACTTGGTTCAGGTATTCCAGTACGCGGGAACGTGCCCAGTACATATCGGTACCATCTTCAAACAATACATAGACGAAAGAATCCCCAAAGAATGAATAGCCGCGCACCGTCTTGGCACCCGGTACGGAGAGCATGGTCGTCGTCAAAGTATAGGTAATCTGGTTTTCGACAATTTGTGGTGCCTGGCCAGGGTAACTGGTGCGGATGATGACTTGCACATCCGACAGGTCAGGAATCGCATCGAGCGGTGTCCGCGACAAAGACCAGATTCCCCAAGCCGTCATCATCAGCGTAGCTAGCAACACTAGAAAGCGGTTGGCGATTGACCAGCGTATTAGTTTGGCCATCATTTTTTTGCTCCTGCAGATGAAGAAGGCATCTTCACCGTATCGTTCATCGCATTAGCAGACGGATTGGTCTTAGGTGTTTCAGCCGTTGGTGAAATAGAGGTAATCTGGTACATACCGTCCTTGGTTTGGCGTATGTCAAAAATCACGCTATCGCCAACGCTGACGTTCGCAGGCAAACCATTCGATGGTAGCTTGAAGCCCATCGTCATCGCCCCCCATTTCAGGGACGGTATAGGATCATGGGATAGTGTGATTTCGTTCTTATCTATGTTTTCGACTTTGCCACTACCATGGTGTGCCGCTGCGGCAGCTTTGTCGGTATTGACCGCTGGCGCATCCCCCATGCGCGTCACTGTGCCTTTCAGGCTAGCCTCGGAATCGATGAGAAATTGCCCGGATACTACGACTTTTTGTCCGGCTTCCAGACCTTTGCGGATTTCAGTTTGCCCATTTGCCTCTGTGCCGGTTTCGACATCCACGGGCATGAATTTACCATCGCCTTGTGCGACCATCACTACAGCGCGAGTGCCAGTCTGGATGACAGCCTCGGTAGGTACTTGCAAAATATCGTTGCGGGCCTCAGAACTGAAGCTCAAATTGGCAAACATGCCTGGTACCAGTTGACCGGACGGATTCGCCAACTCGATACGTGCTTTCAGAGTACGGGTAGCGACGTCGATCTGGGGAAGAATGGCACTGACCTTGCCTTTGAAAATAATGCCTGGCAAGGACGGAGTGCGCGCTTCAACGGCATTCCCTATGCTTACCTTGGCAGATTGATTTTCAGGGATGTCGGCATTGACCCAGATCGTACCCAGACCATTAATACGAAATAAGGGTGCACCGGTCATGACAGTCATCCCCTCACGTACAGACAATTCTGCGACTACGCCGCTGGCCGGGGCCGTGACAGTGATACGTGTGTGCACCTTGCCGCTAGCCTCTACTGCGCGTATTTGATCATCGCTCATCCCAACCAGGCGCATGCGTTGCTTTGCCCCATCCATTAATCCGGCAATACCGCTAGCCTGCATGCGCTTCGCCGTCAGGTATTCTTCCTGTGCAGCGACCCAATCCGGCACGTATAGCTCAGCCAGTACCTGGCCTTTCTTGACTGTATCTAGAGGTGCTCGAACGTAGAGTTTTTCGACAAAACCATTGCTACGTGCCTGTACCAGAGCGACATCACGCTCGTTATAAGCAACACTGCCAACCGCTATCACAGCCGATGCCAGACTACTGCGTGTCACTTCTGCAGTGCGGATACCAAGGTTTTGTTGTACACGGGGACTGATGTTGACCGAACCTTCATCACCACCATCGGCATAAACAGGTACCAATTGCATGTCCATGAAAGGCGATTTGCCAGGCTTATCAAATTTTTGACCGGGAACCATGGGATCATGCCAATACAGTACCTTTTTGGTGCCAGCAGCAGAGCTTGCCGCTGATGCACTAGAGTGTGACTCGTCAGCCTCTTGCATTCCGTGCTTGAGGCCGAGGCGATACAGACCATAACCACTACCAGCCAGAATGCCAGCACTAACCAGGGCGATGAGGATTTTTTTATTGTTCATGGCTTATCCTTGTTCATGGATTGGGTTGGATACGTCGCTTGCACATCGACAGGAAACAGGAAATTTAGTTGCGCCCATAAACGGGCAGTATCGGCTTGTAGTTGCAAGGCCTGTAGTCGCACATCGGTTTCGTTGCGGCGAGCCGCCAGCAAATCGCCGAGACTGGACTTGCCGCCGCGATAGGCACCCAAGATGGCTTGAGTACGCTCTTTTGCCAGCGGTATCAATTCGCGCTCGTAGCGAGCACTGCGCTCAAGGTCACTTTGCCACTCTTCTATCATCGCTTTCGTTTCCGCAACGTGTGCACGAAGTGTTTCGTCGCGTTCCGCCTTGGCCTGTTCGACCATTGCCAATTTGGAAGACAACTCACGATCTTGGCGATTCTTTTGATCCCACTGGAAAGGCAGTGATATGCCGACCGAAACCATATTGGAATAGGCTGAACCACGCTGCTGGAACGCGACTTCAACGCTCCAGTCGGGTTTTTTATTGGCTTCAGCCAATCTGGCATCTGTCTCAGCTATCTCTGTTTGCCTGGTCAGTACTGCAATCTGGGGATGATGAGCAAGTGACTTGTCCAGTACCGATAAATCCAGACGAATCTTCTCGATACTGGGCTCACCTGCCAATGGAAGTTCGGGGTCGCTCCCAGTCCAACGGCTTAACATCGTCTTGGCAGTACGCACTTTGCGTAAGACTTCACTTTGACGGTCATCGACCATGCTGAGTGCACTTCGGGCTGCGAAGATATCTGCCTGGTTACCACGGCCGGCGCGGTAGTTACTCTCGGCAGCTTCAATTTCAAGTTGGGCCTGGATGGATTGTTCTGTGACTACAGCAGCCATGCGTTCTGCGTAGTATCGATCAAGCCAGGCTACAGCGGTGTCGCGCTGGATAGCGGCAATCGCGCTGCTTTTCTCTGCCAGGGACTTTTCTGCCAGACGGTCATAGCGCTCTGCACGTAATTGGCGTTTGTCGTTTCTAGTCAATTCTTGCATGACGCCAATGCGACGCATGGTCATGAAATCGCTAGTCAAACTGCCACGGTCAGGGCCGCTGACTGGCAGGTTATCAATTCCCGCCTTCAAGATAGGATCGGGCAACTGACCGGCAGCGACTGCCATTTCGCGGGAAGCAGTGACCGCCATATCTTGCGCGATCAATTGACGGGAACGGATAACTGCAAGTTGTTGGGCACTGCCCAAAGTCAGTAAAGACTCTGTAGCAAGAACATTAAGCGGAGTGAGTCCAAAAGCAATTGCTAAAGGGATCAGCACCAGGCACTGAGAATAAAGATTTGTTTTTTGGTGCACAAACATAGGCGCACGGAATAAGAATGACATGAAACCTCCAGATAGCAAAAATGGCACTTCCGTCGATAAGACGTAGCAGTGACAGACTAGGCAATCTGGAAATTTAAATGCGGAAACAGCAGTTGCGTATAGCGATGGGCGGTGCGCTGGAACGTGCCAGATAGGAAAGCTGTGGTTGATGGCCTTGTGGAAGACCGGCAATATCAATCAGTTGTAAGGTCAGCGTCAGTCCAGCCAATACAAAGGATTGCACATCGGGTGTTTGCGGCTTATCCAATGATTGTTTTGCATAAGGATCCTCTGCATGTGCATGACACAATGCAGGTTGCTCTTTGTCCATGCCAGCGCAGTCAGCCATAGCGGCAGAGCTGATATCTCCGGATAACGCAGGGTTTTCATTACCCAACATATGGCCTGGGCAGACGTATGACGCCACAGCAAGCTGCATAAACAGCATGCTGAAGAGCACGATCAACGCAGTGAGCAGGCGATGTGGACGAGATAATTTCACGTATTTATTGTATTCAATTAACATTAAAAACAAAATGGATCAGGAAATCAGTGAACAGCATCAACTTCCTTACCCAGATTATAGTTACCTTTTCGAGATATTTCCTTGATCAGTCTCAAATAGTCAACTGTCTACACCATGTTTTCTCAACCGCAGCGCGTTGCCTATGACGGAAGCTGAGCTCAAACTCATCGCTAATGCAGCAATCAGTGGTGAGAGTAACCAGCCAGTCATCGGATACAAAACGCCAGCAGCGACTGGAATACCCAAACCGTTATACAAGAAAGCAAACAGCAGATTTTGTTTCATATTACCTACGGTGTCGTCCGACAATAAGCGTGCAACAGAGATGCCGCGCAGGTCACCTTTAACGAGGGTAACCTGGGCACTGTTCATGGCGACATCGGTGCCGGTACCCATGGCGATACCTACGTCGGCTTTTGCCAGTGCAGGTGCGTCATTGATCCCGTCACCTGCCATGGCAACGATGCGGCCTTCTTTTTGTAGACGTTCAACCAGTAAAAGTTTGTCTTGCGGCTTTACCTCCCCAAAGACTTCATCCAGGCCGAGCCTACTACCAACAGCTTTTGCTGTGGTCAGGCCATCACCCGTTGCCATAATGATGCGAATTCCTGATGCTTTAAGTGTGGCCAGGGCTTCCGGGGTGCTTTTCTTGATCGGGTCTGACACCGCAAGCAATCCTGCCAGTTGATTGTCTACAGCCAGGTACATGACGCTTGCGCCCTCAGCGCGAAGATCTTCTGCCTGCGGCATCAAGCCTTGCACTTCCACGCCTAATTGCTCCATGAGAGTCGTATTGCCCAGCGCGATCCCACGATGATTGATAGTGCCACGTACGCCAATTCCTGACCCTGATTCAAAGTTTTCTGGTTTGTCCAGAGTGAGTCCCCGTTCGCGAGCGGCTCGCACAATCGCATCGGCCAAGGGATGTTCGCTACCCTGATCGAGGCTGGCTGCCAGGCGCAGCACTTCTTCTTCCTGGTAGCCAGAGGACGGAATCGCTTTATTGAATGCAGGACGGCCTTCAGTTAAGGTACCGGTCTTGTCAACTATCAGGGTATCAACCTTGCGTAAATTTTCTATGGCAGCTGCATCGCGGAATAAAACACCTTGCGTGGCACCACGGCCAGTTGCCACCATGATGGACATAGGAGTAGCCAGGCCCAAGGCACAGGGGCAGGCAATGATCAATACCGAAACAGCATTGATCAGGCCAAAGACCCAGCGCGGTTCAGGCCCCCAAATGCCCCAGACAAAGAAAGTCAGGATGGCAATGCCGATCACCGTCATCACGAAATATCCGGCCACAAGGTCCGCCATTCTCTGCATCGGCGCCTTTGACCGCTGTGCCTGTGCAACCATCTGAACGATTTGTGCCAACATCGTGGCAGACCCTACGCGTTCAGAGCGCATGACCAAAGCACCATTCGTATTTAAAGTGGCACCGATGACTTTATCACCAACCCGTTTAGTCACAGGGACAGGTTCTCCAGTAAGCATGGATTCGTCAACGGCACTACTACCCTCAGTCACGCTACCGTCAACCGGTACTTTTTCTCCTGGGCGAATACGCAGTAGATCGCCGATATGGACATTGGTAAGCGGTATATCTTCTTCATTTCCATCCGCATTGATACGTCGTGCAGTCTTGGGAGAAAGACCCAGCAAGGATTTTATCGCTGCCGAAGTCTGGGAGCGTGCTTTCAGTTCCAGTACTTGCCCCAGTAAAGTCAACGAAATAATCACTGCTGCCGCTTCAAAATACACGGCAACACGTCCCATGGAGATAAACGACTCAGGAAATACTTGTGGTATCACTGTCGCGACCACACTATAGATGAAAGCAGCACCGGTTCCCAAGCCGATCAATGTCCACATGTTAGGACTACTGTGCAACACGGATTGCCACCCTCTGGTGAAGAAAGGCCAACCTGCCCATAACACGATGGGTGATGCAATGGCCATTTCCACCCAGCTCTGCGCAGACATCTGCATCAAGTGAAGTGATTCCCCAAACATGGCAAGAATAAAAACAACCACCGTCAGAGGTAAAGTCCACCAAAACCGATGCTGAAAATCCTTTAATTCAGGATTCTCATCTGCCTCCAGTTCCGGGATCAGTGGCTCCAGCGTCATGCCACACTTAGGACAATTGCCCGGATGATCTTGCCGTATTTCGGGGTGCATGGGACAAGTGTAGATAGTTCCGGGAGGCCGGTCTTCCACGGTGGCCGAAATGGCTTTAGGTAAAATATACTTTCCAGGCTCTGCATTAAATTTGCTATGGCACTTGCTACTGCAAAAATAATACATTTTGGCATCATGTAACTCTTTATGTTCTGACTGTTCGGTGACGGTCATGCCGCACACAGGATCTTTTAGTCCTGTGTCATTGGAAGATATAGGCGCAAGTGTAGGTGCTGGTGCAGTGACTGTATCGCTCATGGTTATTACCCTTTAATGTGATGCAGAATCAATGACAAGCGGGACTGACAGACAAGTGCGGAAAAAATCGTGGCGTCCGCTTTGCGTAACGGGCAAATTCATCACCAAATTGTGCCTGCATCTCTCTTTCTTCCGTGACAGCCAGGCGACCGTACATGATCAGTAATATCGGGAACATGACCAATGTTAATACTGTAGGCCATTGCAACAAGAATCCCAGAAGAATTAAGACAAAAGCGACATATTGTGGATGACGGATTTTGGCGTAGGGACCAGTAGTTGCCAGCGAGTGACTTTTCTGGGCATGGTAAAGCACATTCCAGGAACTGGATAAGAGGTAAAAGCCGAACCCCAAGAACACATAACTGGCGATGTGCAGTACGCCAAAATGCGGATCATCTTTTTCTCCCAACAAGGTGGACCATAAATGGCCTGCGTTGTGCGACAAAATATCCAGATTGGGATAGTGCGTCTGCAACCAGCCTGACATCAGGTAAATGGTGAGCGGGAAGCCATACATTTCTACGAACAGAGCGACGATGAATGCAGAAAATGCGCTAAAGCTACGCCAGTCACGTGCCGTTTGCGGTTTAAAGAAACTGAACGCAAACATGATAAAAATGGTCGAATTGAGTATCACCAGTGACCATAGTCCATAAGAGTTTTCACCGTGGTTCATGTCGGTTCTCCTTATTCGCGCTGGCATCCTTGTCTTGGGCGCTTGAGGACTCATCATCTTGATGCTGGCTATGTTGCCCATGTCCGTGATGCATGAAGACGTGCATCAACGGACATGCAAGTAACAGCAAAAATGGCAATGCGCCGATCACGTGCGCCAAATGTTCTGTCAATAGAAAGTAGGCGGCAACTGCACCAATGACGAGATATCCAAGGGCGTATCTGGAACGCCAGAAACCACCTGGTTCGGAATGACTTTCGTGTTCGTGTTTCATGACACACCTCCTTATTTAGCAACAGCTGTAGAGATGGACATGCTGTCCATCATCGTTTGCACCATGTCTTCAATCATGTCCTGCATGGTCATGTCTCTTAGAATAGGCGCTGTACCTGGGTACGGAGTCAATCATTATTCATGCGAATTGCAGTCTGTTTGATCTACGTCAAGCACCTGCCTCGTCAGTATCAAAACAGTCGATCAAAACTACAATAGAAGTGAGAGAATTCGTTTTATGCTCTCCCGATTTTTAGTAAGGTGTATTTTTGAGTAACTCTTCCATGTCTTTATAGTGCCCCCGTACCCGATCGACGTGATATTCGTACATCAGTGCATTCTGGGTAAACTTGACCCGCTCGACATCCATTTCTACTGTGTTGCCATCAATCGCCCCCTGGCTAGGCGTAACATAGTGAGGCGTTACCGTTTTTGAGGTCTTTCCGTCTCTCAGTGCCGCATCAATATCAATGTCCATGGCCTTATATCCAGGGGTGTCGGCATTGGCGATATTAGAGGCCAGCAATGTCTGGCGATAGACACGTAAATCCAGGGCGCGCTCGTTGAAACCATGTTCCAAGGCTTTACTGAACAACCCAGGCAAGGGGAAATGGACGGCGACGTTTGATAAAGTGAATGGTACTGGTCCTGCAGGCGCAAGTTGGGTGACGCCATCTGTCGATCTTTGTTCGGCATCGGTTGATGTCGCTTTATCTTTTATACGTGCCAAGGCTTCCGCAAAAGATCCCTGATTCAGAGGATTTGATTTTGCTTGTGCTGGTGTAGAAGACGTGACGTTGGAGGTGGTTAGCGGCACTAAAGATTCTGAGATACTTTTCATATAACTTCTCCACTAATCAGGTCTGCTACCGCGATGCTTAATCACAATTGCCGGGGGCTACCTGTACTAAGACTGGGATTTTCTCTTCACTATTTCGCTTTTCGGGAAGACCAGTGCACATGCACGATTTGCCAGTCTTCGCCGTTTTTTTGCAGTAAGGCAGTTTCTGTCCCAAAGATTTGTAAGTCCTTACCCTTGACCTTGGCTTTGGTCTCTGTTTCCGCCCAAATCACCGCCAGATTCCCGTCAATTCTTTGGCTTTGCTGCAATACTGTGCGTGTCGATGTCTTGGCAAAAGTTATATCTTCCGGTAGATGATGTCCGGCATACTCTGCCCGTGAACGTTCGACATAACCGGACTCATAGATCGTGATGTCCGGTGCGAGCAGTTCAGTGGCCTTCGCTTTATCACCTGCGGCCATGGCCGCATAGAAGGCTGCTAAGGCATCTTTGGGCTCACTGGCATAGGTAAGGCTTGTCAGCATACTCAATGCCAGAAGTGTCAGTAATTTGATCATCGTCGTGTTCTCCTTTTTTTATTTAATTGAGTACATATACCAGCCAGCCTAACGTGCTGGCTGGCACACGTAGCGCATTGCGTTTATTTTGCGACTTGTATTTCGGTGACCACGATTGCGCCATCCGCTTTTTCTGCTCTGAATTTCACCTTGTCCCCGGCCTTCAGTGTGTCAAGTACAGCAGGATCTTTGATCTTGAACACCATGGTCATGCCAGGCATATCCAGGTTTTTGATATCGCCGTGTTTCAGCGTGATCTTGTTGGTACTCTTATCAATTTTTTTGACTTCGCCATCCGTCATGTCGCTACTGGCACTATTGGCACTACTCATGGAAGCAGATGCTTTTGCAGACATGGAGTGATCTGAAGCAAAGGCTGTATGAAATGTGATGGCAGTAAGAACGCCCAGGGTCACAGATTTAATAATGGTCATGATGTTTCCTATTTTTTAAGTGAATAAATCAAATTACCGTGCAATCAGTTGCGTACACGGTCTGCATCATTAGTGTTTGTGTTCGTGAGCATCAGGTTCAGCACCGGCACTAGCTGTGGCAACAGTCTTGCCTTTTGCGACGGCGACCTTACCCTTCATGCCAGCGTCATAATGACCAGGTTGCAGGCATGCGAAATCAATCTTTCCAGCCTTGGTGAATTGCCAAACAACTTCACCTGTCTGGCCACCAGCTAGGGTGATCATGTTGGGATCGCTGTGTTCCATTTCCGGATTTTTCTTCATGACTTCGTAGTGTTCTTTCAGTTCCTTTTCTGTTCCCAGGACGAATTCATGCTTGATGCCGCCAGAATTCTTAATCACGAAACGAATGGTTTCACCTTGCTTGGCGACGATGTTGGAAGGTGTAAAACGCATGTTGTCAGTCATGTTGACATTGACGGTGCGGGTGGTTGCTGTGGCGGTGCCTGGCTTGCCGATGGCTTCGCTATCATGACCATGTGCGTGGTCGTCATGGGCGAAACTGGCTTGAGCGGCAAATGCGAGCGCTAAAGTGACTGTGATGGTAGTGAGACGAGTTTTCATAGGGTGATCCTTTCAGTATTAAAAATTAATGTTCCATCTTGCCGACAGGTTTGCGGACTTGTACTTCTACTTGTTGCTGATTTTTTTGTTTCAAGGGCATGGATTTACCGCCTACGGTCGTTGCCCGTGCAGGTTCGGCGATGTTGCCGGTCCATTCCTGAGCGACTGTTCCTGGCGGATGCTTGTACCATCCGTGATCCTTGTAGTCGCCTGGCTTTTGGTCTTTTCTGACTTTCAAGACACTGAACATACCGCCCATCTCGACCCCGCCGAATGGGCCTTCACCCGTCATCATTGGTAAGGTATTGTCAGGGAGCGGCATTTCCATTTCTCCCATATCAGCCATGCCACGTTCACCCATGGCCATGTATTCAGGGATAAGACTGGTAATTTTCTTGGCAACACCAGTGTGGTCAACACCTATCAGGTTAGGGGTGTCATGTCCCATCGCGTTCATGGTGTGGTGCGACTTGTGGCAATGGAAGGCCCAGTCACCTTCTTCATCTGCCAGAAATTCAATCTGGCGCATTTGACCTACCGCGATATCTGTCGTGACTTCTGGCCAGCGCGCAGAATGAGGAACCGGGCCGCCATCCGTGCCTGTGACCTGGAATTCATGACCATGAATATGAATAGGATGATTTGTCATCGTCAGATTACCGATACGGATACGAACCTTGTCATTTTTGCGGACGACAAATGGATCAATGCCGGGGAAGACGCGGCTATTCCAGCTCCATAAATTGAAGTCCAGCATGGTCGAAGTCTTGGGAGTGAAAGCACCAGGGTCAATATCGTAGGCATTGAGCAGGAATACGAAATCGCGATCCACTTCAGCAATCTGCGGATGTTTAGCTTTGGGATGCGTTACCCAAAAGCCCATCATGCCCATCGCCATTTGTGTCATTTCATCTGCATGCGGGTGATACATGAAGGTGCCAGGCCTGCGCGCGACAAACTCATACATGAATGTCTTACCAGGCTGTATCGACTTTTGGGTTAGGCCCGACACTCCATCCATGCCGTTCGGCAGGCGTTGCCCATGCCAGTGCACGCTGGTATGTTCTGGCAGCTTGTTAGTGACAAATATCCGCACGCGGTCGCCTTCCACCACTTCGATGGTAGGACCAGGTGACTGGCCGTTATAACCCCACAAGTGTGCTTTCATGCCTGGAGCCATTTCACGCACGACAGGTTCAGCCACCAAATGGAATTCCTTGACACCATTATTCATCCTCCATGGCAAGGTCCAGCCATTAAGGGTGACCACCGGGTTATACGGGCGTCCTGTATTTGGCACTAGCGGTGCCATGGTATCCGGCGAGGTCTGGGTGGCAGGGTCTGGCAATGCTGCCATGGCGACTTTGCTGACTGACGCAGCGGAGGCAGCAGCAGTGATCGCGCCCAGGCCGCTTAAAAAACTTCTTCTTGAACTCATTTTATTTCCTCTATTTTCAGAATGCGCGACGTCATCAATGTCCAGCAGCCGGTGCATCACTGCCACCCATACCAGACATCGGTGCGGCGCTCATGTTGGGGCGACCCAACAAGCTCATTTCCAGATCAGCTTGCGCAATCCAGAAATCACGACTTGCCTCAATCGCGCTGTTGACACTGGCGATTTGGGAGCGTGCATCGGCCAGCAGATCAAACACGCCGATCAGCATGCCGTTGTAGCGCAACTGGTTTTCGTCAGACACGCGCTTCTTCAAAGGCACGATTTCGTTTTGATAATGCATGGCAATGTCATAGCTGGAGCGATAGCCCAGATAGGCTTCCCTGACTTCAGATCGCGCATTGATGGCAATTTCCGCCGTGCGATTGATTGATTGCAAATACAGTGCTTCCGCTTTCGCTACCCTGGCACCACTCCAGTCAAACAGTGGCAACTCCAGTGTTACCGAGTAACCTTTCTGTATTGGTTGATCATTGAACGTATTACGAATAGCACCTACTTCCAGCACATTGATGAAACGGGTCGCTTTGCTCAGTCCCAGATTTTTAGCCAGTTGCTCTGTACCCAGGCGAGCGGCTTGGACATCCAGGCGTTGCGTCATCGCTAGTTGCTCGACATTCGCCATGTCATCTGGCTTTTTGGGTAGGTCGGGCAATCTAAGCGGCAAGGTAAAGGCTGTTTGAGGCCCCCATAACCCCATCAGACGCGTCAACTTCTCTTTGCTACGCGTTTGGGCCTGCTCTGCACGTGCCAGATTGAGGGCGGCTTCAGCAAAAAATCCTTGTTCTCGGGCCTGTTGCAGTTTGTTGTAGTTACCTGCCTGTGCCAGTCGTCCAGCCAACTCTGCACCTGCGTCAGCGGCTTTTTTGACCTGTTGCATGTACAGCATGGTCTGGTCTGCAGCCACAGCCATGTAGTAGGCTTTGCGCGTTTCCGCAGCCAAAGACAACATTTGCATAGTCACTTCACGCTTGGTTTGCTCGAAGCGACGTTGTTCCATCTGCCTGGTTAAAGGCATGGTCAACAGGTGGGCAATATTAAAAGTCAGGCTGCGGTCGATTTCAATTTCACTACCTTGCCGTGTACGGCTGAATGAAAACCCGGGATTAGGTAGGCGGCCGGCCTGCACAAAATCAGACTCGGAAATGCCCAGTTCATAGAATGAGGCCTGCAGCCCACGATTATTAAGCAAGGCGATTTGCACGGCATCATCGACAGTCAAGGGAGATGCAAGTAATTCTTTTACCCTTTGTGCTGCGGTGTCAGTCGCGTTATCAGAACGCTGCCAGGTAACTTCCTTGCCAAGGCGCTCTTTGGCCACTTGCTCTACCGTTGAAAATCCGCCATCAGTACTAAAACTGGCGCAGCCGCCCAGTATCAATGGGAGACTGATCAGGGCGGCGAGCTTGCTTGGCCGGTGGAAAAACTTGCCATTTGAGGTTGTTCGCATGGTGGTTTCCTTCATTTTGAATGACTGCTGTGATCCATCGACTTGGCCTTGTCCGTTGCGGGAGTTTCTTTTTCTTTCGCGGCAGGCTTGGTGTCTGTGGTGTCTGGCTCTCTCGCCTGTTTGGCATAAACTCGCCATCCGCCTATACGCGCAGTTGTGTCATTCAACTCCTTCCATGAACCAACTTCCTGATCGGTAAAGAGACGATAGTTTTGTAAAGTGGACAGATAGATCACCGGTGGCACAATGGCCTGGGCGTCTGCGGGATTTGGTCGTTGGCTGCGGTTTGCTTCCTGCGCAAGGACGTTCTGACCCATGGTAAGCATGGCGAGCATAGCCAGTACCAACCGTAGCCTTGACGGAAAAATAGATGGATTCATGAAATCCTCAGTGAGTAATAGGTAATGTAGCCAAGGCGAACCGTGCAGATATAGACGCGGCAATGCAATGGCGGATATCAACGCAGGGCTAAGCTGATTGAACAGACGATCAGCGCCTCTATAGCTTCAGATAGCTACTGGCGTTGCAGGTGAAAATTAAGCGCGGGGAGGTCGTTCGAGGCCATCACTGATATGGCCGAAAGGGGAAGAAAAAACCAGACTGATTTTTTCTGATGAAGGAGTGGAAACGGGAGGGACAGTAGAATTAGTGACCAAAGCCGCACCGACACAGCATGAAGCGCAAGCGCTACATTTGTCTTTCATAGACTTGGCGGTGGGAGACACTTTAGCTACTGTATTGTCTGAGACTTTATCCGCATCACTGTGCTGATGACCGTGTTGTCCGGCTTGCGCATCGTCATGATCATGCTGCTCGCCTGGGAATGCATGGTGATGTTCCGTGTTGCAGTCCACCATAGCTGCAGCAGCGAAGCCCTGAAAGGGTATCGCCACAAACATGATGCACAGCAGAAAGAGTCGGAACAGCTTTTTCATGAGTTGGATTATAGCGCGAATTTTTCTACATGCTACTCCCCAACAAAATGGGGAGCACATACCTGGGTTTGAATCGGTTATTTACCGGGCTGACTGGAACTCATGCTGGCCTCATGTTTTTTGAGCCAGTTATCGAATTCGGCCATTTCCTTCTTTTGCGCAGCAATGATTTTTGATGCCATTTTTTTCAACTGCGGATCTTTCCCTTGCTTGAGTTCAACTTCGGCCATATCAATCGCTCCTTGATGATGTTCTTTCATCATCATCGCGAAATCATGGTCGGTATCACCGGACATGCTCATGGAAGACATTTTTTGTTGCATTCCTTCCATCGATTTCTTAATCGCCATGTCTTTGTTTTCAGCCATGGCATTACTATGCATGGAGGCATTGCCTGCTGGTTTGGAATCTGAGGAATTCATCTGTGCGCTGGCGATCAAAGGCATACTGATGCTGGAAACGACGCAGGCCAAAATGAAACTACGTACATGAGATGATTTCTTAGCCGGAGCTGGTGGGTAAATTTTTATCATACTGTACTCCTATTACTGGTTGGCCATTACGCGACAACTGCTTGCGCAAACACGACAGATTTTTTCGCAATCGCCCATTTCGTCCAACGCGGCGCAACTATCAGCGCATGCTTCGCAAATTTCGGCACAAAGTGCACAATATTTTGCGCAAAATGCAGAACCTGACAATTGCAAATCAACTGAGGTTTGGCATATCTGGGCACAATTCATCATTAACCGGAAATGCGCAGGCTCGACGTGCTTCCCGCCTGTATCGAGGCAATGGCTCATGGCGGTCTGTAGGCAGGTTTGATAGCATTTGTTGCAGGCATCAATGCAGGATTGCATGTTGTTCATATTCATCGTTTTCTCCTGGCGGTACCCAACAACTTGCTCTCTCCTGAATGGATCGAATGGAAAGTTGCTGAAAATTTATCATAAAACGAAGGCTATGTTAATACCGTGCGGTAGTACACACAGTGTCCGCCGACTTTGTTATCGGCTGCCTCAGTTTGCATTTTGGTTTGAGCCATGCAAAGCACAAAAATCCGCAGCCTAGGCGTACCTCAGAACAGTTCGCATAAATTTTTCAAATGCAGGAAGGCATACTGAAGAAAGCCTGATTTTTGGGCTGACAACATTGTGGACTTCCTTGGCGTAATAAATTTAAGACTCCTCGTCTATTTTGTTCAGGGCGTAAAGCGCTTTCAGCGCCCTCCCCCGCATCTAATGCGGCCCTAGCGGGGAGCATGACGCATTCGTTGAAACACACTTATTACCTCTCACTTGAATGGAATCAGCAATACGTGGAGCATTTCGGCGCTCTCGGGATAAGCTTCTGGTTCATGGACACCAAGCGATTCAGGCATTGAACCATGGTGGTAGTCAAAACTACCAAAAAGCTGGTCCCAGATGGTGACAACGGCTGCATAGTTCTTCCCTTCACCCAGCGCTGCACTGTGATGGTAACGGTGGAGTTCGGTGCCCATGAAAATATAGTTAAAGTATCCCGCCCTGACATCGACGTTGAAATGTGAAACCAGCCCCTGAAAACCTGTTAGGACTGCGGCCGCAAAGATAGCTTCTGTTGAAAAACCAAGGAACACCGGTGGCAACATCAGTATTGCCCTGACATAAGCACCATTGATGGGGTGGCCAACTGCGTGCATGAGGACATATACCTGTTGCGGAAGATGGTGTGCAACGTGGGTTTTCCACAGCCATTGGCCGAAACGCCTTCGTCCCTCGTGGCTATAGCGATGCACCCAATACCACAGAAAATCAGAAATCAGAATCGCAGCGCAAGCTTGTCCCCACCATGGCAACCACAGGGTGTTACTGGCAGTGCCAATTCCAATCCACTGCGTCAGTGCGGTGAGGCCGAAGGTAGTGCCAGCCAGTGCCACGCCATTGACCAGCATCATCGGTACGTCCCTACGGAAGAAACTACGCCAGGTCATGGACCAGTCAGGCCTGGCTGGCATAGTCCATTCCAAAACGAGCATGCTGCCTATGACAACAATCAAATAAATCGTATAAGCCTGTTTAGGGTTTCCCAGCAACTTTTGTGTATTCAGATAAATGAATGCGAGTGTAAGCGCCAGGCCGATGGGGTAAAAACCAAATTTGATGAAGCGGATGAGGTATGCATGCATAGAGCTACTTTTAGATATGGGGCCATAGGTCTTGGCAGGTAAGGTTTGCATCGTATTCACTCCATGTTAAGCTGGATGGTTTGTGGGCTATTGCCATGTGCGAAGCGCAGTTTTTCAAAGTTGGGCATACCAGAGGTAAGGCTGACCCTGAACCCATTGGAGAAACCAAGTGCTTCCACTGGCAAGCCAAAGAAATTGTGATCAACAGTGCCGTTATCATTGGCGTCATGAAAAACCACGACCGCATACACGCCCGCAGGCAGAGCCGGAAAAACGAAGTTGCTTTTCCCATCGTGTATCGTGGCGCTGATTTCCTGCTGTCCCTTCTTGGTCACTTCATTCCCTGGCAGATAGAGCCTGGCAATAGCATGGCCTTGATTCGTTTTAAAACCACTTACCAACACGGTCAGGTCGCCCGACTGCCGTTGTGCGGTAGCTATGCCGCTGGTTGTGAGCAGGATAAGCAACGCGGCTCGTAGTACATGGCGGTATCCTCGCTGCAAGGAACTATGCAAAGGTTTATCAATGGTGTTTGTCATCATGGACTTGTCTGAAAATGGACAGGCATCCATAATCGCAAGCAAGTGAGCTTGCCAGAAGAACCAAATTCCTCTTCGCGACCATTTACAGACATTTTCCCAACTCTTGTTCAGGAAGTCCGCACGATGTCCGCAGAAACAGTACCTGACCGCCGTGTTCTCAAGACCAGATTGGCCTTGCGTGATGCTTTGCTGAGTTTGTTGACCGAACATGGCTGGGATGAACTTAGCATCCAGGAGATTTGTGAGCGAGCCAATGTCGGGCGCTCAACGTTTTATCTGCACTTCGATAGCAAAGATGATCTGCTGTCAGAAAGCCTGAATGACTTGCGCGATGCGCTGACCATCGCCACTGCAACTGATGGAGCACCACAGCAGCCATTTGCTTTCTTGTCTGGATTGCTGGCGCATATGGAAGAAAATCGCCGGGTATTCAGAAATGTCGTCGGTCGCCGCAGTGGTTATGGTGTCGAGCGACGGTTCCGAGAAATGGTTTTTCAACTGATAGAGCAAGATCTACTTAAGCAGAAGGTAACCGACAGTCAACGGCAAATGCAGGCGTGTTATCTGGCTGGAGGCATCGTTGACCTGATGGCGTGGTGGGTAGACGCCCCGGACGGACCATCTATAACCGTGTTAAGACAGTTCATTTTAACCAAATGCCGAGCGAGCATGGATCTGCATGCATGAGGATCTGAATTGGAAAGGTTCTTGCCCGGTTGTTGGCCTTTTCGTCAAAACACAAGTAAGTGAATGATTAATGTAGGAAGTTTGATAACTTCAATTTTACCGATACGTTATAGTAAATTTGATGTCTTCATTAACGGGATGTAAACCAGGCATTGACATTCCATCCTCTCGACGGGATATAATCGCGCAACTTGATAAAATGTCTGACGACAAACGCTCCAAGCTTTACCCAATATGACAAAAGCAATCCTGATTTTCCTGCTGATGGTGCTTCCGTGGCAAGCAATTGCTAGCGCGGAACGTAACTTCACGCATGTATTGGGTAGCGGCAAGAGTCATGATCAAGGATTTATCGTCAAGCACATTGCTGAGCATGCCAACCATATCTTGCATCATCATGACGACGATGCGGATGACAACGATGACGATGATACGCATGTCGATGATTCCTTGAAGTCTGTTCAGCATCTGGCTGACTATGACCAGGCTGGCAGTCTGAACGTCTTGTTTTTTGTACCCCGCCAACCAGACGGGGCATACATTTCGCCTACACCCTCGGTCATCTGGTCAGATAGCTTTTCTGACCGAACGACCATACCCTTATTGCGCCCGCCTCGTACACCCGCCTGAAACGCGGGTAATTCGCCCTATGTGACCACTTCATAATGGATGGTCACTACGTCTTGTCACCCGCCTTACTGCAATCCATTTAATCCTGCAGAGGCTATTCATGTACAAAATTCCTGTACGCTTGCGCGCTTTGTCGCGTGCGCGTCCAACTGTTAACGCTGCAATGCTCGCATTGCTGCTCGGTTCTGGCACTTCTCTGAGCCATGCCGCAGAAACGCCATCCTTTGCTGCCTTGCTTCAGCAAGCGCAATTGAAGGCACCATACTTACTAGAACAAGCTGCCAATGTCAGGGCAGCCAGTGCTGATGCACGCCAGGCCAGAGCCTTGTCAAATCCGTCGCTCAGCATTACCGCAGAAAATCTGGGCGCACCCTTGTCTGGTGGGCAGAGTCAGCGCCAGGACACTTATGCGATTACCCAGGTCTTTGAAGTGGGTGGCAAGCGGTCGGCGCGTATTGAGGCTGAACAGCTCAAGTCCGCTGCCGTTGGCACTCGCGAGCGCCAGGCCCGCATTTCCTTTGCCAATGAATTGGCCATCTCCTATGCGAGCGCCGAAGCCATGCAACAGCGTAAGACAGTGGCAGATGCCGAACTTGTCAGGGCAGAAGATGACCTGCGTGCCGCACAAGCGCTGGTTAAGGCCGGTCGGGAAGCGGACCTGCGGCTGGCACAGGCACGCGCCAGTGTCGCTGGTGCCCAAGCCGCCGTGCAGTCGGCATCCGCTGATGCGACCGAGGCAATGGAGCGATTGACCGCCATAGTTGGTGCCACCGAGTCTTTTACACGCATCGACCATCCTTTTCTGGCGACCGCAAGTGCAGTTCGTCCTGCAGGTGCATGGTCGACAGATACCACGCCTGCATTGGCGAGCGCAGTTGCCGAACGGGATGCAATCGCCGCACAAATACGCGTGGAAGAAAAACGCTGGTTGCCGGACATAGGTGTCAGTGTAGGCATGCGCAAGTTTGGCTGGAGTAACGAAAAAGCCGCAACTATTGGCTTAACGGCGAATATTCCCCTATTTGACCGCAACCAGAATGGCGTCAACGCTGCCAGGGAACGCGCTACCAGTGCGTCCATGCGTGTAGAAGCTGCCAGGCTCGAAGCCACAGCAGCTCACCGTTCTGCGCTAGCCCAAGTCCAGGCATCAGAGAAGCGCCTGCAAGCCGCGGTACAAGGTGAAGCAGCCTCAGGAGAAGCGTACCGGCTTGGTCGCGTTGGCTATGAGGCAGGCAAGACCCCGCTAGTCGAATTACTCGCTATCCGCCGTGCACTGTCAGAAGCCATGGCACTCACTATTGATGCCCGTCTGGCCCGTGTGCGCGCACTAGCCACCCTTTCAACGGCTGAAGGCCGCATCGCATTTGGAGAAACACCATGATGGAACAAGAACGCCGCTCCATGAACTGGCCTGTCACTGTTGGTCTGGTCGCAGTCGCCGCCGCATTGGGTTTTGGTGCTTCGCACTGGATGGCCACAAAGAAAACGCCCACAACTGTACCTGTTGCCGCCAGCGCTGCTGCGTCCGCCCAGGCTGAGAGTGGTACGCCAGAAATCAAGATACCAGCCGAATATCTGAAGATCGCCAAGATCGCCGTAGAGCCTGTGCTCAATGGTGGTCTGGAAGCGGAGATTCTGGCATCAGGTACAGTAACTGCACCACCTCATAGTGAAGCCATCATCGTGGCACGGGCATCAGGAAATCTTTCGCGTATCTATCGCCAACTGGGCGACACGGTACGTGCCGGTGAAGCCCTGGCGCTGGTAGACAGCATGGAGGCGACTTCCATGTCCGCTGACAGAGCCGTCGCCAGCGCCAAGGTGGAGCTTGCACGTAAGGCCTTTGCCCGAGAAGCCACGCTGTTCCAGCAAGGGGTGACACCGCGTCAGGAAATGGAGGCCGCACAGTCTGCATTGGCAGTGGCAGAGAGTGAAGCGCAACGTGCCGTCACAATAGCCCGCACCGCACAGGTAACGGGTGATGGTAAATCAGTGGCGGTTGTCAGTCCTATAGCAGGCAAGATCACCGCGCAAATGGGAACGCTGGGTGGCTTTGTGCAGCCACAGACTGAATTGTTCCGGGTAGCCGGATTCGGCCCAGTGCAGGTTGAAGCATCGGTATCTGCTGCCGACATAGTCCGCATTGCCTCTGGGGATAAAGCCACAATCATTGCCAGCAATGGCGCACCGGTAGCAGCGACCGTTCGCTCGGTAACTTCCACTGTCAATGGCAGTACCCGCGCAGCAACCGTGGTCCTGACCCCGATACCAGTCACAAGCGCGGGGACAGGCTCACGTGCGCTGGTGGTGGGAGAAGGCGTGCAAGCCCGACTGCATGTCAAAGAAGGTTCGACTGCTATCTCAGTACCAGAAGACGCTGTACAAAACATCGATGGCCGTGACGTACTGTTTGTACGTACAAAAGAAGGTTTCAAAATTCAGCCCGTCATGGTTGGTACGCGTAGTGGTGGTGTTGCACAAATCGTGTCCGGCATCCGTGCTGGCGAGCAAGTCGCCACCCGAAATGCTTTCCTGATCAAGGCGGACATGATTAAGAGTGGCAAGGAATAATGATGATTGACTCTATACTTACCGGTTCAGTCCGGTCACGCTGGGTGATCCTGTTCCTGACCATCATTCTAGCGTTGGTCGGTGGCTGGCAATTGAACCTGCTGCCGATTGATGTCACCCCAGACATCACCAACAAACAGGTGCAGATCAATACGGTGGTGCCTACCCTGAGTCCGGTCGAAATCGAAAAACGCGTCACCTTCCCAATCGAGACAGCCCTGGCTGGCTTGAATGGCGTAGAAAGCGTACGCTCGTTCTCACGCAATGGTTTTAGCCAGGTAACTGCGATTTTCAAGGAAAGCGCTGATCTTTACTTCATGCGCCAGCAAGTCGCAGAACGCCTGGCGCGTGCCAGACCTGACTTACCTGAGGGAGCAACGCCCCAACTGGGGCCGGTGTCCACCGGGCTTGGCGAGGTATTCCACTATAGTGTCGAATACGCTCATCCGTATGGTAAAGGTGCAAACCGCAACGATGGCAAGCCAGGTTGGCAAACTGATGGCAGTTTCCTGACCGAGCAAGGCGAACACCTGAAAACCGAGGTTGCCAAACTGGCTTACCTGCGTACGGTGCAGGACTGGATCATACGACCTCAGTTGCGTACCACGCCCGGTGTGGCCGATGTTGACTCCCTGGGTGGTTATGTCAAGGAGTATGTGGTCGAACCTGATGCCGCCAAACTGGCAGCGCAAGGAATCTCGTTTGCCGAGTTGGCCAAAGCTCTAGAAGACAATAATGTCTCTGTCGGCGCGAACTATATACGCCGCTCTGGTGAATCCTATCTGGTGCGCGCCGATGGCAGGATACGGACAGCGGATGAAATCAGCCGTACGGTAGTGGCAACGCGTAAAGGTGTCCCTGTTACCGTTGCCCAGGTCGCCGTTGTCAATATAGGCGGCGAGTTGCGCTCTGGGGCGGCTAGCCGCAATGGCTATGAAACCGTGGTTGGTAGCGCATTGATGCTGGTAGGTGCCAATAGCCGTACTGTTGCCCGCGGCGTCGGCCATAAATTGCAAGAGGTTGGCAAAACACTGCCAGAAGGGATAGTTGTGGTGCCCACGCTGGACCGTTCGCAACTAGTGGTAGCAACCATCTCTACAGTTGCCAAAAACTTGGCCGAAGGGGCCTTGCTGGTTATCGTCATCCTGTTCGCCTTGCTGGGTAACTGGCGGGCTGCCCTGATTGCGGCCTTGGTCATCCCATTATCGCTGTTAATGAGCGCTATAGGCATGAACTCGCTCGGTATTTCAGGCAACCTGATGAGTCTGGGCGCACTGGATTTCGGGCTGATCATCGATGGTGCAGTCATCATTGTGGAGAATACGCTGCGCCGCCTGGCAGAACGCCAGCACAGTGAGGGCCGCTTGCTGGTACTCAAGGAAAGGCTGGAGGAAGTCATTGCTTCGTCCCGCGAAATGCTGCGTCCTACCATTTATGGTCAGTTGGTGATCTTCCTGGTGTTCTTGCCATGCCTGACCTTTCAGGGCGTGGAAGGCAAGATGTTCTCACCTATGGTCATTACGCTGATGCTGGCATTGGGTTCTGCCTTCGTATTGTCATTGACCTTTGTGCCAGCGCTGATTGCGGTGCTGATGAACAAACCAGTGCCTGAAAAAGAAGTCAGGGTCATCATTGCCACAAAGAACCGCTATGAACCGTGGCTGCGTCGTGCCGTGGCACATCCGCTGCCTTTTATTGGTACTGGCCTGGGAGTACTGGCCTTGGCAGCGATTGCCTTCAGCTTCGTCGGACGGGAGTTCATGCCTACGCTGGATGAACAAAACCTTAACTTATCTTCGGTGCGTATTCCCTCCACTTCGATTGATCAGTCGGTAGCGATAGATTTACCACTGGAACTCGCCGTCATGGAGTTGCCGGAAGTCAAAACGGTCTATTCCAAAGCGGGTACTGCAAGTCTGGCCGCTGATCCCATGCCACCCAATGCCTCGGACAATTACATCATCCTCAAGCCCAAGAATGAATGGCCGCAAGGTGTGACGACCAAGGAACAGGTGATTGAGCGCATCCGCGCCAAGACAGCGTCACTGGTGGGCAACAACTATGATGTTACCCAGCCTATCGAGATGCGTTTCAATGAGCTGATAGGTGGGGTACGTAGCGACGTGGCCGTCAAGATTTTCGGGGACGATCTGGATCAACTGGCGGATACGGCCAAGAAAGTTGCAGCAGTACTGCGCAAGACATCAGGTGCTGCGGATGTACGTGTCGCACAGACAGAGGGTTTCCCGACCTTTGATATCGTCTTTGAGCGTGCGGCGATTGCGCGCTATGGACTGACCGTCAAAGAGGTGGCTGATACTGCCTCGATAGCGCTTGCTGGTCGCCCGGCCGGTCAGATTTTTGAAGGGGACCGCCGCTTTGATATCGTAGTTCGCTTGCCTGGTGCGCTGCGTAACAATCTTGATGAGTTGGGCGCGCTGCCTGTCATGCTAACAGCGACTGGCGAGCAAAGCCGTGCTTCAGTGCCTCTGAATCAGCTGGTACAGTTCCGGTTTACCCAAGGCTTGAACGAAGTCAGCCGCGACAATGGCAAACGAAGGATTTATGTAGAAGCCAATGTCGTTGGTCGTGATCTTGGGAGTTATGTGGATGAGGCACAAGCCAGCTTAAGCAAGGAAATCAAACTGCCATCTGGCTCGTGGATAGAATGGGGTGGACAATTCCAGAACTTGCGCGCGGCTACAGAAAGGCTGATGATCATCGTCCCCATATGCTTTGTCCTGATCTCTGTCGCCCTGTACATGGCCATCGGCAATGTCATGCTGACCGCGACCGTCCTGACGGCAGTGCCTTTGGCATTGGCAGGTGGAGTGTTCGCATTGGCTTTACGCGGTATGCCGTTTTCTATCTCGGCTGCGGTTGGATTTATTGCGGTATCGGGCGTGGCTGTTCTGAATGGGCTGGTACTGATCTCTGCGATCAACAAACGGCTGGCAGATGGTATTGATGCTGCGACAGCAGTGATTGACGGCGCGCTGGAACGCCTGCGGCCAGTATTGATGACCGCGCTGGTGGCGTCATTGGGCTTCGTTCCCATGGCGATTGCCACGGGAACAGGTGCGGAAGTCCAGAAACCGCTAGCTACCGTGGTGATAGGCGGGCTGTTCACGTCAACCATCCTGACCCTGTTTGTCTTGCCTGCCATTACCGGCATGGTATTGCGCCGCCGCCGAACTACGCAAATACCAGCGACAGTCAGCCAAGTGGAACCAGCATAAGCCAGATCTAGTGCAAGTCGATATTCATTCCTGGTGGATGTCGACCATTTCAAATTGAGGGAGTGAGTAATGAAATTTTTAAAACGCGGCCCCAACACCTGGCACTGGATGCTGGCAGTGATGCTAAGCATGCTGGCCGGGGTGGCGCTGGCACATGGTGTATCCGAGTCGGATAAAGGATTCCTGCAAGGCGCGGCTGGCATTCAGATCATGCCCTACCTGTATCTGGGTGCCAAGCACATGGTGACAGGCTATGACCATCTGCTGTTCTTGGTGGGTGTGATCTTTTTTTTGTACCGGATGAAGGATATCGGCTTGTATGTCACGCTGTTCGCAGTCGGCCACAGCACCACACTGTTACTGGGCGTCTTGAATGGCTGGCATATCGATGCCTATCTGGTGGATGCCATCATTGGTTTGTCCATCGTCTATCGTGCATTCGACAACCTGGACGGTTTCCAGACTTTCTTAAAGGTGCAGCCGAATAAGAAAGCCGCTGTATTGATTTTTGGTTTCTTCCACGGCCTGGGCCTGGCAACAAAACTGCAAGATTTTGCCTTGTCACCGGATGGCTTGATCCCCAACATGATTGCATTCAATGTCGGTGTTGAGATTGGTCAGTTGCTCGCGTTGAGCATGATACTCATCGCCATGCGTTACTGGCGCAGTTCAGAAAGCTTCGCCCGCCATGCCGTCAAAGGCAATTTTGCCCTCATGACAGCAGGATTTGTGCTGGCCGGTTTCCAGTTTGCCGGCTTCCTCATTCAATAGGAGTTCTATCCATGTCCGAAACAACACAAAACGGCGCAATCTCCGCCCTTAAAAAAGAGTTATTACGTGGTACTGAGCCAGATCCCCTGCTCTCCAGGAGGATGACATAAATGCGGTTACAAGCTCATTGCGGGCGGTCTTACGGAGATCAAATTCAAAAAACGATACGATGCTAAAAAATCGTACGCGCCATCAGTCTTTACCAAATCTCGATAGACTATAGAAAACAATACAGCGATCATCATCGATATTGGTTTGCTATGCACGCGTAGCAGCGCAGGTGTTAACCAGTTGGCTGCATCAATCGCAGATTTGTGCGCTGCTTTCTCCGCATCTAACATAAGCGAGGCGCATGCATTGTTTGCCTCTTCTGTCATATCGAAGGAACTTCTTTCATATAGGGCGCAGGAATATTGTCAATAGCACCAACTATGCGTTCGAAGTTCGGTACAGTCTTCGTCGTACTAGTTGATGGCAATTACCGCAGGTCGCCTTGGAAGATTGACCAAATACTCATGCAGCAAATCGAAATTGAAAGCCCGTATATTGGGAACTTGGGTAGGTTCTACCTGTGTGGTCAACCATTGCACAAGATCATCTGACGTGGTGTTGAATAGATTCAAAACCTTATTCAAGGCTACCAGCGAATTATGCTGCGGCACCATGGGCACATAGTTAATCCTTGAAAATATTTGACCAGACGGTTGTTTTGGGTCGTATTCATATTGCAAATAAAACAGCTTTAATAGTCGCAGGAACTGAGCATTGAGCGGGTCGAGTCCTGCACCACCTGCACCACCTGCACCACCATTACTGACATTGCCTATGACAGTTTCCCACGTTTGCAGAGGGGGCAAAGACTGATTCAGCAAATTGAGCAGTTCGTCACCTACACTATGTCCCGTATGGAACACAAAGATTGGTTCATTGCTTCTTTTTTTTTTGGCCAGTAAATTGATAAGCTTTGTCGGTGATCGTTTTATAAAGGCCGCTCACTGGCTTCTTGGGTAAGCATTGAAAACGGCGGACTGGCACAATGTTATAGAGCATCACCATTTGTGTGCGATCTGATTTGATTTGGTGAAATGCGCTGGGAATAGTCATGGCCGGATCTCAATCTGAGTAGTTGATGGTTGACGATTACATAGGAACGCCAGGATTACGGCTCTTCGCAGAAATGATGTTCACTGTTTGATTTGGTTGGGTTATTCTGAGTCATGCCAATTTTGCATTTTACTCTTTCGCTGCGCCCCTTGCATTTAGAGAAGAGCGCAAATCCCCAGAAGTGATTGAAAATGAAATCGCGGTGATGTCGATCATTGCGTCGTCGTTTTTCAATTCGCAAGAACGGCGGCGGGACTCGAACCCGCACCCTCTCTACCCGTATCGACGGTGTTGGTCACCGAATGTCGAAAACAGAGCGCTCTTTCCTTAGAGCTTGTTCAGAAGAATCAAAAAGGACTGATAAGATAGAGGCATACGCCAAGGCAGGGTATGCGACATGCTTGTCAATACAAGCACCATCAATTTTACGAACAAAGGTATTTGGAGATTTATTGGCAACCTCAGGCATGTGTCGACTTAGCCAACTGCTTGGAAAGCGCTCACGTATTAGATCGCTTACAACAGGGCGCTTACCGATTTCACCGATACGCAATCCTGCAACACGGCATTTGACACGGATGACATTCGCCCATGCTTGAAGTCCGATCGGGTATGAGCGTTGCAACCACCCGAACATGATTTCCTGAAGACGTATTAACATGATCAGGCCACATCAGCATTTGCATGGATATACGCCTGCTGAGGTGTAGACTGGTATTGATCCTTACAATTTATATAGCATTTTGCTATTACTCAGGATAAATCCTTTAATCGCTTGTCTTTCTCGACCAGGAACAAATACTTCTGTGCAGAAGCCTGTTTTTTAAGACCGAGAAACTGCCCTACCAGCTCGACCGAGGCATTTTTTTTCTGAAGTTCACGAAATGCAAAAGAGTTACGTAGCGTTCTGCCTCCGCTATGAGTGGTTTCAATACCGGCACGTTCGAACGTAGCAGTTACTTGCCTGTAGACCGTCGCTTTGTTCAAAGGCTTCAAGTCTGTCAAAGACGTAGGGAACAATAGTGTGGTAGCCAGGCCCATTTGTTTCCTCTCCATCACCCAGTCCATAACAATATCTACGGCAAAGGGGCGTAATTGTGTCCGATGGTTGGCACCGTTCCCGTCAACAGATGCCTGGGAGATACTGATTGGCACGGAGCCATTGATATCGATCTCCCCGATGTTCTCAATGTACAGCCCAACGACCTCCGACACCTTAAGACCCGCCCCAAGCATGATCGCCTGCATCGCCCTATCACGCCTCTTCTTCCAGCCTTCAAAGCTCCCTTGGCCCTTATACGGGCTTGCTAAGGGCAAATTCCGGATGAACAGCGCCTGCTGTTCCAGCGTGAGCGCAACTTTTGACTTATCCCTCCCGGTTGACGCGCTGTTGAACAGCTCGACTGTAGCAATAGTCGCCGGATTAGGCTGCATCTCTATATGGGCATATACCCGCTCCAATAGTCTCAAATATCGCACCCGGATAAGGCTCAATGGTTTTGTGTTCCCCTCCCCTTTTGCCGCCTCTCCCCTATCAAGAAACCGCACAATGTCATCTGAAGTTACAGCACGCAGCGGTTTTCCATCCAGGTGACGAACGAATTTACCAAACATGGCGATATAGACAGTCATAGCAGATGCACGCATAGGGCGTGCGCTTTCACCAGAACTCCCTTGCAGGCCCCTAGTGCGACGCCCCAAGGATACAAAAGCCTCTGTTCTGACGAAGGCTTGGAATGCCTCCAGGGGAGCTAAGTTCCAGTTTTCAGGGGTATCGAAAATGTCCATATGAATAAAATGCAATTAACGGAATAGTTAACACTAACAATAAAACCAGCATACAACGGAAAAGGTTTATTTGCCAGCTGATGTTTTGCTGGTAGATAGGCGCTTCAAAAGCTTGGTAGCTGTCTCGTTAATTGCGTTTTATAGGTGCCAACACGCGTCATAGAAAACAGGTGTTGAATGACTCGTTGAATTTGAACGCCCAGAAAGTATCCATACTTCGGAGAGCCCGTGCAGTGAAAATTCACGAACCCAATAAGGGCTAGGAGATTGCGAGAGAATGAACTGCTTCTAAACTAGGCAATTTCAAGTTCACTTAGAAACGCTTCGATCTCATCGACTGTAGGTTCACCCCAAAGATGTATTGCTAGCCATTCGAAAAACGCCTGGCGAAAAAGTGTGGATTTCAACCCCGATTTTTTGTAGCCAGTAACGACAGCACTTACATTGTTGTGAGCGAAGTAGTTATCGATAAAGCCCTGGCGACCTTTTTCTGGCAGAAGATTAAAATGCTCTTCGCTTCTAACACGCTGTCTGGCAGCATACTTCTCTGCTGGAGTACTTTCGGTTCGAACCTTTGCTAACTTGGCCGATTTATTTACAAGAGTAGTTTCCGTCTGCACCGATGCATATTTACCTAAGAGCGCATTCTTGAAGTAGCCAGCCTTTGACACAACTGGCGCCAGTGATTTGTTTTGCGCCCTCTTCTCGGTCAATTCGATAGTTTTCTCAATGTCGCCTTCCTCATTTTCTGAGAATATCTTTCTGGCATCTGACTCAGACATCCCAAAAGACATAAGTTTCTCTACCAAATTTCCGTTTATCAGCGGCGGAATATCGATGTCTAATTTCTTTTGTTGCAATGGATGAATTGCGAATTGAATCGATGTTATTTTCCTGCCACCATCATCGCGATGCTCCAAAAGCTCGAGTTCATAATCCGTCACCAGGGTGTTAATCTCTGCAATCGCTGGCCGTAAGACATCTCGTTTGAAGTACTTATATTCATAATTTTCCGACAAACTGCCGGTTATCCTGGGTACCCACCACTGCCATGGCTCTCTGTTTGTTTTTTTCGTGGGATTAGTCTTATATCTCTCGATTATTTCGAACAGCGCTACCGAAGCAGACGAGCGAAGAGAAAAATAAACGACACTGAAGCGCGTATAGAAATGAGGATCCAGCAACTTTTCACGCAGTTTCGGAGCAAACGACCACTCAACAAATACTTCGTGACCACGGCCCTTTCGTATTATTGATACCTCAGACACCAAATTTGAGGTTATTTCTGAATGCCAAACTTCGTTATCAGAATCGAATGAATCTGAATTCCACTCTACAGTTACGTGCTGAAGACTGTTTATCGTATCGACGAGCAACGAAATATCTTTGGATCCATATTCCATGCTTTTCATGAACTCACCGAGCGCCCTTCGGTAAATTTCTTTGTCACCATCTTGTTGAATGAAGAGGATCATCATATGGAAAACCCGCCTAGAAAGTAACGTGAGCTTTCCGCTAGTGGGCCGCATACCAATACTCTCATTAGCTCGCCTAACCGTCCTCTCGGAGTTCTTAACGGGCGTCGCTATTGGAAGGTCCTGTGAGTCTTTGGCTAACATACGATGGTGAATTCTTCCTTGGTGAATTTTCACCGCAGACTATATCACCATTAGAGACTTTAGCAAACAGACATGAGGAGAACCCTATATCCACTCACCTTAATGCAAAGTTCCCTAAATTTATTCACCTTGCGTACCTAAGTAACCTATATCCACTCACCAACATCCCTAAAATATTTCACCTTACCAGGGTCTTCTTCCCTATTTATTCTCCCTAGAACCCTAAAAAACCTCCTTGCATCCCTAAACTTCCTCACCAACATGGCTGGAGAGCCTTTAAATACAAAGGTTTAGCTTTGGTTAATGTAAACAAAGGATTTTAAGGTTTACATACATCAAAACACTCAATAGAAACTCGCTGTGTGTATTTTGCATAAAACTGACTCAAAACAAACCCGAAAATGCAAGCCACTGGGACTTTTAAAGTGCCAATTTACGGTATTATTTTTCTACTTCACACTATGTAGTGGTAGTAACTAAAATGTGGGTGAATATTTTAACGTTTTGAAAAACGAACCTATGGTGAGGTTAACTAGGGAACTGTTACGGAAATGAAAAGAATTAAAATCTTCTTCGAATAGAACACTGCATTTTTATTGGTAGGGTATTCGCCGTTTTTTTTACTTTTGCCTACCAATTTACTTGACAGTATTGATCTAACTTGCGAAACTTAAAATTCTTTTTGATTCAGGGAATTTTATGGAAATTCGTGACACTTATGCCGATACCTCGCAATTCACACATCGTTTGAAGGCGACCGCAGCACTTCTGAATATTGCCGAAAATTCTTTAAGGAGTCATTTAGTTGATAGCGGTATCGACGTGGAAAGACAGTCGGCCAAAAATCCTGCCGCCCCGGCCGTTCGAATATTCTCTATAGAGAATATCTTCAAAATTGCAGATTGGCGGAGAACTACAAATAAGGTAAAGGCGTTTACAAAGAAGCCTATAGTTATCGCAATTAATTTGATTAAAGGTGGAGTTGGGAAGAGCACTACGACCGCAGAACTTGCAGTACAGCTACAACTCAGAGGATACCGCGTACTTGTCCTGGATCTTGATTCTCAATCCAATCTCTCCTCTTTACTTGGATATGAACCTGATCTTGAGGAGCATGAGGCTGCTAGGTATGGTTTATCTTCAAAGGCAATAGTCAAATATACCTTTGATCATCTATGCACACCATTTATTGAGTTTAGAAAAAATAGAGAGCATGCGTGGGTTGACTCCAAAGATGTGATCAAGATGCCTTTTGGTGAATATGGACCACATCTCATTCCATCCGATGTCTATTTCAGTGACCTTGGAGAGAAGCTGGCCAGCGCGCCAGGTGACCGAGATCATATTTTCCGCAACTTCTTTAAAGCATCAAAAGAGGGAAAAATACCTGGATTCGATGTGTCTCATTACGATTTTATTCTCATGGACTGTGCGCCTTCGGTTAGTGTTATTTCTTTGAATGCTATGGCTGCAGCTGACTATGTAATAGCCCCAGTTAAGATGGATTTATTTGGCGCTAAGGGTATTTCGAGACTAAATACCGAAGTGAACGGTCTCAAGCAACGATCAAGTGATGTCGACTTGGAAGTTTTAATTCTGCCCACGCACTACTCGCCTAACTTTAGTAGAACAGCCAGAATGACCGAACAGTTGCAGTCTTACAGAGACCTGCTAACGACCTGCTCCATTCCACAAAGCGAAATGTTCCCGAGTTCACAGGGTTACTATATGCCACTGACATTACAGAGTCCGACGAGTCAGCCTGTGAACGCTTATAAAGAATTTGTAGATGTTCTGCTGATGAACATTTCGAAAAGATTTAATTAACACTGGGAGTGCATATGAAAAAAAGAAACCCTCCACCAATACCTTTAGAGCAGCTGAACCGAAATTCCCGCCTGCGTGAGACGGCAATAGAAGTGGCTAAAAGCGAAACAGTAAGCGGGCTGGTACCAGTTGAACCTACGATGACCCCATCGAAAAATAGCAATTCAATGGGTGGGCAGCTTATACCTATTGCGAGAATTCGCGAGAGTCGCTATCAGAATCGAATTTTCAACCAGGAAGCGGATGAATTCATTGCAGAACTTGCCGAGAACATCGACAGCGGTGAACTCAACAGCCCCATTCTTGTGCGTGCACTACCTGACGGATGGTATGAATTAATTGCAGGTGAACACCGGGTTGAAGCATTCAAGCTTAACGGTCAGGAATCTATTCCAGCTATTGTAAAAGAGATGGGGGATATCGAAGCGGCCAAAGCGACTGTGTTGGACAATGTGTTTCATAAACCAACATCTGCTTTTGAATTATTCAGGGGTTTCAAAACCCTTATGGATTTGGGCGCATATTCGAGCCAAGGCAAACTGGCTAAAGCAGTGAACCTCTCAAGTTCCGAGATTTCTCGTTTGTTCCAGTTTGCAAAGTTTCCGGATGTTGCGTTAGAAAAATTGATGGAAAAGCCTAGCGCAATAGGAAGTAACACGGCGGATCAACTGGCAGCATTTTGTGAAACAAATCCAGAGCTTGTAAATGAAGCTATCTCCAAAGTTGTTGACGGCGATCTGGATCAGTCTCGCGCTGTTGGGTGGGTAAGGTCGAAAATTGCTCCAAAGGTTGCCGCAGAGTCCAGAATAGTAACCAATGCTGCAGGTAAGACTGTCTTCTCTGTATCGAGCGAGAAGAACTCTGTGCAAGTGAAGATTCACAAACAAAATGTGTCAGCCGAAATAGAGCAATTAATTTTTGATCTTCTCGAATCAAAAAAAGACACTCTTTAGTAAGTACAGCAGGCAGGCGCCTTACGACCTGTCTACCGTCCCTACTAGGGACACTCAGCAAACCGTCCCTACTAGGGACACTCAGCAAACCGTCCCTACTAGGGACACTCAGCAAACCGTCCCTACTAGGGACACTCAGCAAACCGTCCCTACTAGGGACACTCAGCAAACCGTCCCTACTAGGGACACTC
>NZ_JBMPOS010000022.1:0-19256 GCF_049340345.1 Undibacterium sp. Di27W | reverse complement strand
ACTCAGCAAACCGTCCCTACTAGGGACGTTTACCCGACGGTTTGAATTAAAAATTGGACGAAAAAAAAGGAGTTTCCGCTCCTTTTTCTTTTATGCTGCCATCTTGAAAGGTCCACATCCAACCTTGACCACATATCATAGCAAATCGGAATTGGGTTGATCCTGTTCAGTTTAAGGTTTATGAAACAACCATGATCCCGTATTTTCCTGAATCTAAATAACTCGAATAGAATATTGCAGGCCATGCTTGATACGATTGAATTGATGAAGAGTGATTGTTTCTCAAGTGCGTCAGCGAGACTGCAGCTGGGTATCTCGTCCTTCTCATCCAATGCAGGATTTATCATTTCTGGATACAAGTCGGCAATGTGGGGCAGTCTAGGGTCGACCTCTTGGGATATATGTCCAATTTCGCCTAAGATCACTTGGCCAGCATTAAGCATATTTCTGCAGTCCAACCAATAAGCCTAGCTTCCATTGCTTGCAGCGTCAAAAATAGCAAGTCGCGCTTTTCTTGTGTCCACACAACCAACTATGAGGTCAACGTCGGCCAAATCAGTTTCTGAAGTTACCTTTTCAAATTCGCTTTCCCAGTTAAGACCAAAACCTAAGTTGATCCTGTTGATGACAACAGGTGCTTTGAAATTTCCTATATCGCCATGATAGAAAGCCTGGCGGGCTACGTTGCTTTCTGAGACAACAACATCGTCGTCATACAGGGGCACAGACAAACCACCAGGGTGACCTAGCTCGACCATTGCGTGGTGAAGCCTGGCCAAACCGGTCATTATTTGTGATCTTGTGCCACCTGCACCCACCACGGCGACCTTGATAATGTGATCGAACAAGCCCCATCTAATAGTATGTTCCATCATTATTCTGTTCCTGTAATTTAATTTGATTGTTAAATTTTTTTGGCATCATTGGAATAAAAATGCCGTTGATACATAGTCGAAACTTGGCATTGCAGTGAATTTCACCATCAGCGCTTTTTGTGAAACTAATCACAGCAGCGATTTTGGTGGTGTCCTTGTCGTCAAGATTGTCCTTGGCACTGAAGAACGCCGGGTAAAATCCATGCGAGTGAATGTCGATTACCAAGGTTTCGTCATCCCTTGGGGGGGCGAACGGTAATCAAAATTTTCATGATTGACAAATAATCCCTGAAGCATTTCCAGTCTCCACTCACCGGTTTCCTGGTTTAAGAAGATCGATGCTGCAGATTCATTTGGTAGTACGTCCTTCGATGCCTGGGCAAATTGGTTGATAACACTCGTGGGTAGTAGCGGTAGATCCAATTCCTCTTGCACACTCGCATATGGAATTTGTGGGTAAGAAGTTTCGGCAATACGCCGCACTACGTATAGCCATGGCCGACGTAGTTCCAACCATAGGCCGTTGGAGCCTAGAAGAAAGCGATGGCCTGTTTGCTCCAAGGAAACGTGGGGACCGAATTTCGGGTACGCGACTGTTGGAACATTTTGCTGAATGAAAAAGTCATTAGGGTGCATGTTGGCTACCCTCCTTGATGAAGGTTGCGATGGAGAGACCAGTCGGAGGAAGCACCTCCATAGTTAAGTCCCCGGGTCGTGTTTTGATTAATGACTTCCAAAGCGCGGCACGGGTTCTACCGTCAGTTAGTTGACTGTTTTTGGATTTATAGTTGTTGTGTGTGAACGCAGATGAAAAAAATGCCGCTTTCCACTGATCCACCTTCTTTCGGTTTTTTGGTACCCTGGTTGAGCCAACGCAGATTTGATGGTTGTCCCACACATTAAAAAAGGGCGAGAAAAATACCTTGCTTGTCGGTTCGGGACGGAACGTCCCTTCTACCGCAAAGACGTACCAGTTCGATTCGATCAGGGCAAAAACCAAGCCTGGAAGTTCAATCTCTGCATTGATATTTGACATCTTGTCGGCGCCAGAATTAAAGAAAACTCGCTGCTTGCCCGGCGGGACCCACCAAATAACATTGTTGTCGTCTTGAGTGAGGATGTTGATCGGCAAAAAATCCAACTCATTTTTGACCTTTTGGCCAATTACGAGTTTGATGAATTTCCGTATGCTTCGCTGGGAAGCCAATCTTCCTTCCTTGATTGTGGCTTTCCATTGAGTTGTTCCACGTCGTGGACGGAAATAACTAGGTCACTACTGGCTTTGGAGGAGTAAAACAATATGGCTTTAGTTAATTCCACCAAAGTACTATTGCTGGTCAGTGTGTTCTTTATCATGATTATTTTGATTGAATTCGTTTAGTGAAGAGAGCATGTTGTCCAGGGCAGCGATCAGTTCCAATCCTGTGCAGAGTTCGTCCCAAGATGCCTTGGCTTCCTTAGGATCGCTATGTCTGAAAATGCTCTGATGCAGGGACTCCGTATAGCTGTCCGCACAAGGATTGAATTCGTGATTGAGAAGATCGTCGTGTAGTTGTTCGGTCGGATCTGCATCAAAAAATGAAAGCTAGGCGACGTCCCAAATGCTCTCATTGCTGAGCAAACACCCCAAATTGGCCTTGTCAGCACTGTATTTCTCAGCGAGCGGCAATGCAGCATTGATCACAGCCTTGACCATGACTGGAGTAGTTTCCTTGCAGTAAATTGTGTGAGTTTTGTAGGGTGACAGCTCGGCTTTGGCAGAGATAATCCATGGATAAGGAAATTTTTCTTGTTCCCCTTTACGCTAGTATTTTCCGCTATAAATTCTGACAAGTCTTTCTCATATAAATTTCATAGAAGCTGTCCTCATCGTCCTCCTCACTTGGTTCTGAAAGAATTCGGATGACTTGGTATTCAAACCGCTCAAGAAGATTTTTGTATGTGCTTACTCCGAGACTTTTGCGACTGCAGTTTTCCAGCGCAGCGTAAATGGTTTCGGTGAGGTAGGAATGGCAGGCATTGAGTTGTTCAATGGCGCTGTCTATTCTTAATTCGTTCTGGCATACGCTGTTTGCTAGTTCTATTTCAAGGATTGTGCAATTTCCAGGACCAATTATTTTTGTTACATTTTGCACATCCCAGCTATCGTTTTGATAGGTCATCCATTTCTCAGGATTGTTCCAGGTGAAACTGAGATGGATTTTTTTCAGCTCACCAGTTACTTTGAGACACTCTCTGTTGAGTACCAGGGCGAGAGTCTTTTCCAGTGAAAAGTGTTTTTGCCTATCGTCAGGGGTAATTAGCCCTATCTCTGCCAGGTTCCTTGCAAGGCTTATTACGGAGCTATCAGTTCCGCTACCAAAGGCAACAGGAACGGAATGTTCCAAATCAGGCAAACTCAGAATGGAGGAGGGAGTGCGAGTTGTGAGGCATTCTGTTCTGGGTGTGGTGAGGCTTGTATAGTACTCAAAAGGTTTGCGCATTTTTCCATTTCCTTTTTTTGTTGGGCAATCAGAATAAAAACAGGCACCCTAGGTGCCTGTTCTGTTTCCATTGACTGGGATTGACTTAGCCAATCTTCAATCGATGGGTTCGTGACTTATCCCTTTCCGCCAGCGGCTTTATAGAATTTGTAGTGATGAACATTGTTCTTGAGGTCTGGGCCATCGATGCTCGCATTGAGCAACTCTGGATAGATCAACGAAAAGTGTTCTTTCACCTGCTCTGGTGTCATATGGCTAGCAGGGTCGTCCAGCTTCATGCCGTTGTATTTGAATTTTCTGGTGATGGGATTTACTGTGAGTGCCATGGGTCTTGCCTTCCTTAGAACAGATTAATTTCGTCAAGTGGATTGGCGGAAGATGCTGTCGTTGCGGAATCGCTGTCTTCAGCTTGCTGCGTTTCTGCTGGAGCCGCCGAGTTGCTATCGCCTTCTTCGTTCTGTTCTTCTTCGCTATCGTCTGCTTCTGTTGTGGAAGCTGAAGGTTTGTTTTTTGCAGCAGCTTTGCCAGAGGCCTTTTTGTTGGCCAACTGTAGTCGTTCCGCTTCCAGCAAGGCTTTGGTTGTCTCAATCTGTTCGAGAATGGCTTGGTTGCCACCGACATAAGAAAGAATGGTTGCTTCAAACCCGGCATCGAGTTCTTGGGCTGAACCTTTAAGCACCATCGGGGTACGCAGACCATCCGTGGCACCAGGTAAAGGAACAGGATGTACCTGCACGTTGACCAATCCGCCGTCCAAAGTCATCAGAAGGTGGAGGGATTTGCATTGCTGCAAGAAAGGTAAGATTGTCTGAAAATTGCTTATGGAAATTCCTTTTTTTGAAAGTGGTGAATGTGTGTTTGTCTTTATTTGATGGGGTATTTCATGACCTTCGGAAGAACCTCGTCGAATGAGAAGCCGCTCTTCATCAAGCTGGTGATGAATTTTTCTTTTGGTTTGCTCATCAAACTGCTGAAAGTCTTGCCCAGGTGTTTGACCAGGCCTGTTAGGCATTTTTGTCGTTGTTGCTCGTCCAGCTTATTTGCCAGACTGGCAGACTCTTTGATGCCTTTGACTTTTGCTGCCGGGCTGCCGGTCATGGTGCCCAATGCATCACGAATCTTGGAAGAATCGACCTTGCTCAGGGTGTTGGTCATCGCCAGCGTAAAGAGAATGTCGACGCTTTCCTTGGATCGCGTCCTGATCACTGATTTTTCCGCCGAACGCCAAATTCCAACCCGGTAGTCTTTAATCCTTTGGGATTCAATGACGGACGTGGTTGTTGCTTTTGGTGTCGCCGCGCTAGTAGGCGTAGATTTGCCAGTACTGCTGCTGGAAGACGTCTGTGTAGTCTTGCCTGCTTCCGTGGAAGATTGTTCGGTGGCGACTGGTTGAGTAGCCGCAACGTTTGCAGCCGCTTTCCGGCATGGCAAATCAAGTTGAAACACTGATTCTTGAATGGCTTACCGAAGCTGTCTGGGAGTTTTGAGATGGCACTCCGTAGTCTGCGCAGCTCCTGCATGCTTCTGCCTGGTCTGCGCCTACACCAGTTGCACCATCTGGTTGGATCTTGATGACGGTGTGTTTTTCTCCTACGTTGATAAAGCGGACAGTCGGGAATTCGTCTGCTAGGGCAAGCTTCCTGATTTCCAGTTCTTCATCGGTTTTTTTGTCGAAGCAGCTGGGGTTTGAGCATGCGCCAGTTCCAATATTTTCGGCAAACAGGCTCGCCTGCAGGTCACTGTTATGAGGACACGCAGCACAGTCTTTTTTGTCAAAAATGGCATTGGCCATGGTCTTGGCATTTTTGAGTATCCATTCCTTGACCATGCTCTCCGTGAGTTTCTTCTACTGGATGATGGCCAGGACCGCAGCTTGCTTTTCTTTGGGTAGTGTTGCCAGGAGCTCGGCTATTCCCAGGCTGATTTGCCGGGAATTGAGGGCTACTTGTGCGATGTCGATGAGTGCCAAAATAGCGAGGCGTGTGTCCAGTTTGGAACGCGTCCATCCAAGATATTTGGCCGTTGCATCGCGGTTGTTGCCAAGCGCGCCCAGTAACTTGGAGGCGTGGTTGCCTTCTTCGGTCAGTGAGGGATTTTCTCGATGGTAGTTTTCGATTAGGGCTGCAGCCCTGCGTTGCGTGAGATTCAGTCTCATGAATCGCACCGGCATGTTGTAGTTTTCGCCTAATTGTGTCCTGGCGCTACGGGTGCGACGGCCGCCAACGAAAACAATCAAATCGCTTTCTTCATCGACTGCGATCAATACCGGTGTTTGGACGCCGTGTTCTTTGATACTTTGGTCGAAACCGTCATTGGAATCGTAGTCAAATACAGTCCGTGGATTTTCTTTTGTTTGAAGATATTTGAGAGGCACCGTGGTCGTATTTTCATCGACGACCTGGCCGTTTGAAAGGCGGTAGGGGAGGGTAGTGTTGACTACTCCTTGAATGGCTGGAGTCGACACTTCTTGGATAGTTGCTTCGATCATTATTTCCTCGTTTTGAAAGGCGCGGAAACAATGCATCCGACGGGAGCGATTGTTCCCGAGAGTCTTTTGTGGAGTAGGTGCCGGTAAACGGCGGTGAAAAGCTTGAGCGTCAGCTCATCAATAGATGGCTATAGATGAACGATGATTTTTGAAAAGAGGGGGAGCTGTTAAGACTACGGCAATACCATCCATACCAGAGGGAAGGGTATTCTTCGACATTTGCTTTAGGTGACTACTTTTGAATTTCATGCCTTTCAAGGCTTAAAATGTAGTAGTTGCGCCCCGATCTGACAGTCACCCGGTTTGAAGTGCGGAATTGTCAGATCAAATTCAGTTATTTAGTTTTGTGATTTTATCGTGCCACGCCTCCTTTCCGTCAATTAGTGTTTGAATTGGTGTACGACCACAACACATTTTTCCTTGATGAGTACGTTCGTGATTGTAGTAATACAGCCAGTCATCAAGGTCTTTCTGCAACTCATCAATCGACAAGTAAATCTTTTTCCGGAACGTGACCTGGTAAAATTCATTCAGAATGGTTTTATGGAAGCGCTCGCAGATGCCGTTGGTCTGAGGGTGACGCACCTTGGTTTTCGTGTGTTCGATTTCATTTAACGCAAGATAGAGTTGATAATCGTGCGACTCTGGCCTGCCGCAGTACTCGGTTCCCCGATCAGTCAAGATTCGAATTAAGCCCATTTCGTATTCGGCGAAGAGCGGCAATACCTTGTCATTGAGTAGGTCAGCAGCCGTAATCGGGGTTTTGGTACTGTAGAGTTTGGCTGTAGCAACCTTCGAATAGGTATCAACAAATGTCTGCTGGTAAATACGCCCAACGCCCTTGATAGTGCCAACGTAAAAAGTATCCTGACTGCCAAGATAACCAGGATGTGCAGTTTCAATTTCACCGACTGCCACGTCGTCATCCTGCTTACGTTCGAGAGCGACAACTTGAGCTTCAGTCAGAACTTCACCCGTTTGGGCAACATGCTTCTCTAGCGCTGAGAGCCGCTTCTTAAACGATTCGAGATCGTGTCGCAGCCAGACTGAACGCACGCCAGAGGGCGACACAAACACTCCACGTCGACGTAGCTCATTGGAAACTCTAACCTGACCAAATGCTGGCTGTTCAATTGCAAACGCTTTAACTGCGTCTTCAACGACATCATCAACACGATTGCGCAGATTTGGCTTCCTCCGGTTGGAATCGATCAGAGCTTCAACTCCACCGCTCTCAACGGCAGACTGATAACGGTAAAATGTGTCCCTCGAAAAACCCATTACTTTGCAGGCTCGGGACACGTTACCTAGTTCGGCAGCAAGGTTGAGCAGCCCAACCTTGTGTTTAATGACGTTTTGAGAAATACTATTCATGAGATTACTCCTATGGCACTTTCGTGCTGGTTTTATAAAGATTCGCACCTCTATCAAACCGGGTAATCTCTCCTTTTGCAAGGACCTTCTGTCAGATCAAATCGAAACTAATACATTTAAAAATAATAACATTGTTTTTATTGGACGTGCAACTATTGAGCTGATAACGATAGCTAATTGGACTTTACCGGACTCTCATTCCTTCAGTTCACCTTGGGATCTCCGTATATGCACCTGGTCGCGGTTTTCTTTGTGACGAAGCTTTTCCTCATCATGCAGATATTTCGAGGTAGTAGCGATTGAGTTGTGCCGCGCATTCGCCTTGATAGTCACAATGTTCATGCCGGCCTGTGCCTGGTGGGTGAGGGCGGTATGCCGCATCCAATGTGTAGAGGCATCACGTAACCTAGCAGAAATATCAAACTGTTTTCGCAAATCCGCCTCAGCCGCAGCCTTGCGCATGGTTTTTGTTACTGTCCGATAAATGACGCTGTCACTAAGCCGTTCTTCACTTGGTCCATTGCTGCGGAAGAACAGCGCAATGTTTTCTCCAGGGGAGGGGAGGGGGCTTAGTCCGTTCAACATCCTGTATCGCTTAATCCATCCCAACAATTCTGGCGTAATCGGGATTTCCCCTTCTTTTTCACCTTTACCTACGACGTGCCACCACCAGTAACCATCATCATCCTGACGTAGATCACCCATGGTCGCCTGTGCCACGTCTGAGAGGCGAGCAGCAGTGACATATAGTAGGCTGAAGAGCATTTGGATACGCAGTTTGTCGCGTTGCTGTCTGTCGGTTATTTCCGGCCAGGTTTCCAGCCAATCCCAAAAGAATTCCCAAGTAGTCATCGGCAAATAACGACTCGGGCGCTTGATTTGACTTGATCTTTTCTGGCGGACGATGGCCAGCGGGTTGCCAGCCAGATACCTGGCATTGACCAACCAGATCATCATCGCGTTTAAGATGACCTTTGCTTGTTTGATGCTGCTTGGCTTGAGGGGGGCACGCAGGGGTGCCCATTCTGGTGATTCTCTTTCTACTCTGGCCGTGCTTACCCAATGCGTTGGCGGACTGGCCAGGAATTTAAAGTACTCTTCAAAATCATCTGTCACCAGACTGGATAAGGGTTTTTTTTGTTCCAGGACTGCCCACAGTAACAGGCGCAGCGCTTCCTTTTCATAGGCACGGTAAGTATGCGATTCCGCATCAAAATTCCGCAACCAGGCTTTGATGGCTTCTGAGTCGTTACTGGCAGTGATCCATGGAGTCAACGTTGCCCGGTTGATGCCTGATGTTCCGTCGAGGGTGGAAGCAGGGGCATTTTCCAGTTTGCTTAGGGCAAAGAAGGGCGCGGGAGTAGCTGTTTCTTCGATCTCTGGCATAGTTTCGGTTAATTCGTCTGCTTGATCATAAAGTGAATCTCAATCATGTCGCACCGCCATGTTTCTCCTGCCAGGCGGCAAACTCCAGAGGCCTGAGACCAAAACGAACAGCATTGCCGGCATGCAGGGTTTTGAATTCTGCCAGCGCCAATTCGATGAAATGATCCTTGTCCGCATCGGTAACCTGATCAGGTATTTTTGCACGTACGGCCGCCTCTGTGGCAAATGCGTCGCTGCGAACAATGGCCGCTACCAGCTCTGCCAACGCCTGGCGGTAGCGCAGACGAAAGATGTCGGGTGGAACCAGGTTTTGTTTCACGGCGACATATTGCTGACAAGAGCGTTCATACGCCCACACAAAAACATCGAGCAAAAGGTCGACGCGATTTAGCTCATACACCCCAAGCATGGCATCGACATAGGCTTGCTGCGGCGAATCGATAAAGGACAGGGGGCACAGGTTGTGGCGGATGAAAGGAATATTGGCTGCTAGCCTTGAGACTCGTTTATTGACGTCTTCAAAGGGCTGCAGATAGGGTAGGTGGACCATCAAGAAAAAAGCTTGCTCGAATGGATCTTGAATCTCTGCAGCCATCTTGATGACTATGCCAAATAATTCTTCCAGGCGCTGTGGCAAGGCGACAGGCAAATACACGCTGCCGGCTATTTCCACGGCACGGCTACGGATACGGCCGCAAGCCGAAGGATCAGCCATTAATCCATCTGACAAGAAGGCATGTAAGGCAATAATCGTGTCCGTATTTAGTTGTGCATGCTCTGGATTGCACACCAGATATTCGATGGCCTCTTTGTGGTTCAGGATCATCTGGGTTTCGAATGCATTCTTACCTTCGGCGGCCTGGCCGAATTCGATCAGCCGCTCTGTATCGAGACGACTGTAGGTGTTCCCTTCAAGTTGTGAAGAGGCCCACGAAAGATCGATTAGCAAGCGATTCAGCACGTCACGGGCGAAGGTGCCAGCGGGGGCCTGTTCAGCTGGTGAACGTCCCAGCTTGTGTAGTTGCTCGCGCAGGCCCAGGGGGACGTAAGCTGTCAGGTTGGGGTGGTACTGTTCGAGAAATTCAAGCTTGTAGCCAACCGGCGTGCGTAACTGACGCGACTGACGCACGTAGGCTTTAATCTTTTCGCTTTCCGGAGAAATGGGTACATACATCTCGGAAGACGCCGTGCCTGCCGTCGTGACCTGGTTGCCATTTGATGCTTCTGGCACCGTTTGGCTGCGCATATAGCGTAATGCACGACTTCCTCCGCTAGATTGGATGCGGCCTTGGTCTATGAGGAGAGCCAGCCTGCGCTGTAAGGTACGGCGTGGGATTTGATCACTCAGGGCTTGTAAGAGGGCGTCTATGCCAATACCGTCGTCATGCAAGGAAATCAGCTCAACCAGGTGTTCAAGCTCTTGGGGGAGGGTGGGTTTTTGCATTTTTGGGTCTGCATAGCGCTGTTCATGCCATTATCGCGCCAAATAAAGTGGCGCGCAAATGAATTTGTGCCATTTTATGCGCCAGATTGTTGGCGCGAAATGTCAATGTGGCATATTGCCTAATGCCTGGTTCTATGGCCATCGCAATCTGTGCAATTGCGAATGCGACAAAGCTAAATTCTTTTGGTGCTACGGTTTTGGCCAAAGCACCACAGCCAAAATGGAATGGCGTAAAAGGCATATTTTTTGTTATTTAATTGATAATTAAACATAGCAAATTATGCGGAATCTTAGATATTCTGATTTATTGCTCTCTCTGTTCTAGGTTCAACATATTCTGAGTGTTTCCTTATGATATGTACTTTCTATTTGAGTTTTTGCGCAGTCTTCTTTGAAGAGGCTACTCGAAATCGCTGAAATCCAACTGTTTCGTTGTCTTGTGCTTTTTTAAATCTAGTATTTGTACGGCTAGATTCTTGATAATTTTGACCTGGCAACCCTGGCTTACGTTGATCGTTGGATTTTACAGTTACGATAAGTTTCCCGTTCACATCTTTGTAAGCGCTCAACCGTCCCATCTATAAAAATGTAATGTGGTTAGTGATACTTCAATTTTCGAATTGGAGATCCAGATGAATAATGAAGCCCGTAGAGCGCAGTGGAAAGTCCGCATAGAGAAATGGAGACAAAGCGGCCTCAGCCAGGCGGCCTTTGCCAGAGAGCACAGTCTCGACATCAAGCGAATGGGGTATTGGGCAAGAAGCTTTACCCAGCACGACAAGCCTAAGTCCTTGGTGGCGGTGGCCATTAAACCCGCATTCTCTACGATGCCAACGACACAGTCAGCGCTGACGCTGCGCAGTCCCAGCGGCTGGACCGTTACGTTGCCATCGGATCTGCCCGCAGCTTGGCTGAGCGAGTTGTTGCAATGTCTGCAATGAGCCTGACGCCGGATGCGGTGTGGCTGGCTGTGTCGCCGGTTGACATGCGCCTGGGCATCGATGGTCTGTCATTACAAGTCCAGCAAGCACTGGGGTGCGCACCTTGTAATGGCACCGCCTACCTCTTCACCAACCGTCGGCGTAATAGCCTCAAACTCATCGCCTGGGACAGCAACGGTGTGTGGCTATGCCAGCGGCGCTTGCATCGCGACCACTTCGTCTGGCCACAGCCGGGTGACAAGGTGTGCGAACTGAGCCAAGCGCAATGGCAATGGCTCATTGCAGGCGTCGACTGGCAGCGCTTGACAGCGGAGCCGTCAGCACAGTGGCAGTTGTAAACAAGATACAGGCTGGGCTGTAAGGCATAGGCAGGCAAGCAAGCAACATTCCGTTAACATAACAACATGGATTTGCTCACTGAACTGGCCCTCAAGAATAACGACCCCGCCGTGATAGCGCAGGTACACGCCCTCTTGGAGCAGGTGGAGCGATCCTCGCAACTGATCGCTTCACAATCGGCCGAACTCGCCTTAAAGGATGGTGTCATCAAGAATGTCCATCTTAAGATCGACGCCCTGACGTTGGAATTGGCGCATCACCGCCGCATGCGTTTTGCCCATAAAACGAGGCCTTCTCCCCTGAACAACGCGACTTGTTCCAAGAAACCTGGAATACCGACCTGGCCGCAATGGAAGCGGAGCTGGAGCAAGCGAAGATATCCCTGGCCTATACCGCCAACAAACCAACCGCTATCTTTTGTGAGCCCTGACTCTTCTGCCCCCTAGCCTTGGGTTTTGCCAGTGTTCGCAATGATGCGTTTTATGCAAGAAATTTTTCAAAGTCCGGTAAGCTGGGGTGCAACAAGTCTGAATAGATTGCACTGGCATCGCATCCACTAATGTTCTGGTATGCCTAATGGCCAGGTTTAGCCGAGTTCACGTACTTTGCGCATGAACTCATGAAGATCGTGGCGGCCGCGAGACATAAGTATGTAGGTACGGCCTTGGTCTATGAGGAGAACCAGCCTGCGCTGTAAGGTACCGCGTGGAATTTGATCACTGAGGGCTTGTAAGAGGGCGTCTATGCCAATTCTATCTCTGAAACTGCAGTGAGTTTGCACGCAATTGAGCACTGTTAAATGTGATGTTAACGCAGAACTTTTTTCAGTTCTGCGGTAGCTAGTCGGTTAATACGTTAGTCCTCATCCAAATTCCAGCGGTATTTTATATAGGCCCATGCCCTTTCTGGTTTTCCATCCTTTATCGTTGGTGCAAACCTGCACTTTCCAATGCCATCTAATGCTGCTGAGTCAAGTATCCTAAACCCACTCGAGGCATAAATTTTCTTGTCAACAACACTTCCATCAATCTCAATTAGTAGTTGCATACGAGTTGTTCCGGTAGCGTTATTAGAAACTGCTTCAGGCGGGTAAGTTATATGACAATCTTTGCTATTCGCACGAAATGCACGTACTTGCGCCTTTGGAAATACTGGAGAATCAGGCTTCATTGCTTGGTTGGATTTGGGTGATAACTGCTCATCAGCAGCAAAATTGTCAGCGCAAGCGCACAGAGTGGCAACGGTTAGCAAAATGGTTTGTGAAATTTTCTTCATTTTCTTGCGATTTCGAAAAGCAATCTTCTCGGCTAAAATTTTGAGAGACGATCAGTTTAATGGTGTCTTTTAATACTGCTGAGTTTATTTTTCCGTCTTTATAAAAGACTCGAAAAAGCATGCTAACAACAATATGGCCGCCGTGAAACATTCACTTCGATCATTTGAGCTTCTCAACTTCCCGGAAAGCCTTACCAGATAAGGCTTTCATCTAAATTTCGCATCTATTTTCGCTCGAATGTTTCACGCGGATACTCGTTTCCAATGTAGTTGTAACTTATACAAAAGGAATTCATCTTAAATAATTCATGATAAGTAAGATAATCATGCAAATGTTAGTTTAAACGTAATGATATTGACGATTTAAAATAATATATTTATTATTTAGGTGTGCTTAAAAAGAAAATTCTCTTCTTTTGCGGGTTGTCGCCGATTTCATTAAGCTAATGGCAATTTTTTTTAGCTTTTCTTCCTTCAGGAAATGTATATGTCCACTTCTGTCCTGTCCGACCGTTCTTACACCAGGCGTGAAGCAGTCTGGGCTGCGTGTAATGCCCTGGCTGCTGCATCACAAAAGCCATCGGTTTCTAAAATGCGCGGTTATTACAAAGGGGGATCGGATACGGACGTTCAGGCCGATATCCACGCCTGGTATGAGCGTTTGTTCAGTCATCACTGTGCGCAAACGGCTGGCCAGGGGATGCCAGATGAAGTGGCGGAGCTCATGCGGCAGTTATGGGCGACGGCCACCGCGGCGGCTCAAGGGCATCTCGCCCACGAAAAGTCCTTGTTGAACCAGGAGCGTGCGCAGTTCACACAGGAGCATGCCCAAATGGTTGAGCTTGTTCAGGAGAAACAAAGACATCTGGAGCAAGTGCAAGACGAATTGGCTGATCAGACGACGAGCCTGGCGGTTTCTCAGGAGCGCTTGCAGCAGGCCTTGCAAATGAGTGATGGCCTGAAAGCGGAACAAGGTGTGCTTTTACAAAGGCTGGAGGCTATGCAGCAGGCGATTGACGAGCGCGACAGGCGGCATATGGAGGTGATGCAGCAACTGTCATCCCAATACCAAGACAGCCAGGCCAATCTGAATGCGGACCATAAGAGCCGGTTGGCGGAGTTTGAAGCGGCCGGTGTCCAGAATGAGCAGCGCTATCGTGGGATGGAGCGGCATATGCTGCAGCAGATTGAAGAGGCCCGAGCCAAGTCGTTGCATTGGGAGGGTGAAGCGCTTTCTCTGCGTTCCAGAAATCAGACCGAGGTAGATCTGGTGAAAAGTCAGTTGCAAAATGCACGTTCGACGATCGACGCGTCCAGGGGGGAAATTAATGCGCTCAAGGGGCAGTTGACAGCCTTTAATTTACAGAGGGATGCGATGATCAAGGAATTGGCTTTGGCGTCAGTTGTGGCCTCCACTACCCTGGTCGTGGAAGAAGATTGGCGGCAATTGGATTTGCCGGATGGTGGCGTTCTTGAAGAGGAGCTGAAAATGACGGGCAACGGAAACATCGGGGAAATTGGTCCAAAGGAAACGGATCCGGATGGGATTGGTGAATAGCAATTCAGAAATGGATCCTTACCGGGGTTCTAAGCCGGAACCCCAGAAAATTGCGTCACCGCAATTCCATCCCGGCAAGAAGCGCGTCCTGGTCAATCATATTACCGCCGCTCTGGCATGTGTAGTGTCGGTTAAGCAGCATGTGCCATCAGGCCGCCGGCGACATCCGGGTGATCAACGCCACGGTCTTGGCGTTGCCGCTGGACTCGCACTTCGTCAGCAGGTGCTACAGGATGGCCGAGTTGTAGTAGATGATCACGTTCGCGATCAGGCGGCTTGCCTTTGTCGGTTTGCAATCGACGACCAGAGCTGGTCACCCTCCCTGTCACTAATTGAGTAATAGCATTGATTTCTAGGTGATAGGCAATGATCAGTAATGCACCTGCGCCGGAACAAAGTCATCATTGCCTGCTAGGGGTACCGTAAGGATTTCTTCGTAAATGAGTAACATCCCCATTTTTAATATTGACAAATAATTAAGTTAAAATGAAAATCGATATACCATAGCAGGGAGGCTGGAAATTCAGCTCGCCCGCACTACTACATAATTTAGTGGATCTTCCATGTCATTCTCATCGTCAATGGCTCTAGCAAAAGAGTTCGGAATTTGGTTGTATGAAAAAATGAACGAACGCCAATTTTCCGGTGGTGATCAAGAGCTGACCAGCGTCTCAAACTTTCAAAATTGCCTAGGTATCTGTGATGCAATTGTCGTCCTATTGGAGGCAAGACTTCCTGGGCCAAGCCTTGCCCTTGCACGGCCGCTTTTTGAGGGTTACGTACGTGCTTTCTGGCTTAGCAAGTTTGCATCAGACGCTGAAATATCGGCATTTAAGCAAGGGAATTGTCCAAACTGTCGTGGATTATTGAACGCAATTGGCACCGATGCCGAATTCGGTGCAGCTTGGATTCACAGCATGTACAAGGCAAATTTTCCAGCATTTCACGGCCTAACCCACGGCGGTCATGAACACGTATTTCGCAGATGTACAGGCAACTCAGTAGAACCCAACTATCCTGAAGGCGAACTGGAAGAACTGGTTGAACTAAGCACAGAAATATGACTACGGAGCGGCATTGAGTTTCTGTCACTCATCCAAGACGAAGCGACCGTTGATTCACTCTTAGAAAAAGCTAAAACCCTTGGCTTACGTAGCGTGTCGCCTTAACATCCCTGCCCTTCATAGGGAAAGTGTACTTGGCAGGCCATCCAGCAGAGTGAGTATTTTCATTGAGCCGGCCACCGTTTTTCATCCAAGGGAACCGCCCTTTTGCATTTCAAAAATGACAGGCTTTTGCATTGAACAAGCCACCCATTTTAGTATTCGCGGTCGCCGCCTGCGCTCAGCTCGGCCCAGTCAAGCTCCCTGACCAATATGCGGTAAGCGTCGTCACCTATAATATCTGTGCGGCGCAATTCTGTCGCTTCCCTGCGAGCAAGCCCAATAAGATCTCGCCGCAGTGGCCCTCCAGGAACATCATCAAACGGTGCATCTGATGAGTTCCCAGTGTTGAGATCAAGCAATGCGGTGTATTCCTTGCGCAGCAGTTGCGCAGGTAGGGAATCATTGCCCTTGAGGTAATCAAGCACTACTTGATAGGCACGCGCCCGACCAAAGCGGACCTCGCGTGTTACTGGGTCATCGTCAATGAGGCCAAGGCGACGAATCAACAGCTTGATGGTGAGCCCCTGCAACACTAAGGTCTCCCAAGCACAACTGCAAATGCGCACATCAGGATCAGGTTACGGTACGGGAACGGCATGCCGTTCGGCAAAGTCCCTGGAATCGCAAATGCTGCGGCAAGCGTGACAATTCCGCGCATCCCAGCCCAAGATACGACAAAGCCGCTGGCGAACGTTGGCTTGCCGCTGTCGTCGGTGTTAGAGCGGTCAAATAGCCGTCTTTTGATGACTGTGTATCCCATGACCCAAGCAAACCGCGCCGCAATCGTCACAATGAGGACTACGCCAGCCGTCATCAGCGCATCAGTTCGTTCGCTGCCCACTTCCAGCCTCTCCCAGATGGGGCGGAGTTGTAATCCGATCAATCCAAACGCAAAGGCGTTGAGGATAAAGACAACCGTCTCCCACACTGCAAAGACCGGTATACGCATGCGTGCCGAGATATTTGGTCCGCTGTACCGTGCCATTGTCATTGCAAAGGCAACAAGGGTAAGAATGCCTGACAGGCCAATTTCTTCCGCAGCGATCCAGACGCCGAAGGTGCATGCGAATTGCAAAATGACAGAGATCGATACGTCACGCACGAAGCTGAACAAAGGACGAATCGCAAAAGCACATGCGATACCCGCAGCAAGACTGCCAAAAACGGTCAACAGAAACACGGGCGCGAAACTGCTTATCCCAAATGTCCCTGTTATTGCACTCATGATTGCAAGGCGATACACGAGAAGTGCACTCGCATCATTGAGCAGGCTTTCACCTTCCAGGATTTTCAGAAGCCGGTGTGGCAACTTGACCTGCCTCATCACCGCTGTTGCTGCTGCGGCATCTGGCGGCGCAACGATAGCACCGAGGGCGATAGCGACTCGCCAAGGCATCCCAGGTATGAGCCACTTGGCAGCAATTGCAACCGCAATCACTGTAGTCCCGACTGCCGCAATGACCAGGCCTGCTACAGGCCGCCAGTTGGCACGAAGGTCACGCAACGAAGTGTCATAGGCAGCATCCAGGAGCACTGGCGCGACGAAGAGCGTCAGGGCGAGATGCGGGTCTAGCGTCCAGTTTGGACTTCCCGGAATGAAGGCTAACAAAACACCGCCGAGGGCTAAAAATGTCGGGTAGGGAGCGCCAATCTTTTGTGCGAGAGCCGCGAGCAGCGCTGCGCCCAATAATAACGCGATGATCCATTCAAAAATTGCCATGGTCGTAGTCTTCCTTGACTAGGATGCCTTACTGGTTCGACCTTCTATGTAACTACCAACAATACATCAGTAGCCAGTAGAACAAGTGAAAATCTTCACGTGTTTGTGTATGACTAAAATTCCGCAAGCGTAGGCTGAATGTCAGATACGTAATGATGCAAAAACGTCAGCGTCTTGGCTGCGCCTCAATATCTGAGAATGCAAGCACGTTATCAGGAAGCCGGGCACCTTGAATTTGAATCGCTGCCGTAGCGGCGTTCAGCTCGGCTAGCTCTGATTGCGAGAACTGTACTTCAATCGCGCCGATATTGTCGAGCAAATGTGGCAGTTGCGTTGTACCTGGGATCGGCACTATCCACGGCTTCTGAGCCATGAGCCAAGCCAGCGCAATCAGGGCTGGCGTTGTATTTTTTCGGTTCGCCCAGCTCCATAGCAGCTTCACGAGCGCCAGATTTTGTGGCAAGTTTTCAGGCGAAAACCTGGTTTCGATCTTGCGGATGTCACCTTCCGCGAACCGCGTCTTTGCATCAATGGCACCTGTAAGGAACCCAACCCCAAGAGGGCTCCATGGCACGAAACCGATGCCAAGCTCCTCGCAAAGGGATAGAACCCATTTTTCTGGACCTCGCCACAACATTGAATATTCATTCTGAACGGCCGTAACGCGCTGCTCAGCATGCGCGCGGCGAAGCGTGTCTGCCCCCATCTCGCTGAGACCCCAGTGCAGCACCTTGCCCTGAGTCATGAGATCTTTGACCGCGCCGGCAACGTCCTCGATCGGGACATTTGGATCGACACGGTGTTGATAAAGGAGATCGATTCGATCGGTGCGAAGGCGCCTGAGCATGCCTTCAACCGCCAGCTTGATATGTTCAGGACGACTATTGAGCCCCGGCCGACGCTCGCCAGTCTGAAGATCGATGTTCCAACCGAACTTTGAGGTGAGAACGACCTTGTTGCGAATTGGTGCCACACCTTCGCCAAGTATACGTTCCACCTCATGCGGACCATATGCTTCGGCTGCATCGAAGAACGTGACACCACTATCAAACGCTGCCCGTTTATCGGAGGCGACTGCCGTACAGGCTGAAGCAAGCCGGATGTTGGGTGAATACCTGGGAGCAAACCGTGTTGTTTATTTTGAGATCACTGGCGATGAATATTTGATCGAGCGGGACTACACTTCAGGCGTCTTGCCGCTCGCGGGTCGCTATCCGGTTTCTTCCTTCGGCCCCACTGTGCTCGCCAGCTTGCTTAAGGGACGTACTTTAGTTGAGACAGATGCGACAGTAGAGCCTGATCGGTCAGCCAGCGAACGCGCCGCGTTTTTTGCCATACAGGTGAAAGGGCATGTCGACGTTCCACTGATTAAAAACGGCCGGTTCGCGGCCGGGATGACTGTCCACGTATCTGACGCACGAAACTGGAGCAAACAAGAAGTAGCTTTAATTGAGGATACCGCAGAGCGTACCTGGGCGGCGCTTGAACGGGTTCGCGCTGAGACTGCGTTGCAACAAAGCGAGGAGCGGTTCGCATTCGTCCGCCGAAGCAGCGGTGTCGGGTTCTGGTATTGCGACTTGCCCTTCGACGTGCTGCAATGGGATGATTTGGTGAAGGAGCATTTCCACCTGCCGCCTGATGCCAGTGTAACGATACAAAAGTTTTACGAATTGATCCATACAGATGACAGGGAGCCAACCCGCCTGGCCATAGAAGCAAGCATCGCGGGAAGAACTCCCTACAAGGTGGATTACCGTACGGTCAACCCGGACACCGGAGCGTTCAAGTGGATACGGGCGATTGGACGAACATTTTACGCCGCCGACGGCACCCCAACCCGTTTCGACGGAGTGACACTTGACGTCAGCGACCAGAAGCAGGCCGAGGAAAATTTGAAGGAAAGTGAACAGCGGTTTCGACTATTGGCTGATGCCGCACCTGTTTTAATCTGGGTCAGCGGAACAGACAAGTTGCGCTCCTGGTTCAATTTTCATTGGCTGGCCTTCACAGGTAGTTCGATGGCCCAGGAGACCGGTCATGGCTGGATCGAGGGTGTCCACCCAGATGACCTCAACAACTGCCTCCAAAGCTACAATGCAGCACTCAACGCCCGAAAACCTTTCACAATAGAGTACCGTCTGCGTCAATATGACGGGGAGTTCCGCTGGTTGATTGATAATGGTGTACCGCGCTTCACGTCGGCAGGC
>NZ_JBMPOS010000021.1:0-62389 GCF_049340345.1 Undibacterium sp. Di27W | reverse complement strand
TTGAAACAACTTCATCTGGATCTGAAAGAACTGGGATTTGAAGGGTCGTATGACCGGGTGGCCGCCTTCGCCAGGAAGTGGAAGGTGGATCAAACTGACAGGGTCAATTCAGCTAGCAAACGCACACGTAAAGGAAAAAAAGACCAAACTAGCCTCAACCTAACCCTTAAAAAAACTTAAAACGAGTGGGTCAGAATTTGATGCAAACGCCGGGTCATAATCCAGCGCAAACTAACATCAGTACAACGCTGCTGGGGATATTAATATTGGTTCTGTGAGCAATTACCAAGATTTGGCAGAACAACTGCAATTGATCAAAGAAGAACTCAATGAGGCAACCAGAAAAAATCAAATCCCTGAGCTAGTTGAGAGCAAAGCAAGGACTTTAATTTTGGAAGTAATTGAAGAAACAAAGACGTCCAGCCCTAATAAGAGTTCCATACTTGACTATCTGAACAAAGCTAGTGCTTGCATTGATGGCATTTCCTCAGTCAGTTCAATTTTTTCAGCACTGCGAGAAGCGTACAATTGGGTGGAAACTTCCCTCTGAATTTTATAGATTTACTTTTCTCTTGAGTTGATGAACTAGCTATTACATGATATTTCATTAACGATCAGGGTTTTCCAGGACAGTTTTGTTTGGCCTGCCTTTTATGCTACTTGCTATCTGTTGCATAGGATATTTTCTTTTCCGAAAACGGAAAACCAAACGCAAAAAATCACCACATAATCTAGCTTGCAGGTCATCAACTCTTCAGAACAACTATCCCTGATCTATCTCGCCTCAATCCCTGTCCGGTGCCCCCAGCGGAAATAACTGCCGGTAAGGCCTCGCCTCTTCCACTGCCCTTGCAATTGATGAGCGACCTAGCAACCGTCTGCGGTAGGCACGTAGTCTTGGATATTTTTCTGTAATCTGCTGGGTCCAGTCTGCATAGAAAAGCGAAGGTGCTGCGGCGCAGTCTGCCAGTGTGAAATTTTCGCCGCTTGCCCACGCGTCGCCTTCGAGGTGGTTTTCCAGCCATGCATAGGCGAGATCAAGTTTGCTGACGCCGTGAGCCAGCCCTTCCTGTCTTTTTACAGTATCGCCTGTCAGTACTGCGCCTACCGCGTGCTATACCGGGGTCATGACGTGCAGGTCGAAGTAGCGGTCAAGAAAGCGCGCGTCCAGTGCCTACGGTCAAACAAGCAAAAAATAAGAATTACTTCATCTTCTTCAATTGTTCCAGTATCTGCTTCTGCTGCGCTTCCAGCTCTTCAATGCGACCTTGTTGTGTCTTGGCCGATGTTTTCTCTGATCCAGACTGTGTCGATTTTCCCGCGCTCTGGGCTATTATCATTTGCCTGTCAACAGATGCCGAGTTGAGTATATTGACCAGATCTACGTAGGCTTGAACCGGTGCGTCTTTGTCAGCCTCAATCAGTGCATAGATACCGGCATCGGTCTTTTTGGCTAGTACAATTGCATCAACCAGGCTGGTCTTTTTTTCGCGCCTGTAGCTTACGCTCCCACCCTTTGGCGTTCCCGCTTTATCACTCAGTTGCAAAGCATAATCGCCAGTCGCAAAAATCAGGACGGTGATGTGTGCAGCGTTTGCGGCCAAGCTGGCTGTTGGTGCCTGTACCGTACACAGACTCGTTTCTGTAGTGATCGTAAATTTATTCTGCGCTTGCATGAACTGCGTGGATGCAATGTCTACCAGATATTGGAATCTGGCAGCTTGCTCCGCCTTGATATTGACTCTTATCTCACTTGCCGCGCTCTTCATTTCCTGCAGCTTTTTATTTAATGCATCGACATCACCTGAACTACCCAGCTTGCCTGATTTTTTAAGATTTTTATCCTTTTCAGAGCTGAGTATATATTCACCCTTTGCCGTCAGCGTGATGGTCAAAGAATTTGTTGCGGCTGCGCTGCTTACCGCAACCGGCGTCATATTATTTTTACTGCTTGCGCTGAAGGTCTGCGCATGGGAAACCATAGAGCAAGCAATCGCCAGGCTGATTAAAAGGAAAACATGTTTCATAATTATTCCAGATCCGTAAAGATTTTTGCTGCAAAAAATCAAGCATTGATCGTGTTTGAATCAGCATATTCTCGAACGATAGCCATAAGTTCAGTGCTTGTCAAAATCAATCCGGCGAGAGCAAAGATTAGTCTTTATCACACAATTAAGTAGCCAAATAAGTGGCCAATAAAATCCTTCACAAAAAAACAAGCCACCCCATGGTGGCTTATTTACAGATCACGCAGTCACAAGCATATGCAATCAGGCACGCACATATCTGCTCTCAACTGCGAAGGCAGTTGATGAGCTGCCTATGGCCTGGATAGTGAACAATTCACCATTGCGCAGCATGAAGGCGCCCTGCCTGCTGCCGGATGAAACTTCTATAGTCTGGGTCAGGGTGGCGTCCTTGAAGACAAATTTCCAGACGGTTTTGCCATTGACTACTGAAGAAGATACTGCACTACCAACAAAGTTGATCGCGCCGCCACTCGCAGTCGCATTGACGACATCGACTGAAGAGGCGACCGTTTCGCCGGTCAGCATTTTGACGCTGGCATTGGCTTCTGTCCTGACATGTTGCGCGACCAGGAAAGGTGATGCGTAAGTGCCAGTGGCGACGATGGCACCCGTACAATTGGCGTTCTCATAGTATTCCATTTTTTGAGACACAGATAAGGCTGTGCCACCACTGGTTGCGCTAATCGTTGTGGTAAAAATTTCGTGATTCTGGCAACCCTGATTCCAGACACCCACATATTTGCTCAGGGGTCCGCTACTGGCGTCAGCCGGTGTCACTGCGCTGGTGCTACCACCTCCAGAACCACCGCCGCAAGCCGCCAGCAGTACTGCCGCCATCACACTCAATCCAATTAATTTGATTTCTTTCATTTTATTCACTCGTTAGTATAAAAATAAGTCGTTCGTGTTATGACAATTCTGATGCAAACTTAGAAAATAATTACTTTTTTATATAAATTTAACAATTTCACATCTATGGAGTAAGTCCAGCCTTGATATTCCTTCCACGACACCAGGATGCGGTTTTACGCCGTTAAATGTGGAACTCAGGATGTCGGACCAAGGGAAACAGAATGATTTCTCTGGGTAAAACCATGAGCAATCTGAATTCGCCATGGATAAAGGACTCAAAGGGGCAAGACTCATGAATCATCCCTGGCAACAATGCAGGTCACGACTCTTTTGTTTTTAATCGCGTTAATTGAGCGAGACTGAAATGTATCGGTTTGTCATGATGAATTGTGTGATACTTTACTTTTGAAAGTTGCAAGCTTTCATGCACAAAAATCTCATTGAAGCCAGCGATGACTGGAAAATTCATTGACTGCCGGCTCGCTAATACTTGCCCTTAAAACTCCAAAACATTTATGACCAGCAAACAAGTCAAACAGCAATTACAGCAAGACCTGGCGCTCTGGCATGCCGATGGTCTGATAGAAAAACCTGCCTATGAGCTGCTGTCTCTACGCTATGAAGTAAGCCAGTTTGGTCTGATCGGGATAGTGAAGTACTGCGGCATTTTTGGCGGCTTTTGTGCTTTTCTTGGTTTGATGGGTTTGATCGGTGCCTTGACGCAATCGCTGATGTTCGCGGTACTGGTTGGGGCCGCCATCAGCATAGGTTTAATCTGGGGTGGTTTGCGTCTGGCGGACGATGTGCAGCAGCGCTATGCCACTTCATCAAAGTTTATTGTCACCGTGGGCATGGCTTTGTGGGCCGGTACGGTGGTCATGTTTTTGAGCCAGGTACTGCATCTGGAATCCGAGACCGTGCTGATACTGGCCGGATTGCTGACGATTCCGCTGGCGTTTTACCTGGCTTACCAGCGTCACAATACTTATTTGCTGATACTGGCTTTGCTGGTGCTGTTTCATTGGGTGGGCTCGTGGTCGGCCATGCGTGGCCGTTCCACGTATGCGCTGGCTATCCAGGACCCGGAGATGATGAGTGTGGTCGCTCTGATCGCCATCGCCATCGGTTACGCCCATGAGCGCATGGCTTACCCCGCCACAGGACGGTTTTATCAGGCCTGGCAGGCTGTCGGGCTGGTGTACTTGAACATGTCGCTGCTGATACTGTCGGTCTGGCACCACTATCAGGCTGGAACTGCGTTCTGGGTCATTGTATTCAGTATTGCTACCATCGCCCAGATCGTAGCAGGTGCGCGCCTGCACAGTGGTTTGCTGCGCGGTTTTGGTATTACTTTTTTTGGCATCAATCTGTTTACTCGTTTTCATGAGCAGTTCTGGAATCAGCTGGATTTGGGTAGCTATCTGGCGGCTGGAGGGGCACTGCTACTTGTCATGGGTGCCTTGATGGAAGTCATCTCCCACCGCCTGAACCAGGCAAACAGCAAGGCTCAAAACTCCGATGGAGGTGCAGCATGAACCAGCGCAACCTCAACCGTGCGGTACACAATGAACTCGATGATCTGGTCGCACAGAAGATCATTGACGCTGTGCAAGCCAAGCAAATCAAGCTGCGTTATCCGACCGAAGCCTGGAATATGCTGGCACTGGTGCGTTCATTCACAGTACTGGGTGTGCTGACCTGCGTGGCTGGCATACTCATTTTGCTGCGCGAGCATATGAACTGGTGGCTGCTGGGTGAGGCCGCTCTGGCTGGCACTTTTGTCGGAGGACTGGCTTTGGCCTACTGGCTTAAAACCCACCGCAATATGCCCATCCTGGCCGAAGCGCTGGAACTGGCAAGCGGTATGGCCTTGCAGGGCCTGAGTATCGTGCTCGCCCTGCATCATTCCAGTGGCAGCAAAAACTGGCCTGTACTGCTGGGTGTTGATGCAGCCCTGCTGCTGGCACTGGCGTATGCGCTGGCCAACCGCTTGCTGTTATGGTATTCGCTGGCGCTGTTCTTTTTCTTTTGCGGGGCAGAAACCGGCTACATCTCTGGCTGGGGAGCTTATTACCTGGGCATGACTTATCCAGCGCGCTTCCTCGCCATAGGCGCTGGCGTGCTGTGCCTGGCCTGGGCGCATGTGGAATTTTTGCGTGGCCGCCTGGCACCGTTTGCACGGGTGTATTTTCATTATGGCTTGCTGCTGATCAATCTGTCGCTATGGTTTTTAAGTGTGTTTGGCTATTACGAGAACCATGACGTGCGCTGGGATGATACCGAGGGCGAACGCCTGGCGTTTTCAATCTTGTGGGCGGCGGTGGCGGGCGGCTCGGTATGGGCGAGCCTGCATTTCAATCTGCAATTGCTGCGTGGCTATGCCTACACTTTTTTAATCATTAATTTATATACCTTCTACTTCCAGTTCCTGGCCAGCAAATCTCCGTCACTTTGGTTTGTACACTTATTGCTGGTCGGTGGCAGCTTGCTGGGCTTGGGGATTTATGTCGATGGGCGGCGCAAGAAAGGCACTGCGCAAGCTGAGTAATTGATTAATTGAGTAATTGCGCTTCGCAACTAGCTCAAGCTAAGGTGTCAGCAGCTGTATCTTGCTGCTTGCAGATATTACCCTAGTTTTTTCGCGGCTGAAGCCGCTCCTACCGTATGTACGGAATGCCCGGTTGGTTCCGGGCATCCCCTTCTCTGCTTGGCGACGTTTTGCGTTTGTCATGCCCATCATTTCCCCCTGCTTAGTCAGTCATAAAAACAGCAGTCAAGTTGTTGCTAATTTTATACAAATATAAACTGCAGCAAGGAAAGCATCTATAATGACAACAAATATCAAATTTGCAAGTTGTTGACTCAATTTCAAGAGCAACAACAACTGCTGGTTAGCGAGGGCCAGATGAAAATCCCAAAAATAAAACTGAAAATACGGCATGGCTTTTTGTTGCTGATCTTGTTGTTCGTCCTTCCGCCTTTGATCATCGTGCTGACCCAGCATTGGGAAGTGTCTGACAGCGACCCTGATCGCGGGGCAATGACAGTGAAGCAGGATGTGTTTGGCGACAGTGCCAGCAAGATCGTCTACCTCGAACAAAACTGGAAGCCTGAGCAAAGCCTGTGGTTCTACACCACCACCCAGGGATCGAATTTGCTGCCTTATGATTTTTTCCTGGTGCTGGAACAGGCTGACAAGCCCGAACTATTCCGCAGTGATGAAAACATTAACCGCTACCGTTACCTGCCGCAGAAAAAAACCTCGAGTAACCCGGATGCTTTGCCGGTAGGTTTTGTCAAAGACAATTACCTGAGCAAAAATTACATGGGCTTTACCTGTGCGGCTTGCCATACTGCGCAAGTCAATTTCAAGGGTACAGGCATGCGCATCGACGGTGGCCCGGCCAGCGCTGACATGCAAGGCTTTCTGAATGGCCTGACTGCGGCAATGGTGGCTGTCAGGGATAAACCCGATGTGCAAAAGCGTTTCGTGAAAGCTGTCATGGCGCTGGGTGCCTATAGCAGCGAAGCAGATATCATTGCCGACATCAAGACTTATACCCTGCGCCTGACCAGCTATAACGTCATCAATCACAGCCCTGTCGATTATGGTTATGCCCGGCTGGATGCTTTTGGCCGCATCTACAACCGCACGCTGGAACATCTGCTGAACCGCCAGCAAATCGAAGAAGTACTGGGGAAAATATTAACCGAGGAGGAAGTGAAGACGGCACTGGCAGGTATAGGTCAGGATATCAGTTCTGCCGATCGCGACAAGATCATAGAAAGAGTGGCGACCTCGGCCAAGAATATCGTCAAGCTCAGGCAGGAATTATTCATCAAGGCGGATGCACCTGTCAGTTATCCCTTCTTGTGGGATATTGCCCAGCATGATTATGTGCAGTGGAATGGTCTGGGCGGCAATGGTGGCCTGGGGCCACTGGGGCGCAATACAGGAGAAGTCATCGGCGTGTTTGGTTCGCTGGACTGGCATGAGGGCAGGCACTTTTCTCTTACCTCATTGATCGCAGGTCAGGGGTGGACCAAGAAGGTGGTTGAATATGATAGCTCGGTCAATACAGAGAATTTACGCCGTATAGAAAACCAGCTGACAGAACTACAGTCGCCCAAATGGCCGCAAGAAATTCTGGGCAAGCTGGACCAGACCCGCATCAAGCGCGGTGAAAAACTATTTGCCAATTATTGCATACAGTGCCATGCAGAGATAGACCGCAGTTCACCACAAAGGCGTGTGGTGGCCCATATGTCCAAGCTGGAAGAAGTCGGCACCGACCCTACCATGGCCGATAACAGCATCAAGTACGAAGGTTATTCAGGCATCTTGCGCAATCAATACGTGGGCGCTGGCGTGGGTGACGTGCTGCTCGACAAAAAAGCCCCTATCGCCGCCCTGCTGACCAAGGCAACTTTGGGTGTGGTGACGACACCAGATGCCGACAAGGGTTTCATACGCCGCTGGTCTGAATGGCTGCATAATATTTTCCAGGCCTGGTTTGGCAATGAAATCCATGACTCCAACAAGCATGGCAATTACAACCCGGATACGACGATGACGCCCTACTCTTCGCTGCAAGCCTACAAGGGGCGCTCATTGAATGGCATCTGGGCAACCGGGCCATATCTGCATAATGGTTCTGTGCCTACCCTGTATGATTTACTGCTGCCAGCGACCTGCCCTGCCGATCAAAAAGATGCAGAATGCCGTCCTGAAAAATTCCTGGTCGGTTCGCGTGAATTTGATGCAGAAAAAGTCGGTCTGAAGAGTAGTGGCTATGAAGGTTTTACTTTCGATACCAGGCTCAATGGCAATCGCAATTTTGGCCATGAATATGGCACCAGGGCAGCAAAAGAAACTGGCGACTTGCCTATGCTGACGAAAGAGCAAAGGCTGGATTTGCTGGAGTATTTGAAGGCGCAATAAAATGCTCGCTACAAGCTTCAGCGCAAGACTCAAAACAGTTTGACATCGCTGGTGTTGGCCCACCGTCAGCACCAGTGAATTAATACATTCTGGCACCAAGCCATCCTTTGACTATATCAAAGGTCTTGATAGCTGCTGACCAAGTAGCGCTTGCAGGCTGGAGACGCCCCGGCATCTCCCGATCACCTCAATGTTACAAACGCTTACCAGTATCCTCACTCTAAATATTGACCTAATCCATATTCGCCTGATAATTCATTGCCTAATGGCATTGCTATCGAAATACCTTGCTTGCCAGCAGGATAGGCTTCAACTGGGTAGCCAGCGGGTTTGCTACTGTCCACAATCCATGACTTATTTAATATCAGTTAGCCCAGGTTCTCTCAGCACCACTTCCATTTCCTTGAAAAAGAAAGTGAGTTATCCCCTCATGACGACACAGAATTCCCCTACCTTAGGTCAGCACAAGCTGAGTATATTGGCAAGCTGTATCGCCACCATCATGTTAAGTGCTTGCGGCGGCACTCCCAATGAAGCCTCTGCGAATAAAGACATGGCGCGGCTAGGTCTGAATAATGGCGACACAGCCAGCCTGAAGGCAATTCCTGCAGGGCCACCACCAGCAAGCCAATTGGTCGCTACATTCGACAGCAATTTGCTAAAAAGCAGATATAGCCAGACTTGTACCGCCAATCAAAAACCGGACTTCATCTCAGCCCTGCCCATGGTATTCGGCAAGATCTATCCTGAAGACTGTGCTATAGCAAATAATACGTCACCCGTCTTGCAATGGCCTGCAGGGAATATCTACCCTGCCGCCACGGATACCACGCCATGGAATATACAGATCAATAAAGACGGCAAATCTTATTTGACAGCCACCAGCAAATTCCCGCACTTCCAAATTCCTGCCGAGCTTCCAGCTGGTGAATATCAATGGACAGTCAACTACAAGGCTAGTAATGGCAACATCATCGCCAGTAGTCCGCGTCGTTTTTTTGTTGATGCCAGTGCAGTATCCTTGCCCATCATCACGCCGAAAAATATCGTAGACGCTGCAAAAATAGCGAGCCGTCCACGTGGCTTGCCACACAATGTCAGCCGTGAGCAAATGCTCGGCAACATCACCAGCAATGCGACAGCCCCTTTTGCCGTCTTGAGCGCCAAAATTAAAACCATACAAGCGCAAAAGGTAATTACCCAGCCGCCTATGATGCAGCCCAGCGACTTCCCCGTGGCGACAGACTATACGCGCTGGGTCAATTCCTTGAATACGACAGCCACCACAGCCGCGAGTGAAATCGCCTATCTGGGTTATATGGCGGCACTGACCAACGATGCCACTACCAAGGCCGCTGGCAAGGCCAGACTGCTGGAGATGGCAAAATGGGATGCAGACACAGGGACAACCAGCTTCCAGTTCCAGGACCAGGCTGCCAGACAGGTACTGCTAGGCTTGGCCAAGGGATATGACTACTTCTACGCCGACCTGAGTGCGCAAGAGCGTGATCAGGTGATTGCTGTCATCAAGAACAGAACCAGGCAGATGGCTACGCTGATCACCAGCATACATACGAAAAAATTGAATTCGCATGGGGTGACCGATGTAGGTTTCATGGTGAATGTCTTGTTGCTGCTGGCTGGTGACAGTAACTTCCCTGAAGCAGAAACTTATCTGACAGATGCCTACAATACTTTCCTGATCAGCAGCACCGCATTCGGTGGTGATGACGGTGCCTTCCAGAATGGTAATGGCTATGGCTGGTATGTCGCTACCCTGCTGGAAACCCTGGTCACCATCAAATCAGTGACAGGCATCGATCTCAGCAGCCTGCCGTATTATGCAAAATATCCGGATTACCTGATGGCTTTCACCGCACCTTTATACAAGGAGTTGATGGTGCCATTTGGCGATGACCACGCCTATACGTATTTTTATCTGGCTTCTTCCTTCGACACCTTGCAACCTTATGCATTGTTCACCCAAAATGCCTATCACCAATGGTATTTTGAAGCGAATGCACAGAATGCCACCAATCAGGCGCTACGACCTGTTACTTACTTTAATCTGGTGGGGATGGGCCAGCGCCCGGTAACTAAAAAAACACCGGATAAAAATAACTGGTACTTCCCGGATGCAGGCCTGGCTTCACTGACCAGTGACATCAGCAATGCAAACAGGTCCAGCCTGGCTTTCAGGTCCAGCAAATGGGGGGCCTATAACCATTCTTATGCAGACCAGAACAGCTTCACCCTGGTATCGAATGGCAAGGACATGCTGATCAGCAGCGGCTACTATTTCTCATACGGCTCACCTCATCATTTGCAGACCAGGGCCAGCAAGTCGCACAATGTACTCACTTTTGACGGTGGCATAGGCCAATCAGAGGCGGCATCCAGTGCCGTCCCCTTGAAGCCGACCAACCCGGTCGACACCACAGATTCATCTGGCGACCTGATCAATGGTGGCGAGGCGAATGGCATCGCCATTGTTACCGGTGATGCCAGCAAGGCCTATCGCCGCCAGGCACCGGCACCGATCAACTGGGTGCCTTTGCTCAACAATGCGATACGCTCAATCGCCTATTTCAAGGAAGAGAAAATCAGTGTTATCTATGACTGGGCGACCAGTGCCACGCCGAGAACATGGGAATTGAACTTTCACGCCTTGCAGGCATTCGATTTAAGCACGCCGGGTTTTGCCAAAGTGGTCAATGGCAATTCATCGATTTGCATTTATCATCAAAATTTCCCATCCAGCATGGCGACCACAGACCAATTTGAAGTACCAGCAGACCCACCTAGTGGAACCCTGGCACCCAATCAATACCATTTGCGCTCAACCGCCAATCAGGCGTCAACAGAATTGAGCACGGTCACCATCATCAAGGAAAATTGCTCGGCCACAGCTGTGAATGTCAGCATCAATGGCAGCGATGCCGTCGTCAGCATAGGTAGCAAGGGTGTGGAATTCAATCAGAAAGTGGTGAACATATTCAAAAACTAAAACAGATCATGTTGATATATTGAAGCTGGTCAAGCTATAGAAAAAGCCACCTGATATCAGGTGGCTTTTTCATTGTTGCTGGCTACTTCAGTACTTTAAAAAACTATTCTTTTCCAGGGTTACGCAAAGAGCGGCTCAATTGCGTGAAGTGCGGCAAGCTTCCTGCTTCTTGCACAGACTTGGTCGCAGTGACTGCCGCAGTTACAGGTTTGTTTGCTGTGCTTGCCACTGCTTCGCTGGCAATCTCGGCTGCTGGTCTGTCCAGGAACTTATACAGCAGGCTGCGCTGCCCTGCCGTCATGTCGCGGGTTACCGGCATGAATAAATAACTTTCAAATGCAGCAGGATCAGTCAGACGATGCAGTATCGAGGCATAGCCATGTATCTGTGCCGGATTAGCCAGGTCCAGCCAGTTATCCATGCAGGGTGCCATGGCATTCCAGTTAATCAGCACATGCTTATAGACATTGTCCCAGGTGGCAGGCAGGGCAGCAATGTCATTGTCAGCAGCACGGACACGCACATAGGCATAGGTGTAGATCTGGGTACTCAAGCCTTCTTTTGGCGCAGGTATGTTTTTACCAGCCACCGGGATATAGGCATATACCTCGCCTTTGCTGGCATCAGCCTTGACGCGCAAGCCACCTTCACCATCAGTGTGCAGGTTTTGCGTGGCGGTGACAGTACCACCATCTGCCGACATCTGGAACAAGGTGACATCACTGGTCTGGAACCAGGGTTTGCCATGCTTATATGCCTGGAACTTGACTGAATTTGCTGGGCCCTGGTCGAGATACAGATTAGGCGTGCGCGGTATCAGGCGTACCGGTGCTTCTACCAGTAAGACCTTGCCGTCAGCGGTGCGCAATTCCCAGTCAGCCTGCGCGGCTTCTGTGGCGTGATCGATGTTCAGGCTGACTATGCCGGAACCGGCCTCGTAGGCGGCCTTATCATATTGATTGTAGTTGAGGCTGCCGAGCAGATATTCTTTCTTGTTTAACCTGTCGACGGCAAAGAGTTGCAAAGTTCCCCAGTCATATTTTTTCAAATCGGCACCGGTTTCGCTGACACTATTCGACAAGTCCAGGCTCACCTGATTTTTATCCAGGCGTGCATGAGCAGTGGCGACCAATGGCCGCGCTTTGGGCAGCGGTGGCAGCAGTGCCCTGTCACCAGGTTCATGCATGGGCTCACCCTTGCGCCAGACGCCGATAGTGCCAACGATCAGGCTGCGCGCCGGATTGGGTTGAAAACCACCGGCCATCAATTTGTCATACAACTGCGCAGACTGCGCGTCACCAGATCCAGGGACGGCATTGCTGAGTGTAGGATCATCAAAATAGATGGTGTGATAGGCATTAAAACTGATGACGATGCCTTGTGCATCGGCTTCTTGCAAGGCATGCTGCAAGGCTGCCAGGGCTGCACTTTTGTGGCCATCAATTTTCAAACCTGCTGTTGCGAACGAGGTTTGCCAGTTGACTGAAGCACCACCAGCCGTATAGCCAAATGAATTGCGTGCGAAATTGATGTAGCGTGCTGTAAAGCGTTCATTGCGCGGTGCGACGATACGACAACCGCCGTCTATGCCAAAACTGATAGCATCAAAAAACAGTTGCGAGGTGCAGGCACCATAAGGTTCCAGGTCTATCAACATGGCATTCAGGTTACAGGGTGCACCACAGAGTTTATCTGTCGTCACCAGGCCATGGCCAAGGTCAACCGACGATACAAAGGCATCAAAGAACTTGACCCTGTGCGTGCCATGCGGATTCCAGTTACCATCCTCCTTGACTGCATCTATGGCAGCCTGGCGAAACTGACTCATGCTCTCGGGCGGTGTCAGCACCGCTTGCGATGTGTCTTCATTATAAAAATTATCGTAATTATTGGTGACGATGGGGTCCCAGGAAATTTGCCCCTTGAAATGGATGCGCGGTATTTGCAGGATACTCATGCTGTTCTCTCCCGTGTCAGATTTTCTTGTAGATGAAGGCAGGACCAGCAACTTTGTGCTTGTCTGTCAGAGGGGCATGCAAAGCCTGGATGGCAGCCATGCGCAAATCAAACATCTTGCGCACCGCTATACCCAGTTGTGCCGTATTGCCATTCAAAGCCAGGTTCAGGGAATCGACCATGGCGCTATAGGCGATGGTGCAGGCTGCCTGTGCCTCGCGGGCGGCGGGCGGCTCTTTGGAAAAGTCATGCAATTGCGGATCAGCAATCGCAGGAAATACCTTGTCATAATCCACGCCCAAAGGCCCGCCCCAGGAAAATCCTTGTGGCGAATCGCTACTGGTCAGCACCTGGTTGCGATAGATTTCTTCAAAGCGGTAGAAGTGCGCCAGCTCCTTGCCAAAATCCAGTGGGTCAGTGCTGGTGCCTTCACCTTCAGAGATGATGACCTGGATAGCCTTGTGCGCATCGGCATAATTATTCACGGCAAATAACTGGCCAGGGAAGAATTGCTTGTCGGCGATCTGGTTGCGGCCTGCCTGCCAGGCCGTGGCGGGCAGGGTTTTCAGGTAGGCGTCCAGCGCTTCGTAGAACTGCCCTATGGTGACAGCCTTGACTAAGGGCGCTGCAGCCAGTGTCTTTAACTGCGGGAAATCGATAGGATCAACCGGCATTTCTATGTTCATGCCCTGTTGCATGGCAGGCTTGCCAAAAGGCAGGATATGCAGGGTCAAGACCTTGCCGTCATGGCCTATGTCGCCTGGCAGGGGGCCGGGATAAGTGGGCGGGCTCAGCTTGGGGCTGCCACCCAGGGCATTGAGTATGTTCGCCGCCAGGCACAGATGTATCATTTCCTGGTGGGTAATCGATTGCAGGCGTGCCAGGGCTGGCCCATTGCTGCCTGGCAGTATCGTCAGTTGTGCATACAGATACGGTGGCAGCGTGCCAAATTCTACATTGATGGCTGTTTCCAGCATGGCCTGTGCCTGGGCAATACTGGTAATGGGCGCTAGCTTTAACAGTATCATGTGCCCTCCTTGCAGGCTTGCTGATAAGCGGCGGGAATGTGCGTGTTCATATGACTTTCTCCTTGTATTGAAGAACCTATGACAAAAAAGATTGCGGATGCAGCAATCACGGGTTTGCCTCATGCAGTACATGCAATGGCGGGCAATACTTAATGTGTTTGAATGGAATACTCTGGCTGTTGAAGCAAGCTTGAGAAGGCAAGAAATTATTATTTTAACTTTACTATATGATAATAATTTTGCACTGATTATTTTGACAAATTTGCATTAATGAGACATTTGTCAACATTTTTACAAAGATTGTATTTTTTTCGGGCAACTGAAAGTTACCCGGTAGTTGCGTAGATTAGGTTTAAGCAAGCCCAACCCACTCAGTTGATGGGAGCAAGATCAGGATCAGGCAATCAAGGCTTGTACTGCTGCAATTTCATCAAACAGGAAGAAATGTCCTCCGGCAAACAGATGCACTTCTGGTGCCTGTGAAAAACATTCGGCCCAGGCCAGGCCATCGGCCAGGGCTATCCTGTCATCCTTGCCCAGCAAGATGCGCACAGGCACATCATACTCACGCAGGCTGCCATCGACATAGGCTTCTGCGGCCCCTACATCAGCGCGCAAGATGGGTTCGAATAATTCCATGAGTTGCGGCTCGGCCAATACTTCTGCGCTGATACCGCCCATATTTGCCACCCATGCCAGGAATTCTTTTTGTGGCAAGTCTGCGTGGTGCTGCAAAACCCGGCTATGTGGTGCAGCTGCGCCTGAGAGCACCAGGCTTTGTGGCAGGCTGGCCCCCAGTTCCACCAGCCTGTCCAGCATGGCCAGAGCAAGATAGGCCCCCATGCTATGGCCAAACATGACATACGGTTGACCCGCAGTGGCACGCAGAGTGGGTTCCAGCAAGGCTGTCACCATCTCGGGTATGCTGTGCATCAGCGGATAGCGCATATTACTGCCATGGCCAGGTGGATCAAAGGTGACCCATTCATGCGCATGTTCACGCGCCAGCCTGGCATAGCTATAAGTGCTGCCGCCAGCATACGGATAGGCGATAATCTTCAATATGGTTTTCCTTTGACGCGAAATAAACTGCTCTAATAAAAAATAAATGCCACACATGTACGAGCACAATAACAATCCGACTTTGAATGCACAAGCAGAAATCTGGATAGCCAGGCTCACTGATCTGCGCGCATACAGGCAAGAACTGCTGATACTATTAAGCGATGTCGAACTTAGCCGTTGCGCGCGCTATTTGCAACAGGATGACAGGGACAGGTATCTGGGCGGCCGCGCCCTCGCCAAATTGGCCACCGCCAAAATGACGGGCTTGCCGCTAGCAGATATCCGCATCATTTTGGCGACATCCGGCAAACCAGCAATCGCGCTCGCGAAGCATGATGTGAACGCACCGGCCATCAGCATTTCGCATGCGGGTGAACTGGTCGTTGTCGCGCTAGGGTATGGCGCCGATATCGGCGTAGACGTGGAAAGATTGCAGCATGAGGTCCATCTTGATGACTTGATGGCTGTGGTGTGCGACCTCAGGGAAATCACCGCCATCAATCGCCAGGATGAAAAAAGCCGGACACAAAAATTCTATGAATTCTGGGTATTGAAAGAAGCCTATCTGAAAGCCACTGGCGACGGCTTGTCTGCCGATGCGCGGAGACTGGCGTTCAGCGTGGATAGCGCATCTGCAGTCAGCTTATTGCAAGGATTGGAGTATCGCCCTGACCATGTCTGGGATTTTTTACTGAAGCCATATGATCAGCAACATGTGCTCGCACTGGCGAGAAGAAAAACTGTAAGCACTGAATTAGAAAACCAAGGCGTATCAGCGCACAGCACACCCGTATTCAGGGATGCAGCTACTTTGTTCAGGGATTTCTGCTCAGGGAAAACGAGAGTGTGATGGACGAGATTGTCGCAAACCTGAAGATATCAGGCACATAGCCCGGATGAGCCATGTGCTCTACTATGCTAGCGGGGAATTACTTCTTGATACTGAGAACGATAGAACCTGTCCAGTTTGCACCACCGTTTTCAACGAGGATGCTCAATACATTGGTGATCTCTGTCCATTCCATGGAAACTTTGGCGCCGCCGATGTCAACACCGTCAGATTTCAGAGTGCCGTTTGGGTCAGACAGCAGTTTGGTACGGTATGCAGGATCTTGTGCGGATTTTGCGATTGCAGATGCCAGTTGGTCATATAAATGTGCCATTTTTCTTACCCCTAGTTTACGTGGTTCAACGAAAATAATATCGGAATGAAACGAAACTCTCTGCCGCTGAAAATTTAAACCTTAAGCTCACACTTAAGTTCACACTCAAGCTCAAATTTTAGGCAGCGAAGGCTATACTACACGCGCATAGAAATGATGTCTAGCTTTTAACAAATTCAAAAAATATATTATTATTTTTGCGTTGTAAAAAGTACGGCCTGGGTCAAAATTACGTCTAGAATAGCGAGCATCTGGACCACAAACTTTCCTGTCAGGATCATTATGCCGAATATAAAAACCTTTACGCCCGCTGGCCGCCTGGACAGCAATAATTCCGCTGCATTTGAGAAAGAAATTCTCACAGCAATAGAAGCTGGTGAAGTACATATACTCATTGATTTTTCTGAACTGGCCTATATCAGCAGCGCGGGCCTGCGCGTCATCTTACTGACAGCCAAGAAGACCAAGGCCGCCAGTGGCAAGCTGGTACTGTGCAGCCTGAATGAATCGATCAATGAAGTATTTTTAGTCAGTGGCTTTAATGCCATCCTGGATATACAGGCCAACAAGGACGCAGCACTGGCGCGTTTTTAATTCACTCAACTGTCATAAAAAAGCCCTCGCAATTTTTGCCAGGGCTTTTTATTTGTGATGTCAGGACTCGCGCAAAATTGTCCCAACAAGGTTGGCACTTTAAGAAATCGCCCTTGCAAGGGCGATTCGTTTCGTCGACGGACAACATATTGTCCGAAACCTCGACTACACCATAGCGACGAAGACAGTACTTTAGTACAAGGTCTTGCAAAATGCGGGAGCCGCAACGCTTTGGGCGGTTTTGCGCGAGTCCTGGTTCACGCTTCCGCCGCTTCAATAATAGCTTGCGTCCACTCAGCCGCCCTCTCATAGGCAGTCGTGGTGACGGCATCCTTCAGCTTAGGATCGGCATCCATGAGTTCCATGAATTGCTGGCGGTCCAGACTGATGCAGGTACTATCCACCACGGCACGCACAGACCAGGTGCGTGGTACTGGGCGTATCAGGGCCATTTCACCAAAATAGTCACCATCATCGAGCATGCCCAGCGTGGTTTCTTTGTCGCCTTCTATCTTCACGTAGTTTTCCAGCTTGCCACGAGCGACAATGTAGAACTTGCTGCCGGGCTCGCCTTCTTCAAACACAGGCTTGCCTGCGGCAAAGGATTCTGACACCAGTGACTTCGAGAGTTTTTGCAAGACTTCGTCCGAGCATTCTGACAGGAAAGGGATACCCCTGAGGCGTTCTACAGAAACACTGGCCTTGCCATCGTCGGTAATCGTAAAGCCGCTTTGCTTGCGCCATAACATGGCATAGCGGCCATCTTTAGCCAGCAATTCTGCATGTGTGCCAGATTCCACCACCAGACCTTTTTCCATGACGATAATGAGATCGTAATTGGTGATGTGGGTGAAGCGATGCGTGACAGATACCACGGTCCAGTCGGCAGAGATGGCATCCAGGGTGGCACCTATCTCGGCTTCAGTATGGGCATCGAGTGCTGAAGTGGCTTCATCCAGGAAAAGTATGCGGGGATTGCGCAAGAGTGCGCGGGCAATCGCGATGCGCTGGCGCTGGCCGCCCGAGAGGCTGCCACCCTGGCTGCCGACTACACTTTGATAGCCATTCGGGAAAGTCTCTATCAAATCATGGATGCCCGCATCCTTGGCGGCGGCAACAATTTCTTCATCTGTTGCATCCAGCCTGCCCATGCGTATGTTTTCTGCGATGCTGGTATCAAACAAAGCCGTGTTTTGCAAGACCACGCTGGTCTGCGCGCGCAAGGATGCCTCGGTGCCATCGCGCAAATCGACATTATCAAGCAGGATCTTGCCCTTGTTGGGATCGTACAGGCGCATCAGCAAAGACAGCACTGTCGATTTGCCTGAACCTGAACCACCGACGATGGCAACTGTCTTACCCGCCGGGATTTCTATATCGACACCACGCAGGATGGGATGATCAGCCTGATAGGCAAATTCAACGCCTTGCAGTTTCAAATTCTCTTGTATGGCGGGCAGTGCCGTAGCTGTTGGGCTATCCGGCAATGCTGCCTGCGCGCCCAGCAGTTTTTGTATGCGCGAATAACTGTTCATGCCCTGCACCAGCAAGGGGATGGCCTGGGTCAGGTTGTCTGTCGCACCACCGATATTGAGCAGCAAGCCTATGAAGGCAATCAGCAAACCCGTCGTCAAAAAGCCCATAACGGCCAGGATGGCACCGACACCGAGTACGCCTATCTGCAGGAAACCGGCAGCCACATTGGTGGAGCGGCCTATCATGGAGGTAAAGAAATTCGCCCTGAAATCATCTTCCTGCAAGCGCGTCAATCTGTCACCGAATTGTTGCTCGCGGTATTTGCTGAGGTTGAAGGTGCGTATCGTCAGGTGGTTCAGCAAATTCTCTTGCACCAGGCCAGCATTGCCAGATTGCAGATCGTCGCGCGAGCGGCCAAACTTGCGCGCGCGCGGGCCAAAAGGCTTGGGAGCAAAGGCGATCATGGGCATGAGTATCAGCGCCACCATGGCCAGCCGCCATTCGATGACGAATAGCAGGATCAGGCTGGTGACTATGGTCACCAGGCGCATGCAAAAGCTGGGCAAGCCACGTACCAGGGCAGTTTCTATCGCCATCACATCGGGGCCAAAGCAGGCAACGATGTCGCCTTGCGGTGTCTTGCTGAAAAAATCGGTGGATTGCTTTTGCAGGTTGGCGAACATCCTTTCCTGCAAACTCTTGGAAATGCGGGATCCTATGGTAGCAGTACCAAAGTCCTGCATCAGCCCAGCACCCGCATTGAGCAGGAAACCCACCGCCAGCACGCCCAGTAAAATCGCCAGCAAACCCATGTCCTTGTTGACGATGGCCTTGTCGAAGATATAGCGGTAACTCAAGGGCATGAGCAAATTAAAGCCTATCTGCACCAGCAAGGCCAGCGCCACCAGGCTGGCCAGCAGGCGGTAAGTAAAGGCCAGCCCCAGCGCCTGACCGATAAATCCCCAGAAACTGGTTTTATGTTCGCCATCCGCGGGTTTGCTGTTTTCTTTCCTGGGTGCTGCCGTTTGATCGCTCATGCTTGCTCCGGTTTAAATTACCCATGCCGACTGGCGTGCTGCCTTGCTGTTTCTGTCAATGCGGTATCAATGTCGCTATGTATGCACTTAATAAATGTATCGTCGGATAATCCCAGACGATGGTTGATTCAATTTCTATACCCAGTAAATCATCCAATTCGACGATAAGGTCCATGACATTGACAGAATCCAGGCCCAGGCTATTGAAAGGCATGTCTGGGTCTATGTCATTTTCTGGCTGTTCCATCAATTGAGCTACCCGCCTGATGAGCCAGTCTTCGATTTGTTCTGTATTCCAGTTTTTTGCTGCCAGCTTTGCTGTCATTGTCTCTTCCCGGATTGACTGATTAAGCTCTATTGCGGAATTCTGCTGATGCTGTGCGTGATCTGATACTGTCTGGCAATTCAGCAAAAGCCCTGCGGTTTTGCCCATAACTTGTCTTGCCACTGGTGGTCTTGCTGATGCCCATGGGGCCAACAAAGCGTAAATGCGTAATTGTAATTTCTGCTGGTGCTACTGCCAGCCTGATCTGGTTGGCGAGTTTTTCGAGTTCTGTACTCAGTGTCTGTTCAGGCGTGTCTGCAAACCAGGTACGCGCAGTACGTGTCAACTCGCAAATGACGATAATGCTTTCATTCTTTGCACTCGCATCATCATAGGAAAAAACGGCGACATCCTCAATCCCGGCGACTGTATTCTGTATCAATGCTTCCACATCATGTGGATATATATTGCGGCCATTCAGTATCATTAACTCTTTGCTGCGCCCGGTGACGTACAGTTGCCCATCAACAATGGCACCGATATCGCCTGTCACCAGATAACGGGTGAGTGGCTGGTCGGCAAGCTGCGCATGAAAAGTCAGCTGGCTTTGTTCGGGATTATTGAAGTAGGTCTCGGGCACGCTGGGGCCGGTGATCCAGATTTCGCCCACCGTTCCCTCAGCCAGCCTTCGCTTGCTGATGGGGTCGGCGATGGCTATGCGCTCAGGGTCGGCATGGCCGCTGGCGACCAGTTGACGGCTGTCTTCTTCATTCAGCGGTGCTCCTATATTGCCCTGCTCCAGACCAAGCACCGACACCGTGCGTATGACAGGATCATGATTGCCGGCGGCAAACAGCGTGGTTTCTGCCAGGCCATAGCAAGTCAGCATATTCGTATTGGAATAGCCTGCCGGGGCAAAGCGTTGTTCGAATTTTTGCAGGGTGATGGCGCGTATGGGTTCAGCACCATTGTAAGCTGTCTTCCAGGCTTGCAAGTTCAAGTCCTGTATATCCGCATCAGCTATCCGGTCAGCACACAACTGATAGGCGAAATTGGGGCCGCCAGACATCACTTTACGACCACTCTCTTGCGCCGATATCAGTTGCAACCAGCGCACCGGGCGTTTGATAAAGGCCGATGGGGCCATGCTGACACCAGGTATGCCGCCGTACAGTGGCGTCAGCAAACCGCCTATCAGGCCCATGTCATGATAATGTGGCAGCCAGTTGACCATGACAAACTCAGGATCAACCCCGAAGTCTTTTTGTATGAGTGCCAGGTTAGCGGCAAGATTGCTGTGGCTGACCAGCACACCCTTGGGCAAGCTGCTGGAACCCGAGGTGTACTGGATGAAGGCATAGTCCTGGGCTTTGCGTCCTGTCATATTCCTGCCCATACCCAATACTTTCAACTGTATGGTGCTAAGTATATGCATGCCTTCCAAAGCCGGGCTGGAGGCAAATACATCCTGCAGGCGCAGCACTTCAGTCTCGCTGGTCAACAGCATCGTCGCACCGCAATTGCTGACGATGGCTTCGAGTATATGTGCCTCGCGTCCGCGCCTTGGCATGGCAATAGGGATGGCGATGACGCCCGCAATCTGACAAGCCAGAAATGCCAGTATGAAATCCAGCCCTGGTGAAAACGCCAGTATCATCATGCGCGGATGATCGTCAGGCCAGCTCAGTTGCAGCAGACCCTGGGCTATGCTTTCACTGGCGGCATATAGTTCTGCGCGGCTCAGGTGCTCGGCCAGGTCTTGCGAGCGTTCTGGCACCCAGGACATGGCTGCGGCATGCGCATCACTATCGAGGTCAGCACGAATTTTTTCTAGCAGGCTCAGTGTCATGGCTTCAAATCAGCTTCCAGTTGAAATAATTCAGCCAGTGCGACTATGGCTGCACGCTTGCGTTCTTCGAGATGCCACATGTGGTAGATGATGATGCTGTCGGCAGCATAGCGTTCCTGTATCGCCAGTATCTGGTCACGGCAGGATGCAGGTGTGCCACAGATATTGACGCGCATGGTACTGCCTATCCAGCTCTCTACCTGCTGCTTTTGAGACTGTGCAAGCTCTTCGGTATCAGCACAGACGCAACTGAGTGCGATGGCGATTTTTGCCTTGTCTGTATTGCCCTGGTATTCGCCATACTGGCGTTGATAGGCAGCGGTGATGGCAGCGTCCTGCGTGCTGGCTCTGTGGAATAGCGAATAGGCATAGCTGGCTGCTGACTTTGCTGCCAATTCTGCCGTGCCAAAGCCTGAGCCCATGATCCACAGTGGCGGACGCTCTGCAAAGCATGGCGTGGCTGCGTGGGCAAAGCGATGCCCTTCGGGGAAATCACCATCGAGATAGCGTTTCAGATCTGCCAGTTTGTTGGCGAACTGTTTGGTAATGACAGCGGGTGGTTCATCAGAACCTGTCAATGCAGCCAGTGCTACAGGATCAGCAGGCACGCCGCCACAAACGCCCAGTACGACACGTCCGCCTGACAATGCAGATAAGCCACGATAATTTTCAGCCACAGCCAGCGGACTATACAGGGGCAGTAATACTGCCGCTGATCCCAGGCCTATACGCTGTGTGGCTTGCGCCAGCGCAGCCAGCATCATTTCTGGCGCAGCCCAGGAGAAATGGGATTCGTGGTGTTCGGCCAGCCACAGGCGCTCATAACCTAGCTGGTCAGCCAGCTTCGCCATCCTGAAGGTTTGCGCTAGTACATCTGCACCATTCTGGCCGGGGGCGATGATGCCCAGGTCAAGCAGGGATAAGCTCAAGCTAGTCATGCTGCCGCCTTTGCAAAAATGGTAGATGGATCAGGATCAACCGCGCTATAGGTATTCCAGAACAGCACGCGCCGCCCTTGCAGGGTCGATTTGCGGAACATCGCCAGGGTCTTGGAGATATAGGTAGTCTCGGTGCGAAAATTGCTGGCTTCTGCCACCTCCCTGGCGGCCTCGTCGGCATCGGCATTGCTTTGCCCGTAACCTGGTGCGGCAAAATCATCGACCCAGAGTATGTCGCCAAACTGTGGTTCTTTGGTATAACCAGCCTGGCGCAACAGAGCCAGGGTTTTCATCGCCAGCTTTTTCATTTTGGCAGGCCCGGTAATCATCATGGGCACCATACGCACCGCCACCACGCGTATGGGCAAACCTGCCATTGCCAACCCTAGCCAAACGCCGGATGCGGTGGCGCAAGTACCGGTGGGGATGACGATGTCGTCTATCATGGGCAACTCACCGCTTTTAATAGCAGCTGCAATTTCCAGAGCACCCTCGATGACGCCGAGTACACCAATGGGATGATGCGAGCCTGGCGGTATCCAGTAAGGGCGTTGCCCCTGATGGCGACGATAACGTATGCGCAGGAAAGCCATGGGCACATCAAGAAAGCGCTCACAGCGCAGGAATTCCATCCCCAGTGCTGGCAACAGGCGTTTGTTCAAGCCTGCCTCATGTACATTCGGTTGCGGTGTCAGCAAGGCGCGCGCATGCAGCCCGTGGATACGGGCAAAGGTGGCTGTCGCCAATACCTGATGACTACCGAGTGGCCCCATCGTGGCGACACTGGTCGCGCCTTTGGCGATCGCGTCGCCAAAGAAATATTCAAGGTTCCTGACCTTGCTACCGCCATAGATGGGTGAGCTGAGGTCATCGCGTTTTACCCATAGTTCTTGCAGATTCCAGCGTGCTGCCAGGCTGGTTTCATGGCTGATGGGTGTTGGTCTCTCTACCAGGTCTACTGGTTTGTACATCGCATCCAGGCCGGGTACCATGGCGCTAAGCAGTCGCGCTGTCATCATGCATGCTCCGCTGGATTGAGCATGGCCGGGCTCAGGTACTGAAATTCTTCCGCCAATGCAATGAAACAGCCAGCCTCGCTGCGATCCAGATAAGCTTGCAGGCGTGGCTCCAGGTCAGGATAGGTGCGCAGTCTTTGCAAGAGCGCAGGCACAACTCTTTGCAGGCAGGCCAGCATGAGTAAGGATGGGTTGCGGTATTCCGCCTCTACATCGGCCACCGGCCCCAACATGAAGTGACGCACGGTTTTACTGAGATCAGCAAAGGCAGCCATCAGCATTTCCATGAAAGCAGCATCGCTCCTGACTTCAGCCATGGGGATGATGGAACCCAGATCGACAAAACCACCATCGATGACGGCATTTTGCATTTCCAGACAATGACCTATGCCTATGTGTTCTGTACGGCCAGGCAAGAAACCCAGAGCCAGCATGCGGGCAACCAGGTCTATCCAGCGATCGACCACCTGCTCTGGTGTCAGGCCATAGCCTGCAGTCAGACTGGCCAGTCTTTGCAGCCAGGGTGTATCGCCAAGCTTTTTCAATTCCACAGGCAAATGCGCAACACGTAATGGCAGACTGGGGTAATGATAGATAATCGCCGCCAGCCCATCTGCAGATGCAGTTTCGACGATGCGCATAGCGCGTTCTGACAGCAGACTACGCAAGGCCGAAAGATGACTATCGCGTGCCGACGCAGGCCAGGCTACTACCAGCAAGGGTGTAGGGATGCAAGCCAGTTGACCGAAACGCTGTAGATGCGCCTGCTGCAACATACAAGCAGCTTTCGCATCTTCCACTGCTTCAAAGGCACTGATGGCCAGCGGGATTTTTTGTTCGACCAGGGAAAAATGCTCAGCCGCAGAAAACAGCGACTTACCGCGCACCGGATAATCAATGCGGAATTGCGCCAGGACCGCCAGATGCTGGTCACGGTCATGCGCATACACTTCCGTCCCTTTATGCGCCAGCACACCTGTGCCGGTATCCTGGTAAAAAGCCCGCAAATGGCGATAAGGCCGCTGATACTCACCAGACTGAAAAGGGTTGATACCATGTGCGCAAGGCAGGTTGACACGCAGTGCTGCCAGCCTCGCATCAAGGTCGGGTAAAATGACTGACAGTGCTGCATGCAGCTCAGCCGCTACTGTCGTCACATCCCACAAAACCCGCTCTACTTTATGGGCAGTCATGCTTGCTTGCTCTGTCATCGCATCTTTCATGATGGTGTTGCTCATGGTGTTGCCCCTGGCTTGCGCAATTCTTTCAGTCTTTGCAAGCCACTCTTGCGCAAATCACGTTTTGCCGCTTCCTGGCGTTCTGCGCCATCGAGTGACAACATGCTGGCCAGGCTGGCATAGCTGATGCTGGCGTCGGCGGCGACCTGGCCCAGCACGGCGATAAATTCTCTTTGCATGCTTTGTGCAGTTGCTGCGGTAAATAATTCAGTACTGAATTCCAGTGTGGCACGCAATTGTGGCTCATCAATGACAGTCAGCAGCAAATCGTATTTGGCCGTATCGGTATGCAAATCGACTGCCTGTATCTGAAAGTGCTGGTTATCGAGTTGCGCCAGCGGTGCATTTTGCAGGACGAACTTGTGCTGGAATAGCGGCATGCCACCGGCATCACGTGGTGGGTTCAGCTCCTGCACCAGCAAGTCGAATGGCAGGTGCTGGTTAAAGTAGGCCTGCAAGCTGGTTTGCCTGACGCTGTCCAGCATATCGGCAAAGCTGTTGCATTCAGCAAAATTGCTGCGCAAGACCAGTTGATTGACGAAGAATCCCTGGATTTTTTCTGCCAGTGGATGATCCCTGCCTGCGATATCGCTGCCAACGACGATATCATCCTGTCCAGACCTGTGGCGCAGGACGACATGAAAAGCTGTCAGCAAGAGCATGAACAGAGTAGCTGAATGCTGACGTGCGACACGGCGCAAATCATCGGACAACTTGGCATCAAGCCCGAAGCTGATGCGTGCACCAGCATGGCTGCTGTTTGCCGGACGCGGGAAATCTGTGGGCAAGTTCAGCCGTGGCAAGGCAGCCAGTTGCTGCTTCCAGTATTGCATTTCCTTATCCAGATATTGCGCCTGCACCTGGTGTTCCCACCAGTGGCTGAAGTCAGCGTACTGCAATGCGGATTCTGCAAATGCCTGGGTGTTGCTTACTTCAGCGGCATAGGCTTGCAAGAGTTCTTGCGCAAATAGCGCTATCGCCCAGCCATCGGTGGCGATGTGGTGTATCAGTATCAGCACATAGGCTTGCTGGTCGCCATTGAGCAAGAGGCTCAGGCGTACCGGTCTTTCATTTTCCAGTTCAAAGGCCTGGCTGGCCAGTTGTTTGAGCCTGGCATTGATCTGTGTTTCATCCAGATTTTCTTTAGCGATATCTTCAACATGAATTGCCAGGCTAGCCTCATCAGCAACGGTCTGCATGACAGCGCCCTGCCCCTGCTTTTGTATGCGAAGGTTAAGGATTTCATGGCGCGTCACCACTTGTTGTACAGCACGCTGGAAAGCAGCGTGGTCTATATGGCCATCCAGCCGCGCCGCCAGTGCGACATTGTAGTTGGCACTGGCTGGCTCCATCTGGTGCAAAAACCACAGGCGTGATTGCGCGCGTGATAAAGGCAAACCCAGAGCGCGATTCAATGTGGGTAAGGCCAGAGTCTGTACTTGCGCATGACCGCTCAGTAATTCGCGTACTGCTGCTGCCAGAGTTTGCAATGTCGTATATTCAAATATCAGGCGCAAAGGCAGGTCCACCGAGAAGGCGGCCCGCAACCTTGCCATGACGGCAGTGGCCCGCAATGAATGTCCACCCAGGGCAAAGAAATCATCACTGGCATGCACGCCTGGCACGGACAATACTTCTGACCATGCTGCTGCAATAATATCCTGCACCGCATCAACGCCAGCCTGCTGCGCTGCATATGTATTGCCCTTGCGCTCAGGCAGTGGCAGGTTTTTCCTGTCCACCTTGCCATTGACTGACACTGGCACACTGTCCAGCTGCAAGAAATGCGAGGGCAACATGCTGGAGGGCAGTTGTGCTTGCAGATGCAGGCGTAATTCCTCAGCCCCCAGGTCCTGGCCGGGATGCAGGACGTAATAGGCAATCAATTCCTTGTCGGATTTACCCGAGGCCGGGCCGCCATCATTATGATCATGCACGACGCAAATCGCATCACGTATCGCTGCATGCCTGCCCATGGCAATTTCTATCTCGCCCAGCTCTATGCGAAAGCCACGTATCTTGACCTGGTTATCAAGGCGGCCCAGGAATTCCATGACGCCATCTGCATAAAACCTGGCGCGGTCACCTGTCTTGTACATGCGGGCATCCTGTTGACCCACTTTGGCATAGGGATCATGCAGGAAGCGCTCTGCCGTCAACTCAGGCTGGCCCACATAACCTTCGGCCAGGCAATCCCCCCCTATATACAAGTCGCCGGGCAGGCCCACAGGCAGAGGCTGCAAGTCTGCATCAAGTATGTAGTAACGGGCATTCTGTATCGGTCTGCCATAGGGTACGCTGACCCAGTCTGGTTGTAGCTCTCCCACGACATGGTAATTCGACCAGATCGTCGCTTCAGTCGCGCCACCGAGAGCAACCACGCAGACGCCAGGAAAAGCTGCCTTCATGCGGTCTGGCAGGGCTAGCGGTATCCAGTCACCACTGAGGAAAATCAGGCGCAGCCTGGAAGTGGCAGAGTGTTGCGGCAATAATGATTCCAGTTGCCATAAAGCTGCCGGAGCAGAATCCCAGAATGTGATATTTTCTGTTTCTATTATTTTCAGCAAACGTTCAGGATCAGCAATCTCGATCTCGCTGGCTATCCTGACGATACCGCCTGCGGCCAATATGCCAAAGATGTCATACACAGACAAATCAAATGCCGGTGAAGTGACGAACAAGAGCTTGTCCTGCGCACCTATGTCAAATCTGTGGTTCACCCACTCTATGAGGTTAATGGCTTTTTGATGCAAGACCAGCACACCCTTGGGCTTGCCAGTGGAACCGGATGTAAAGATCACATAAGCCGGGTCTTGCGGACGCGCCTGATTTTGCAAGGCCGCGACTGGCAAGGCTGTCGTCTGATCTACACAGACTACCTGCAATTGCCGCTCATTTGCCAGGGCCTGTGTGCTGTCCATCAGACTGCTGACCGTCAATATGCTGCGTACTGGCAGGCTATCAAAAATCGCCATGACGCGGGCAGCAGGCAGTTGCGGTTCAATAGGCACATAATGGTGGCCGCTGGCGACTACGGCCAATAGGGCAATCAACATTTCACGGTCACGCGTGAGCCTGACGGCGACCGGCGAATTCGCGCGCAATCCCTGGGCATTGATGGCGTGCACTACCTGGCTGACCCGGTCTTGCAAACTGGCATAGCTCATGCTGCCTTGCGCATCGATGAGGGCTGTTGCATCCGGTGTACGAGCTACCTGGTCCACGAAGATGCCCGCCAGCGTAGCCGTGGTGTCATAAGCGCAGGCAGTGTCATTCCATTGCTGCAGTTGCAGTTCACGCTGCTCTGCCGTCAGCAGATACAAATCCCTGACAGGCTGCTCGCTATTGGCATGTGCCAGTTGCTGCAACACAAAACGATATTGATACAGCATGGCTTGCGCTGTTGCAGGCTCTATCCGCGCAGTGTCTGCCAGCAGGCGCAAATGCAGGCCACAATCTTTCGGCTCGACGATCAGGGTCAGCGGGTAATTCGATTCTTCCTGCAAATGGTAATCGATGATGCTGGCATCACCGAGTTGATTACCCTGCACTGCCAGTGGGTAATTTTCATAGACGACGATAGTGTCAAACAGCGCCTGCCCCGACGGCAGTTCACTCCATTCAGCCACGCGACTCAGGCTGCTGTGTTCATGTTCACGCGATGCCGCCAGGTGTCTGTGCACATCGCTCAGCAGGCTGGCAATGCTGTGGTCTGCGCCGTGTTTGATGCGCAGCGGGATGGTATTGATGAACAGGCCTACCATCTGCTCTACCCCATCCAGTTCAGCAGGACGGCCAGAAGTGGTGACGCCAAACAGCACATCCTTGCTATCCGCATATCTGGACAAAAGTAAACCCCAGCAAGCCATGATGGCGCTGACGGTGGTCACTCCGGTTTTTTGCGACAGGGCTGATAATGCACTAAAATCATCAGCAGCCAGCAGGCTTTCAAAAGCCACGACTTTTGCGGCGGCTCCCGTACTGCGTTTCAACACCGGCAAGCTGGTCGCCTGCTCAAAGCCGCGCAAAGCATGACGCCAGTAATCTTCTGCTGCCAGATTATCGCGCTTGCCCAGCCACAGTAAAAAGTCGGTATAGGGGCGCTCTGCTGGCAGGTTGTTTGTCTTTCCCTGCAATAAATCTGCATACTGTTGCGCTACCGCAGCCAGTACCAGGCCAGATGCCCAGCCATCAAGTATCAGGTGATGATGGCTCCAGACCATCTCCCACTCATGCTCAGCCCAGCGCAATATGCTGACACGCATCAGTGGCGCGCTATCCAGTGCAAAGCCTTGCTGGCTATCAGCCTGCAAGAATTGCTGGCGCAAGGCTTCATGTTCCTGCTTTGGTGAATGGCTGTAATCGACAACTTTGAATGGCAGGACGACTGTCGTCTGCAATTGCTGGCGCGGCTGATCCCCTGTCCACTGGAAGCGCATGCGCAAGGCGCAATGATGGGCGATGACGGTTTCCCAGGCTTGCTGCAATTTTGCTGTATCGAGTTCACCTTGCAGGCGCACCTGCAATTGCTGGAAATAAGCAGCGCTGGCCGGTTCACGCAAATGGTGAAACAGCATGCCTTGCTGCATGGCCGTCAGGGGAAAAACCATTTCCATATTTGTTCCAGCCCTCATCAGTTTTTAGAATAGCAAAAACAAGTTTTCATTCCTATCTACAGACCCAGCATGGGTAATAGTATCTGCCGCCCCAGGCCATGCAGGCGCTCGACTTCCTTCAATTCCTGGTCCAGGGCAACTACTACCGCATGGACTCTCGGTGCCTCCATCATCGACATATGGTCGCCGACGATATCGCGCACTTTGACAAAGCAGAGTTTGTCCCAGCCCAGATGTTTTTCTTCCGAGTTGTAATGCACTGCAGCTTCACGTATCGCTTCCGGCAAAGCCTGTGTGGCTTTCATGAGCAGGGTACGGCGCGGCAGAGGGCCAGCGGCATAGCGGCCTATGACAGTCACATTTTTTTCAAACACGTTAAATAAACGAGCGATTTCTTTTTCATCGGCATGTGGTGGTACATAGTCGGCTTCACGCGCCAGTTCCAGCAGACGCTGCAATGCGATATCAAAAGGCAGACCAGATAAATCAGGACAGGCGATGTCTGCCTTATGCGCAATCAGGCGTGAGATGGAGCGTAATAAACGTTCACGCGGCGGCGCAGATTCAGCCAGTGGTGCAACCTGGCTGTCTATCAGACACAGGAAGGCAATTTCATAACCGCGCGCCAGCGCCTGCCTTGCCATTTCATAAGCGATAATGCCGCCCGAGGACCAGCCTGCCAGCAGATAACGCTGGTCCTTGACCAGCGGGGTGATCTTGTCCAGATACAGGCTGGCCAGTTCTTCCACGCTTTCATAAGTCGCATCGCCCATGAGGCCGGGATCTTGCAGGGCTATCACCGGTCTGTCCGTCGTCAGACCACTGGCAAGGTCGCGATAACACAAGACACTGCCACCAGTAGGGTGTACCAGCACGATAGGCGTATGCAGAGAATTACCTGCACGTATGGGTATGACGACAGGATCAAGTTGCAGGCTCTCATTGCGCAAGAGTTCTGCCTGGGCTGCAATGGTGGGTGCAGAGAATAGCGAAGTCAGTGGCAGCCTGTGGGCAAATTCTTTTTCTATCTCGGCCATCAGGCGCACAGCTAGTAAAGAATGCCCACCGAGATCAAAGAAATTGCTGGTGATGCCGACCTGGGATACATGCAGGACACTTTCCCAGATACGTTCCAGGCGCATTTCCAGCGTGTCACGCGGGGCCTGCGAGATGGCGGTATTCGATGGCCGCAACTTCAGCAAAGCCTTGTTATCGACCTTGCCATTGGGCATGAAGGGGAAGGCATCAATCGGTATCAGCCAGTTTGGCAGCATGTAGTCTGGCAAGGCAGAAGCCAGCTTCTCCTTGATGCTGGCGACGGACCGGCTCGCCCCCGGCTTGAGCGTATAGAAGCACAATAACTGGTCTATGTTTGCAGCATCCCTATCGACTACCACAGCAGCCATCAACACATCAGGTTGTGCAGCAACAATGGCTTCTATCTCACCCAGTTCTATACGGTAGCCGCGCAGCTTGACTTGCCGGTCTGCACGGCCAAAGCAATCAAGCTTGCCATCCATGCGCCAGCCTCCAAGGTCGCCCGTGCGGTACATGCGTGCGCCACTTACAAATGGATCGCTGACGAAACGCTCTGCCGTCAAGGCATCACGCTGGTAATAGCCTTGCGCCAGACTGGCACCTGCCACATACAACTCACCGCGCACGCCTATGGCTTGCGGCTGCAGATATTCATCAAGGACATAGATGCGGGTATTGTCTATGGGCTTGCCGATGGCAACCACTACGTCATCCATGCTGACTTTTTCATAAACGACTTGCACCGTGGCTTCGGTAGGCCCATACAGGTTGATGCACTCTGCACCGTCTGGCAAAGCCGCCAGCACCTGGCGTGCCAGTTGAGCATCCAGCACCTCACCACCACAACACAGACGACGCAGGCGCAGGCATTTGGCAAACTCCGGCTGCCCTACCATCATGCGCAACATGCTGGGCACGAGTTGCAGTACGCTAATATCAAAATCCTGCAGTGTCTGCAATAAAGCTTCCGGGTCTCTTTCCACACCGGGTTCGGCCAGTACCAGTCTCGCGCCTGCCATCAGTGGGGCAAATACTTCCCAGACTGAGGCATCGAAACTGATGGCAGTTTTTTGTAGCACTGCATCGTCTGCATCCAGCGGTAAATCCCTGAGCATCCATTGCATGTGATTGGCAAGTGCGCCATGCGTTACCGCGACAGCCTTGGGCTGACCGGTCGAACCCGAGGTATAAATCAGATAGGCGAGGTCACTGCTTCGTACTACAGGAAACTGCGGGGCTGATGCATCTTCAAGTGCGGGCAAGGTATCAACCGTGATCAGCCTTATCTTTTCCAGCAAACCCGAGAAAGCAGCTTGCTGTTTGAATTGGGTAGCGATAGCCGCGCTGGTCAGCAATACGCTGACGCCACTGTCTTGTAGCATGAAGGCAATGCGCTCTTCTGGGTAGGCAGTATCTAGAGGCAGGTAAGCTGCCCCTGCCACCTGTATCGCCAGCATACTGGCTATCATATCCACACTGCGATCCAGCAATACCGCCACGACCCTGGCCCTGGCTTCATCCTGCTGCCTGGCCAGCAGCACATGTTGAGCCAGTTCTGCTATGCGCTGTGAGCAAGCCTGGCCACTCAATTGGGTCAGCGGGCTTTGCATGAATATCTGTTCTGGGTGCTTTGCCAGACAAGCAAGAATATCTTGTACTGGTGCTTGCCATGGTTCTGCGGGCTGCACTGATGGTCCGGCAAAATCATGCATGATCTGCTGCCGCTCGTTGGGGCCTAGCAGTGTCAATTGATCTATCTGTGCGTCCGGGCTCTCGACTATGGATGCCAGCAGGGTCAGCAATTCTTCTTCCAGATTGTGCATGCAGGTAGAGTCACAGACTGCCATGTCGTAATCAACATACAACTGCAACTGGCCTGTTGCATCTGCATACGCTGACAATACCAACAGGCATTCATCGGTCCAGGCAAAAGGCGCATCTGCTGTTATCAGTTTTCCTGTACTCGCCTGCTGCCAGCAAAAACCTGCCGCAAGACCCTGTTTGCTATCCAGCGGTGCGATATAGTCTTGCAGCGCGCAGGCTTCATCAATGGCAGTGCTGTATGTCTTCAGCAATGTCATGAAGCTGGCTTGTGGTGCAATGAACGTATGCAGCGGGATAAAGCGCGCCATAGGCCCCATGGCTGCCGCCATTTCTTCATAGGCACGGCCATTGGCCTGATAAGCCACGGCAGGTGACTGCGGATTTAATCTATATAACAATACTGCCCAGGCTAGATAAAGCAAATACGCGACTGGCAACTGGTTTTTGTCAGCCAGGGCATTGAGGGCGGCAGACAAGTCTGCTGGCAACGCCAGAGCCTGACGCTTGACATAGGGTGTAGCCGGCCGCTGCCTGCGCATGAAAGGCCAGTCTGGCAGATTACCTGCCACCAGACTGTTTGTCGTATCCCAGGCTGGCAATTGCACATCCTGGGGTTCTGCCAGCATATCGTGTTGCCATTGCGCCAGGCTGGTGAAAGGCAAGTCTTCTTCCTCAAATTTTATTGCATGCGGCGCAGTCCCCCTTGCTGCATCTGCCAGTTTTTCTTCGACTTCTGTCAATATCAGCAAAGCTGTCTGCGCATCAGCGCACAGGGCAGACAGGCCAAGCCGGTAATGACTGTCATTGAGTTTTTGCAGACAGGCGCGCTGGTCTTCATGGATGGCTGCCAGTTGCGGTGGCGCTATTTGCGTAGGCTCCAGTGTTTCAGCAGGTGCCTGCACGGGTAGCTGCATGCCAGGCAATACCCCAAATTCCATGCGCAGGATTTCATGCCTGGCCAGCACATGGTCAAAGGCAAGACGCAATAGTGCTTCATCCACGCCAGCGCATCGGAAGTCAACGCTGACCAGATAAGTCTGCTGACCATCTCTTTGCGCCAGTTGCCACAGCCTTTGCTGGACTGGTGATAATGAAAAACCGCTTTTCAGTTTGCCGCTCACTGCGTGTCCTTGCTCAGTTATTGCTTAATTTATCGAACCCGGCAAGACACTGGCCGGACGTACTTCATCACCCATGGCCGTCAGTATCTTGCGTTCACCGGTAAACCTGGAACGACCATGCGCAACCAGCATATTGTCGAGCAAGAGCAGGTCACCCGGTTGCCAGCGGAACTTGACAGTTTCTGCATCATAGGCGGCACGCAAGTGCGCCACTATCTCGTCAGGGATCACCGTACCATCGCCATAGAAAGTGTTATACGGCAGGTTGTCCACACCCAGGTCACCTGTCAATGAAGTACGTATTTCATCCGTCATGCTGGATGGGTGCCAGAAAGCGATGTGATTGAACCATAGTTCTTCGCCCGTCTGCGGGTGACAGCGTATGCTGGAACGTACTTGTGAAGTACGCAGCCTGTCGCCTTCCATCCAGGTCCATTGCGTATCTGATTTTTGCATATAGGCTTCGGCTTCTTCCCGGCTCTCTACTGCCAGCGAATGCTGCCAGGATGGCCCTATGCCAGAACCAAAATTACGCACCAGCATCCAACCCAGGCGGCGGAACTTCTCCCTGACTTCAGTATCTATCGCAGCCAGTACGCGGCGTACATCGGCGATAGGCGTCTCGCCTTCTGTCTCAGAAGCGACTTCACAAAAAAAGGCGATGCGCCCGGGCCACTGGCGTACATAAGACAATTCATTATGCAGGGCGATCACATGTTCGGGTGGGAAGATGGTCGAGGTATATACCTGGTCATCCACCTGCTTGCGCGGCGTGGCTTTTTCTATGTAGTTCATGAGCTGCACGCCAAAGGCATTCAGGCCAGCCTGGAAATCCTGCACGCCGTGCATATCAAAGTCACGGAATAGCAAACCACCATATTGCAATAAATCCTGCTGCAACTCTGGCTGCTTATCCTTGATCCAGCCCAGCAAATCCACGCCTTTTGCATGTGGCCGCAAGACCAGTGGCAAACCAGATGCACTGCTGAAACCCTGCTTGTCGACCAGGCTGCCATCCGACAGGCGCACGGCAGGGCGACGCAGATTCAGTCCGGGTTTGGGCATCGTGTTCATGCTATTTCTTCCTTCCCATGTTTTGCTTCTGTCGCAGTGCTGCCGCTCAAGATACTGGCGATATGGCCGGCCATTTTTTGCGCGACGCTGCGGATTTCCTGTTCTGGATAACTGCCTGCATGGTATTGCCACAGCAAGTGCAGGCAACCATCGACAATGTAAGCTTCTATCGCCAGCTTGTGCAGGCGTGGCAAGTGCCCTGCTCTTTCTGCGCCCCTGTCCTGCCGGTCAGGCGACCATGACAAGAGCTTGCAGACATCATCAGGCGGTGGCTTGATCTGGCCCATGTAGTTCAGGCTGATCTCGGGCATCTGCCCTTGTGCCAGCGTGGCACGCACTTTGTCGGGGCCCAGATAGCGCAATAAGCCATAAGAAAAGCCATGCTCAGGGATGTCACTGCGCTGTGCCGCAATCTCACTGGCAGCAGCATCCGCATTGATATCTGTCAGGTCAAACCAGGCCGGGTAACGGCTGGTGAACCAGCCCACGCTGCGGCTAACATCCAGCTCAGTCTGCTCGAGTTGACGGCCATGGCTTTCCAGTTCCAGATAAGCGACAGGCTCACCTGTCCAGTCACCAAGGCTCAGGGTAAGGGCTGCGATGAGGATATCTTCCGCTATTGCATCTGGCAGCCCCTGCAAAAAGCGGCTGGTGATTTCTGCTGGCAGGATGGCGCTGACCTGTGCTTCTTCAGCAATACAGCCATAGCCATCACCACTGCCGGGTAATTCCGGCGCAGGAATGGAAGTGCAGATTTCCCAATACTCTGCCTCTGCCAGTACAGCATCCTGGCTGGCCTGGCGCTTCAGGTGTTCTGCCCAGGCTTGTACTGAGGCAGTCTTCCTACCCAATGCAGGGGCACGGCCTGCCTGCAAATCCAGCAATGTCTGCCGCAAATCTTCCAGCAAAATCTGCATGGAGATACCGTCACTGACCAGATGATGCACAGCGAGCAAAAGCTGCGATGCACGCCCTTCGCTTGCAGGTGTCCATGCCGCAGCCAGCAAACTCCCTTGTCCTGGCTGTAATGAAGCCTGTACTTGCTGGTAGTCTTTAGTCAGATGTAAAACTGACGTATTGGATAGTTCATTGAAATGCGCAGCTTCATCACTAAAACTCAGGCGCAGTGCGTCGTGTTGCACTATCAGCGCTTGCAAGGCCTGCTCCAACATGTCAGCTCTGACCCAGTCAGCCATTTCCAGCAAGACGGATAAATTGTAATGCGCTGGTATCTCATGCATCAGCTCTTGCAATCTGAGTTGCGCAGGCAAGAGTCCGCATATGCCTTCAGGTGAAATATCCGCACCAGCCATCTCACCAACAGGCAAGAGTTTTTTTGCAAAGTCAGCCAATAGTGGCGCTGCATATAAATCCATGGCCTTGGCCTGCCAGCCAGCCTGGCGCAAGCGGGCCATCATTTGTATCGCCAGGATGGAATCACCACCGCTCTGAAAAAAATCTGCCTGCGTGTTCAGGCTTTCGCGCTGCAAGAGTTCGCGCCAGATTGCCAGTACGACAGCTTCTGCTGCTGAAACTGCAGCGTTTTTTGTCTCTGGATTCTCTTGCTCGTCATCCAGTTTTGGCAAGGCAGCCCTGTCCAATTTGCCATTCGAGGTATAAGGAATGCTGGCTATGGCGATCACAGCTTTAGGCAGCATATAGTCGGGTAGATTCTGCTTCAGTTTCTCCAGCAGGCTTTGCGTATCAAGTGGTTTATTCTGATCCGCAGCAACGGCATAAGCCAGCAAATATGGGCGGCCTGCATTGGCGCGACCTGCTTTTTCTGCGGACTCGGGTTTATGCAAGATCACCGTCGCATTCGCCACATTCTCTTGCGCCATCAGGGTTGCTATGATTTCCGCCGGTTCTATACGGTAACCACGTATTTTTAGTTGCTCGTCCTTGCGGCCTAGTATCTGTATGCGGCCATCGGCATGCATGACTGCGAGGTCACCAGTACGATACAGGCGCTCAGATTCTCCTGCGATGTCGGCAAACAAGAAAGGGCTGGCTGCATCTTCAGTCACGCCCACATAACCCAGTGCCAGGCCAGGGCCAGCCAGATAAATCTCGCCCGTCTCGCCATACGCACATGGCTGTCCTGCTGCATCAAGTATGTGTATGCGGTTGCGCCCCAGAGGCTGGCTGAAGCGTATGCCATTCAAATCGCCCTGCCATTTGCCTACCATGACGCCTATAGTCGCTTCGGTAGGGCCAAAGTGGTTGAAGATGGCACAAGCTGGTTTCAGCTTACCCAGCTCTTGCAAGAGCCTGACGCTGGCAGTTTCGCCGCCGAGTATCAAATGCGTCAATGGCAAGACTGCAGCCTTGTCCTGCGCCGTCAGCAAAGCTTCGAGATGTGAAGGGACTATCTTTAATACATCAACCGGAGTTTGCTGCATCAATGCTGCATAGCCGTCCGCATCGCGCGCCAGGGCATTGCTGACGATGGAGAGGCAACCGCTATGGAATAGTGCTGGTAAAACGCTAGTCAGACCCAGGTCAGCCGCAAAAGTCGATATCACCGCATAACGCAAACCAGGCTGCAAATCAAAGGCGGTGATAATCGCATCGAGATAATGCTGAACTGCCCTGTGCGGCACGGCAACCAGCTTGGGCTTGCCTGTGGAGCCTGAAGTGAATAGCTGATAGGCACATGATTCTGGATGAATGTCAGGTAGAGACAATGGCTGATAATCCTGAACACTGATCTCTGTGAGACTGGCTGGCAATTGCAGACAGGGGATATCCAGCGCGGCCAAGGCATCACCCACATCCTGATTGTCTTGCAAGATGACGCAACAAGGTTTTGCCTGCCTTATCAATTCCAGCACACGGCCTTGTGGCAGATTGCTGTCTACCGGCAGATAGGCTTTAGCTGCCTTCCATGCCGCCTGCATGGCAACGGGGAAGGCCAGGCTGCGGCCCAGTAGCAAGAGTACAGGGCCGGCACTTTGTTCAGCTTTTAAAATATCCCGCGCCAGCCTGTCTGATAAGCGATCAAGCTGCTGGCGTGTCATGTGCTCAGTTGCATCCACACGCAAGGCAACGGCTTGCGGGTCTTGTTCAACTGACTGACGGAATTTTTGCAGCAAACCCGGCTTAGCAGAAACTGATTCAAGCCTGGCAGGCAACCAGACGGCCCTGGCAGCAGCACGCTCATCAAAATCCTGGTCAGTGCCTGCCATGCGCTCTATCATGGCGACAAAGCTGTCCAGCAATTGCTGCATGTCAGCAGCATCAAATAACTGGCTATCGAAATCCAGTTCCACCCGCGCACCATCTTGCCAATCGACGAGATTACAACCCAGGTCAAAACGTGCATGGCGTATAGGCAGGGAATACGCCTGCACCGTCATGCCGGGTAAGCTGGGCATACTTGCCAGTTTATCGACATTGAACGTAATATTCACCAATGGCGGCCTGGCCGGGTCACGCGCCAGCCCCAGGTCATCGACCAGTTGCGATAGCGGATAATTGGCATGGCTGATGGCATCAAGGAATTGCTGCTTCACTTCCGCCAGCACTGTGCTGGTATTCGTCTGCGCAGGAATGTTCAGACGCAAGGGCAGGAGATGCGCGCAATAACCTGGCGTATGCGCCAATGCATCATCACGACCAGAATAAGGGACGCCGAGTACCATGTCCCGCCCTGCCCCGGCACGACGTAGCGTCGCAGCAAAGGCTGCAATCAAAGCCATGCTGGATGACATGCCCAGCTTGCCCGCTTTTTGCTCAAGCTGGCGCAAGATGCTCTTGTCGAGTTCATGCGTCAGGCGCTGACCTGCAAAACCACGCATGCTGGCCCTGGCATGGGCGCATGGCAGTTCTATACCGACTGGCGCGTGCTGTAATTTATTTAACCAGTATTGCTTGTGCTCTTGCTCTTCTGACGATGAGCCTGCCTCTGCCATGCGTTGCGCCAATAAGGCATAGTCCGGTTTGCTGTCTGGCTGCTGGCCATTTATGAGCGCTGCAAATTCTTCAAACAGCATCTGCATGGATTGCCCGTCGATGAAGACATGATGGGCAGCAAACAGCAGCACAGCATGGTGTGCATCCAGCTCAAACAAGTCTATGCGGAAGGCACCAGCCTGCGTCAGGTCAAAACTGGTTGCAACACTGTTTTGCAAGGCTGCATCCAGCGTGCTGGCAGTGACTTGATGGCACTGCACTTTTACATCCACATGAGTTGCAATTTTCTGCAGACCTGCTTCCAGGTCTATCGATGCGCGCAGGGCATCATGCCTGGCTACCAGTCTTGTAAATGCGTGTGTGATTTCAGCATGATTGATATCACCCTGCAATTCTAGCGCCACACTGACGACATAGGCTGCAGAACCCTGCTCAGACAAAGCTGCCAGTGTTGCCAATTGTTTTTGTGCTTTGGATAAAGGAAGAATTATCTCTGCTAGCTTCTGTGCTTCAGGTGCATTGGCAATAAAGCCCGCCGATTTCAAGGAAGCCACACTCTCACTGACACGGCTGACTATCTGAGCGATATCCTCATCAGTGTGCGCAGTCGACAAGAATAAATTACGCCCCTCCCACACATACAGGCCGCGATACAGCAAATGATAAAAGAAGGGATCAAGGTTCTCGCTAAATACAAAGCGGAATAGCGAGCCGAAATTCTTCATGTGTATAGGTGCACCGGCCGCAGCAAAAACCTGATTGAGTTCCGCAGTCAGCCTGGCGGTATTGTCATTCAGTTTTTGATAGACAGCCGGGCCACCTTGCTTGATCTCGGTCAGCACTGCTTTTGCTGCTGCCATCACCAGCGGGTGTTTATTGAAAGTACCCGCAAAGAAAGTCGTATCCGCCGCCGGGTAAGAAGCATCACCATATTGCCAATGCCCGCCATCAATACCTGCCATGATATCGGCACGACCAGCAATGACGCCCACAGGCAAACCGCCACCAACTATCTTGCCGTAGGTGACGATATCTGCCTGCACATCAAAATGCGCCTGGGCACCACCAGGGTGTATGCGAAAACCGACCAGCACTTCATCAAAGATCAGCAAGCTGCCAGTAGCCCTGGTCAGGGCGCGCAGGCTGCGCAAGAAGTCTTGCGGCTGCAGGCCAGGGTTACGGCTTTGTACAGGTTCGACCAGCACTGCAGCAAATTCATGCAGGCGGCAACGCAATAATTCCAGTGCCTCTGCCGATCCATATTCAAAGAAAGCCAGGTCGCTGACCATGCCAGGCGTAATGCCAGCCACACGCGGACTCGCTTTCCAGGGGTCATCATTGACTTCACCCAGCACACCATCAAAATGACCGTGATAACTGTCGCGGAATATCGCGACCTTGTTGCGGCCAGTAAAAGTCCGGGCCAGGCGCAGCGCCGTCATGATGGCTTCTGTACCTGAACTGCAAAAGGCAACGCGCTCTACTCCCGTCAACTCACTGATAAGGCTGGCGACCTCGCCAGCCATGTCTGACTGCGGCCCTATGCGTATGCCACGCGACAGGCTTTCTGCCAATGCTTCTTTCAAAAATTCTGGCTCATGCCCAAACAACTGCACACCAAAACCCATGGAAATATCGATGTATTCATTACCATCCAAGTCCCAGATTTTGGAACCGGCAGCACGCTGCCCCACGATGGGATACAACATTTCCTTGATCGAGAAACGAAAACCCGCTGAGGCGCGGCTGTCTGCCAGCACGTGACGGTATTGCTGGGCCTGTTGTTTGGACAGAGCAGTTTTTTTGCAATAGGCTAGACTGAATTCCGCCAGATGCTGACGTTGTACTTCGCTCAGGTTGCTACTGAGCAGGATATTGTTTTTGGGTTTAAGGACTGGTGCTGCTGATGTATCAGTTTCAAGCTCTTTTTCGACGACTACATCAGCCGATACTTTACCGCCTTGCTGTTCCGCCAAATACGCAGCCACGGCTTCAATCGAAGACAAATTTTCAAAGAAAGCACGTACTGGTATCTTGACTGCGAATTCGTTTTCTATGCGGCCCACCGCTTGCATCAAAATCAATGAATCCGCACCAATTTCCAGCAAGGGTGCTGCGGCATCGACCTTGCCAGAGTCAATCGCCAGCAAGCCTGCGATGATGGCAATGATGCGCTTGCGGATAGCAAGCGGATCGCTGACGATTGTGCGCGTGCTTGCCGCCACTGGCTTGCTGATTTCGACAGCTTTACTTGATGGTGCTACCGCCCTGCCACCATCAAAGCTGTTCAAGCCCAGGCGCAGGGGAAAGACATCCCTGGCAAAGGGATACAAGGCCAAGGCATCGCCAGCCGCGGTATTTTTTTTGTCAGCGAATTGCAGCTTGCTACCTAGCACATGCAGGTGCGCGACTGTTTTCAGGAATGCGACTCTGTCATTCTGAGTCACATCCAGGCAGGGCAGGCTGCGGACATTGACATTGTTGGCACTTGCAACATCATCCAGCATGCCAGACAGCACTGGCATAGTGCCCAGCTCCAGCGCGGTATCAATGCCGGTTTTACTCAGCGCGGCGATGTTATCAGCAAAACGCACGGCTTCGCGCGTATGTTTTAACCAGTAAGCCGTATCGTAGACATGGCCAACGGGTAGCAATTCACCCGTCAGATTAGAGCACACAGCCACTTGCAGTGGCTGCCACTCCAGCTTTTGCAAAGCCAGTTCAAACTCTGCCAGCATGGGTTCCAGCGATACCGAGTGGAAAGCAGTTTTTACCCGCAACATGCGCACTCGTATGCCATCTGCAATCAGCTTCTGGCTGAGTATATCCAGTTGATATTTAGCACCGGAAATCGTCACAGATTGCGGGCCATTCACGGCGGCGATACTGATCTCTGTGCCCGCCAGATATGACAAGACAGTTTGCTCATCGGCGCGTACCGCGGCCATGGCACCATCTGAAGTCAAGGCTCCCATGAGTCTGCCGCGCTTTTCAACCAGACGCAGGGCTTGAGTAAAGCTCACAGCACCAGCAATGACTGCGGCGGTGTATTCACCCAGGCTATGCCCTGCCAGCACCGTGGGCTTGATACCATATTCAGCCAGCAGGCGCGCCAATCCTACGCCCAATGCCAGTAAAGCTGGCTGAGTGTAAGCAGTCTTGTCGATATTTTCATCAGAACTTAGCAGTAATTCGCTTAGCGACCAGGGCAACACTGCATCAGCTTCAGCAATAGTGGCGCGAAAGCTGGCAAACTGGAATAAACCCCTGGCCATGCCTGGCCTTTGTGAGCCCTGGCCGGGGCAGAGGAAAGCCAGTTTGGGCGGCCTTCTGGCAGCGACAGCAGTGACGACTTGCTCAGCATGGGCTTGGTCCAGCCATGTATGCAGATGTGTAGCAGCCTCCTCAGCACTTGCCGCCACCAGCACCAATCTGTGACGCAGGTGCGCACGGCCATGCTGGGATAAAGCACAGATGGCGGCAAAGTCTTGATGAATTCCAGCTTGCAGCTTTTGTGCTGTTTGCTGCGCGAGCAAACTCAGAGCTTCATTGCTGGATGCTGACAGGAGCAAAATATTCGGTTCACCTGTCCGCAGATTTTCTGGTGTAGATGCCGGATTAAATTCTTCAAGCACGACATGGCAATTCGCCCCACCAAAGCCAAAGGCGCTGATGGAAGCTGCTCGCGGGCTAGCCTCAGGGTTGCTTGGCCAGTCCATAGTCCGCGCCACCACCTGCAAGCGCAATTGCTCAAAATTGATGTGCGGATTAGGCTGGGTGTAATGCAGGCTGGCGGGTAGTTTTTTATGTTTGAGCGCCAGTATCAGTTTGATGAGGCCAGCGATACCGGCAGCAGCTTCCAGATGGCCGATATTGGTTTTGACCGAGCCTATCAGCAGAGGCGTTTGCCGTGGCTGCTGGCCCAGGGTGCGGCCCAAAGCGCGGGTTTCGGTAGGGTCACCCAGCAAAGTGCCAGTGCCATGTGCTTCTACATATTGTATTGCTGATGGTGACAAGCCAGCATCGGCAATCGCCGCCTGTATCAAATTCTCTTGCGCCAGTCCATTCGGCGCGGTGATGCCGTTCGAGACACCATCATGGTTGGTGGCTGAGCCACGTATGACGGCATGAATACGGTCACCATCTGCCAGTGCATCTGACAGCCGCTTCAGCAAAACCAGGCCCGCCCCTTCACCGCGGCCATAACCATTGGCCGAGGCATCAAAGGTTTTGCACAAGCCATCAGGTGCCAGCATGCTGCCCTTGCCCAATGCCACGCTGCTGTCTGGCCTTAACATCAGGCTGACGCCGCCAGCCAGTACCATGTCGGCATCACCTGCCTGCAAGCTGCGGCAAGCCTGGTGTACCGCAACCAATGAGGATGAACAGGCAGTATCTATGCTCATACTGGGGCCACGCAAGCCCAGCACATGGGAGATACGGTTGGCGATGATGGCATTTGACATGCCTATGCCCATATGGGCTTCTACATCATCAGTGTGAGCAAAGCTGCCGAGGAATTCGCCATTGACTGCACCGATGAAAACACCCAGGCGCGCCTCTTTCAAACTGTCGGCAGCAATACCTGCATCTTCCAGCGCCCACCAGGCCAGTTGCAGGCTCAGACGCTGACGCGGGTCCAGCGCGCTTGCTTCCTTGGGCGAGATACTGAAGAAGGCCGGATCAAAGCAGGCTGCATCATCAATAAAACCTGCATGAGGTGCTGCAGATGCAGGCAGATCTGCCGCATCCCAGCGCTCAGCCGGTATGGGTTTGACAGCGCATACTTCCTGCTCAAGCAGGGACCAGTATGCCTCTATATTGGCAGCACCAGGAAAAACACATGACATGCCGATGACAGCAATCGCATGTGATACATCTCTTGCCGTCATTTCGCTTTCATCGCTCATGATGGACAAATCAAAAGACAGGAGAAATCATGCCCCAAGGCAATACATCGATGAATTATTTTTGCATCCAAGCTCAACATGGCTATCAAATCCCTGGTATGCATAGCCGCCTTAATCCAGATGGCCTATATAACGCAATATCGAGGCATCGATATCGACCAGGGTGTCATGAATCTGGGCGATGACCTTATGCCCTTCTTCCGCGCCATAGTGTTGCACCACACGCGTTTCCAGCGTCGCGACTTCACCAAGTTCGGCAATGGTATTGCCCATGGTAAAAGCATGCAGCCTGACTGGCCCGGCGAAAGTGGCAAAACAAAACAAGGGGCTGCCAGCGGTAGCGACACCGAGTTGCTGCAGGTTTTGCATGAGCTGCCCCATGCGGCCAGGATGGGCTTGCAGGTTCAGGTAATACAGATAAGGAGGAGGCGTTTCGCGTTCTATCGGGTCTATGCCGTCGTTGACACGGTTGAGTACAAAGCTTTCCATCTGCAAGACACATTCCTGGAATTTTTCCAGCAAGGGCGTGCTGTCTGCCCCATACACATCATGCAAGACCTGGTCCAGCGAAGGCATGCGGTCCATATCACCCAACTCAGCCAGTGGCAGCATGATGTAGACATAATTGGCAGGACCAGCAACAGTGGCATACGCCATCCAGCGCATGCGGCGGCTATGCTGTTGATAGGCAAAAGCCACTTTACCAGCCAGGTCTTTGAATTGCACATAGCGTTCGCGGCGCACAGACAGGCGCACGAAAAGACAATACGGGGTAGGAAACAACCATTGAGAATTCATTGTTTTTAACCGGCTGAGTCGATGTAAAAAGTTTAACCCATCTGGCAGTGCCGCAGCAATATGAATGCAGGCAAACAACACTTGCGAACATATAAAATAAATTGCGAAGAAAACACGACAAATCTGTTAATTTGCGTTAGAAATCATCGACAAAAAATTCCATCAAGGGAATAATAGTCTGAGTAAGCAGCATCGCTTACTGATCGCTGTACACGAATCTGAAATTCCTGCATCGCGCTGCTTTTTTAACTGCTTTTCCCTGGCTAGTTTTTCGGCAATCAGCTTTTAACATTCTTTAACCATGCGCATGCTGCATCTTTATATTGCCGGATTTGTTATCCTATAGACGGGCGAATACCATCAGCTGAGGAGGCATGAATGCCGAATGACAAAGCAGCGCCGGACCATGCCAGATTCCACCACATCATTCCCGGTCATATCGCCGAAATTGAAGCACTGACTGAAGCCCTGCGCGGCTGGGCCGACAGGCTGGCGATACCTGCCCGCACCGTCAACAGCATCATTCTCATGCTTGATGAGCTATTGACCAATGTCGTCATGCATGGTTATGGAAAAACTGACAGTGGTGAAATTGAAGTCAGCGTGCTGAGCATCGTCAATGGCGTCGAAGTCATCATCCGCGACAGCGCACCTGCCTTTGACCCTTTCTCCATTGCCGAGCCAGATATCACGCTTGATGTCGATGAGCGTGATATAGGTGGCCTGGGCGTGCATTTTGTCAGGAAGATGGCAGACAGCTTTACTTATCGCCGCGATGGCGAGTTCAATGAAGTACGCTTTAGCAAGAATTTTCCATCCTGAGCATTTTCAGAAAACAGACCAGAGACAACCAGACACCGGATCAGAAAATGCCCAGCACTGCGCCAGCCGTCAGCAATGACAATATCAACTTCTTCCGCAACTATAATCGCCTGGTTGGCTTCACCTATATCGCCATCGTCGTACTGACCATGGGTTTCTTTTTATTCCAGATACGGCAAAAACATACGGAAGAAGTCAAGGTCATACAAGGCCATGTAGACAGACATGGGCAATTTGTTGAATTCATCCTGCGCTCATCGCTGGACAGCCTGGAAGCCATGCGTATCTCGGCGGCAGATTTTTACGACAATGCCCCAGTCACGTCGAGCGAAGCAGAAACGCATCCCGGGCACTCCCCCCTGTTCAAGAAACTGGAGCAGGAAACCGGCAGCTTTGACCTCGACAAGGCACCAGAAAAAGATGCTACTGGCAATCTGAATGGCATAGGTAAACTCTCAGGCCGCACACCTGAGTTTTATCTGGATGTGGAAATGGCATTGAACCTGAACCAGGTTTTCCAGGCCATCGCTTTCAATTTACCGAATGCCAGTGAAAGCCGTTTCATCTCGGTCGATAATTTTTCCAATACCTATCCCTGGATGGATAGTGCCAAACGCCCGCATAGCGACAAGGTATATCAAAGCCAGGCCTGGATCATGGGCACGCCTGAGAAAAACCCCACTGGCGAAAAATACTGGGCGCCTGTGTATTACGGTGGCACGGCCGCAGGTTTGCTGGTGCCCACCGCTGCCCCCATCTACCGTGATGACAAATTCCGTGGTGTGGTCACCATTGATACCAGTCTCGATTATCTGAACCGCATCAATGCTGACTTTGCCTATACGCCTGGCACTGCCTTTTTGGTAGATGCCTATGGCGAAGTGGTCGCCCATCCTGAGGCTCATGCCAATGCTCTGGAAATGCAAGCGACGCAAAGACTGGAAAAAGTCATGCCTGCAGGCATACTCACAGATGGCAAACGCCTGACCGACATCCCTGCCAATAAGGCTGTCGAGATCGGGGATTATCTGTTGATACGTCACCCCTTCATTTCAGCGCCATGGCAACTGGTGTATGTCGTCCCCAAGAACCAGCTATGGAAAAATCTATTATGGGAGCGTGGCCCCATCATGCTACTGGTGATACTGGGCCTGACCCTGCTGATGGTCGTCACTTATTATGTGACCACACGTGAATTCATTTCACCGGCATCCAAACTGGTGGCGCATATCGCGCAAGAAAGCCAGTTCACCCCCGCCCCTATACCGGCAGTACCAGGCAGTTGGAAACCCTGGTTTGAAACCATCTCACAAGCCTTCAAACAAAGCCTGCAACTCGTCAGCATCAGGCAAGAACTCGATATTGCGGCGAACATGCAATTGTCTATCTTGCCGCGCCACTGGCCGAATGAAAAAGAGTTTTCGCTGTGGGGCATCATGCGCTCTGCCAAGGAAGTGGGCGGGGATTTTTATGACCACTTCTCCCTGGGCAATGGCAAGATAGGCATAGTGGTGGCCGATGTCAGTGGCAAGGGTGTGCCTGCAGCCTTGTTCGGCATGGTATCGAAAACCCTGATACGTGCTACCGCCACCCGCAATGCCAGCGAACCTGGTGAAATCATTGCTATCGCCAATGACATACTGGCAGAAGACAATGATGAATGTATCTTCGTCACCACCTTTTATGCGGTGCTTGATCCAGAGACTGGCATCCTTACCTATGTCAATGGCGGCCACCCGCCACCACTGCTGATACATCAGGATGGCGCAACAGAGTTCCTGCCCATGACGGGCGGCAGCGCACTTGGCATCATGGATGGCATACCCTTTGCACAAAAAACCATACAGTTGCAGGCGGGTGATTACGTACTCATGTATACCGATGGTGTGACTGAAGCCTTCAATCCGCAAAATGAAGAATACACGCCAGAGCGCCTGCCACCCCTGTTTGAAAACCACCCGATTGCAGATGTCAATGAAGCAGTCAACCGCACTGTTGCTGATGTAGACCTGCACGCCAATGGAGCGCCGCAGTCGGATGATATTACCTGTGTTGCCCTGCACTTCCACTTTGCAAAAAACAGTGCAGCCGACAATAAACCACAAGAAAATCAGCAGGTATCATGATGACATACAAATCCAGCATCTTTAGCCTGGCCTATGTGACAATGCTCAGCACAATGTTAATGCTGGGCGGTGTCGCGCAGGCGACCAGCCTGGCAGAAATCAAGCAGCGCGGCAAACTCGTCGTTGGTGTCAAAAAAGACGTACTGCTATGGGGTTACCAGGATGCAGGTAGCGGCAAGATCATAGGCATGGAACCTGATCTGGCACAAAGCATCGCCACTGAGCTGGGTGTACAGCTGGAACTGGTAGGCGTGCTGACGGCAGAACGCATAGACGCCGTCAAAAGCGGTCAGGTCGATATCCTGATCGCCACCCTGACCGATACCCCGGAGAGGCAAAAAGAACTCAATCTCATCCTGCCGCATTACTATAGCTCAGGTGTGAACCTGTTGACCCGCAAGACTGAAAACTTCAAGGAATGGACAGACTTGAAAAACCGCCGGGTCTGCAGTCGTCGCGGGGCTTTTTATAATCGCCGCGTGACGGTCACCTATGGTGCCGATGTAGTTGCCCTGTATTCGAATGACTGGTCGAAACAGGCTTTGCGTGATGGCCGCTGTGCCGCCCTGGTGTATGACGATACCGCTATCGCTGCCATGCTACGTGCGCCAGAATGGGCGAATGACTTTGTCATGCCCATGACGACCATCTTCACGACGCCCTGGTCGATTGCGATTGCCCCAGCTGAACGTGGTGGTGAACTGGAAAAATACCTGTCCAAAACCATCATCAACTGGCACAGGAATGGCTATTTGCAGCAAGCCGAAAAATCCTGGTCGATACCACCATCACGTTTTCTCGATGACATGCATAAGACCTGGAACCAGAAAAACGGCGACAAATGGTTATGTGGCGACAGCATCAGCCCCAGTACACCGAAAGAATGCCTGTGAAAGATGATTTGCCAGCACCCATCCGTGATAATCATCAAATCACTGAGGCGATGACGGATTTGTATGACCGCTATTACACCAGCCACGAATACGAAAAGCGTTATCCCAAGCCTAACCAGAGTACCCTGCACTTCCTGTTTGAGAATGGTGCAAAAGAAGCGAAAGACATACTCGACTTTGGTTGTGGCAATGGTCGCTATGCCCTGCCCCTGCTGCAACAGACCAGAGCCAATTTAACGGCCTTTGATATCTCGCATGCCGCAATTGCCGAGCTATCACGCTTTTTGCAAAATCACCCGGATGCAGCGCGCATGCGTTTATTCGATGGCGAAGCAGAAAAGCTCAACGCCCAGGGTGACTATGACATGATCATGCTGATGTTTGGTGTACTCAGTCATGTCGGCGACCATACCGCCAGAATCGCGTCACTGAGACAATTACGTCGCCTGATGCGGCCTGAGGGCAAGCTGGTACTCAGTGTACCCAGCATTTTCCGCCGTCGCCCTTTGGAATTATTTGCGGCTCACTGGCAACGCATGACAGGCAAGGCGCGCGACACACAGAAAGAACCCGGTAATATTTTCTTCACCCGCAATATAGACAAACAGGCGCACCAGTTTTTTTATCATCTGTATTCAGTTACAGGCTTGCGTGCAGAATTGCAGGAAGCAGGCTTTGCCATCACTGCCCTGTCGCCAGAAAGCCTGCTGCCGGAATGGATGATTACCCAGTCTGATTTTCTGGGCAAGCTCGACGAAGCCCTGCTGCCCTTGCTGCCTGCGGCCCTGGGCTATGGCATACGTGCGGTTGCGGTGCCTGTATAAAATATGATGCAATCATGATGACGTATCCAAGAAAAATAAAATTCTATTACAGCCTGCTCTTGCTCATGCTGTTTTTCATGACCGCTCAGGCCCAGACAACAAAACCCCCAGTAGCAAGTGAAAGACTGACACTGATACGCGAACGTGGCGCAATCGTCGTCGGCGTCAAAACCGATTACCCGCCCTTTGGCATGCTGGATGTCAATGGCGTGCCAGAAGGCTTCGAGCATGACCTGGCTGCCGATATCGCCAAACGCCTGGGCGTACAACTGCGCAAGCTCAGTGTTACCGGCAGCAACCGCCTGCAAAAATTACAGGAAGGTGTCGTCGATCTGGTTCTTGCCACGACTGGTGACACGGCAGAGCGCCGCCAGATCGTCACCATGATAGAGCCCAATTATTATGCATCTGGCGTCACGCTTTTCATGCCGCCTACCGCCAATATCAAGGATTGGGCAGATACCCGCGGTCACCCGGTTTGCGCAACGCAAGGCTCTTATTTCAACCGCATCATGCAACAGCGCTACCTGATGGAATTGCAGATGTATAACAATGCCAGGGATGCCAAACTGGCCGTCAAGGATGGACGCTGCATAGGCTATCTGTTTGACAATACCGCCGTCATCAATGACCTCGCCAATCCCGAATGGAAGGGCTATAAGGCACCGCTGCCACCTACCCTGAGCACCCCCTGGGCCATGGCTATCAGCAAAGATGAAAAAGGCACGGAGTTTGAAAAAATGCTGGGCGATATCGTCGCTGACTGGCATCGTAGCGGCTTTTTGCAGGAAAGAGAAAAAGCCTGGGGCATAGCCCCATCCAGGTTCCTGACAGATACCCATGCACTGTGGCAAAAGAATGAAGAAGACAATAGCGCCTTCTGCCACCGCATGCCAGATGGCAGCTGGCGCGCAGAATGCCGTAACCAGGTCTTCCTGACATCGACCGATGTAGGTGGTCTGGCGCAACTTGGTTTATGGCTCAATGAAACCACAGGCATTAACCTGACCCTGGTATATGACAGCTTTGACCGCAGCCAGTTTTTTTATGGTTTGCTGGTGACGCTGGCGCTGACGGTTTTATGTATCACTTGCAGCCTCTTGCTGGGCTGGGCCGGCGCGGTGTTTGCCGAATCCAGAGTATGGTTATTGTCGGCCACGGCACGTCTGCTGGGCACAGTGGGCCGCATGACGCCGCCTCTGCTGTGCATGTATTTGCTGCTGTTTGGCGTGGGTGCAATACTCAGTGAAACTGTCGGCATCGCGCTGCCAGCCTTTGGTGTGGTGGTGTTTTGCCTCAGCGTGTATACCGGTGCAGGGGTCATGACAGCCTTGCTGGATGCTGCTGCCGCCTATCGTTTGCAGCATGGTGAATTCCGCCTGCGGTTTGCCAACACTTCCCACATCGCCAGGCTGGCCAGTGGCTCAGTCACGGCTTCTCTGATCAATGTCTCCAAGGCCACCATGATGGCGTCTGCGGTCGCCGTGCCGGAATTATTATCCGCTACTACTTCCATCATCAATGAGCGCGGCAATGTCGGCGTCATGATGAATGCCCTGCTGTTGACCTTCTTATTGATTATTTTTGCCGTGGTGCGTGTCATACGCCAGCTGGAACAAAAAATCCTGGCGAGGGTAGCATGATGGAAGCAATGGAAATCTTCCAGCACTTGCTGACCTGGACACCCTATCTGCTGGGTGGCTTTGCCATGAATATCTGGATATCCATCGTCGCCATGGTGATAGGTACGGGCATAGGCTGGATGCTGGCATCCCTGCGCCTCTCCAGCCATGCGCGCCGCGTCAAAGTTAGCCTGGTGGCAACTGAGTTTTCACGCAGCATACCGACTATCGTGTTCCAGTTTTACCTGGCCTTCATGCTGCCATCTGAAATCCTGCTGCCTTATTTCAAGACCATCATCAGCTTCCCTGTATGGATCAAGGCAGCGCTGGCCTTGGCGATCGCCGTCATTGGCTTCACCAGTGACAACCTGACCATCGCCATGGATGAATGGAAAAAAGGCAACCACCATGCCGCCTTCCTGTTCATCCCCAGCTGGACCAGTTATGCACTCATCATCGTCATGGCATCCAGCACCGCATCCATCATCGGCGTCAGTGAACTCGTCAGTCGCTGCAATACCGTCATCAATGCGACGGGTAATACGCGTTTGATGTTGCCGATTTATTTGTATGCCTGTTTGTTCTTCTTTTGTTTTTGTTATCCGCTGACCTTGTTGATGAAGCGGATTTCAAGGCAATTGAAGTTGCGGTATGGGATGGAGAGTTGAGTGGACAGATCGTAGCTTGGGCAATTTGGTAGGTTGGGCTACGGGGTATCAGCCCAACACTCGGCGTTTTAATAATGTATACGTTTGTTGAGGCCCAGTGTTGGGCTGGTGAAGCGTAGCCCAACCTACGAGAAGCAAATTTCGGCCCTTAACTCCAGCTCAAATCCGTATGCGTCAAAGGCAACTGCCTGACGCGCTTGCCGGTCGCTGCAAAAATCGCATTACACACTGCCGGTGCCAATGGCGGGAACGCCGGTTCACCCAGACCCGTCACCGGAAAATCCGTCTTCAGGAAATGTGCCTCAATCTTGGTATAACTGTCCTTGATGCGCAGCAAGGGGTATTCATTGAAATTACCCTGCACGACGCGGCCACGCTGAATATCAAGCTCGGGATACATCAGGGTACTGATACCATCCAGGACTGAGCCCTGTACCTGGTGCTCGGCACCGCTGAGGTTGACGATTTGCGAACCTATGTCGGTAACCACAACCACCCTGTCCACCTTGAGTTCCCCCTGCTTGCTGACGGTGACTTCGGCCACCTCGGCAATATAGCCGCGATGGCTGAAATGGAAGGCGATGCCCTGGCCCTGGCCGCGCGGGAATTTCTTCTTACCCCAATCTGCCTTGACAGCTACTTCCTGCAAGACACGCTTCATGCGGCCTACATGGTAGGGCTGGCCACGCTCACCTGTGCCGGGCACGATCTCTTTATCACCCAGGATATCGAGGCGGAACTGCATAGGATCACGCCCAGCCGCATGGGCCAGTTCATCAATAAAACTATGGAATACCCAGGCAAACACATTGCTGCCAGGTGCGCGCCAGGGGCCCATGGGGATATGGCTCTCCATCAGTGTCTGTTCCAGCAGGCAGTTTTCCAGCCAGCGCCCAGGGAATTCATCGCCGGACAAACTGGCACCACTACCGGCCTGTAATTGTGGCTTGCCATCCCGCATGACTTGATTGCCAAAACTGACGAAGTGATTATGCCAGGCCGTGAGCTTGCCCTTGTCATCCAGCCCACCACGCAGGAAGTGAAAGCCACCCGCACGGAAATGATCATGCCGCATATCATCTTCCCGCGACCAGGTCAGCTTGACCGGCGCATTGACGCGTTTGGCAATCGCTGCCGCTTCAACGATAAAGTCTGAACTCAGGCGACGGCCAAAGCCACCACCACTACGGGTGATGTGCAGCTTGATTTTTTCCTTGGGCATGGCGAGTACATCGGCCACCAGCGCCTGGCCAGATTCTGGCAATTGGGTTGGTGCCCAGATTTCAAGGCTGCTGTCTTGCACGTTATATGCAGCCGTGCAATTTTGTGGCTCCATGCTGGCATGTGAGATAAAGGGGTAGCTATATGCCGCCTCCACCGTTTTGGCCGCCTTGCTCATGGCGGCTGCAACATCGCCATCCTTGCGCAAGCTGCTCGTACCGGGTTGGGTAGACAGTTTTTTGGCTTGCGCAGTAAAGTCTGCCCAACTGGCATTCGCCCCCTTGCCTTCATCCCATTTCACTTCCAGCAGTTTGCGGGCGCTAAAGGCTGCCCAGGTGGTCTCGGCGATGATGGCGACGCCGGGCATGAGGCCGCGCAGATTGTCCGTGCCCTCAATCACGAAAGCATCCTTGATGCCAGGCTGGGCCTTGATATGATCGAGATTGGCACTGACAAGCTTGCCACCGAATACCGGACATTTTTCATACACGGCATACAGCATGCCGGGCAATTTCACGTCAATACCAAACAAGGGCTTGCCAGCAACGATGGATGGATTATCGACCCCGCCTATGCGCGTGCCCAGCAATTTGAATTGCGCCGGGTCTTTGAGCTTGACATCCCTGGCATCTGGCACAGGCAATGTAGCAGCTTTGGCGGCCAGCGCTGCATACGTCAGCTTGCGCTGGCTGGCGGCGTGATGTACGGCACTGTCGGCGGCGTGGCATTCAGATGCTGGCACATTCCAGGTCTGTGCAGCCGCACTGACAAGCATGGTGCGCGCCGTGGCACCCAGCCTGTGGAATTCATTGTAATTCGTTGGCGTAGAAGTCGAACCACCTGCGCCCTGGCTGCCATAGGCCGGGTTAAGATCACCCTGGATGATGCGCACATCTTTCCAGTTCACTTCCAGCTCTTCAGCGATCACCATGGGCAATGAAGTCTTGATACCCTGGCCTATCTCAGGCTGCTTGGATACCAAGGTCACAGTACCATCGCTGCCTATGCGTATCAGGGCATGCGGGACAAAGTCGGTAGATGACAGTGCAACCGGTTTGCTGATCTGGGCCAGCGCACTGTCACCAGTACCCAGGTAGGCCAATACCAGGCCGCCACCTGTGAATGCTGACATGCGCAAAAAGTCACGACGTGCCGGGGAACTGGCTTCTGGCTGTGCTGAGCTATTCTCGCGCTTATTCATTTCGTCACCTTCTTCTTGCCACTCTTGCCATTCGCCAGCTCAGCCGCCCTGTGTATGCCAGCTCTTATGCGTATATAGGTAGCGCAGCGGCACAGATTGCCGCCCATGGCAGCATCGATATCAGCATCAGTAGGATGGGGTTTGTCTTTGAGCAAGGCGGCAGCCGTCATGATCTGCCCTGCCTGGCAATAACCGCATTGCGGTACGTCCAGTTCTTGCCATGCAGTTTGCAATGGGTGCATGGCCTTGGCGTCCAGGCCTTCTATGGTGGTAATCTTTTGCTTGCTCAGGGCAGATACCGGCACCAGGCAAGAGCGGGTAGGCGCACCATTGATATGCACGGTGCAGGCACCACATTGCCCCACACCGCAGCCATATTTTGTGCCGACCAGGTTCAGGCTGTCGCGCAGCGCCCATAGCAGAGGTGTATCCGGGGCAACATCCACTGCTTGCATCTTGCCGTTGATATTCAAGTCATGTTTGCTCATGCTGAGTCCGCTAAAGTTGAACAAGTCTAATCAAGCATGCCAGATTGTATGCTTTTTAAGCAAATCAGGTGAGTCGGTTTCAAATCAACACACTATGAGCGATTCTCACGTACAAAGGAATACCAAGCAAAATATTGAATGGGAAAGTCAGCCCCAGTGACATACCCAAATACAGTGCCGGTGAGGCTTCAGGAATAGCAAAGCGTAAAACAGCCGGCACTGCAATATAGGAGGCGCTGGCAGCAAGGACCATCAACAGTGCAGCATCCCCTGCAGGCACGCTGAACAGGGCCGCAAGGATCAGCGCAATTCCGGCATGGACCAGCGGCGCCAGCAAAGAATAGGCAATCAGCAAGGGGGACTTTCCACGCACCTGTTCCAGGTTGCGTGCAGCCTTTAAGCCCATATCAAGCAGAAAGAACGCCAGCATGCCTTTGAACAGGTCGCCAGAAAATGGCTGCATCGATGCCTTGCCTGCCTCACCGGAAAGTATGCCCACCAGCATGGCCCCTAGCAATAGTAACTGTGCGCCATCCGTCAGAGACTCGTGCAATATCTTGCTTAACGTGGGTACAGTACCAGCCCTATCCTCATCCGCGGCAGCAGTCGCGCGGCGCTTGCGCAATGTGTTTGCCAGGATCACGGCAAACAGAATCGCTGGCGACTCCATCAGTGCCATTGCCGCCGCCATGTGACCACCATAATGCAAACTATGAGTATCCATGTACTGTACAGCTGTGATAAACGTGACTGCGCTGACAGAACCGTAAGTCGCAGCAACAGCGACGGCGTCAAGGGCTGGCAGAATTCGCTTTAAGGCCAGGTAAGACAAGGCGGGAACAATCAGCGCCAATGCGACCGCACACCCCAGACTGGTCACCAGTTGCAGGTTGAGGCCAGAATGCGCCAGCGCAAATCCGCCCTTCAGACCCAGGGCCATGAGTAAATAAAGTGACAAAAATTTGGCAATCTGTGAGGGAATCTCCAGATTTGATTTCATCAAGCCAGCCAGGATGCCAAAGATAAAGAAGAGGATGGCTGGGTCAAGTAAGCTCTGCATATCTGCCTTAAGTATATCGATGGCAGGCATGGTAAGCGCAGGCAATCATAAGGTAAAATCAATTTCATTGAATACAATCATAGATAAAAACCTATGAACATTAGCTTTAGACAATTGCAGATCTTTGTACGCCTGGCAGAGCTACGCAGCATCAGTGCTGTTGCACGCGCCTGTCATGTGACGCAACCCACGGTGTCCATGCAACTGAAAGAAATGACAGACAGCATAGGTTTGCCCTTATATGAAGTCATAGGCAAAAAATTGTATCTGACCAAAGCAGGCGAAGAATTGGCGAGCACCGCCCGCACTCTGGCGCATGAATGGGCCAGCTTTGAACAACAAATCGCTGCAATGAAAGGATTGACCGAGGGCAGCTTGCGCGTGGCCGTGGTCAGCACCGCGAAATACTTTATCCCCCGCATGCTGGGCGATTTTTGCAGGGAATATCCAGAAATAGATATTGCGCTCGAAGTGCAAAACCGTGACGGCGTCGTTGAGCGTTTAAGAAACAATTTGGACGATATCTATATCATGTCTACGCCTCCAAAAGATATTGACGTCGTCAAACAAGTATTCTTGCCAAATCCACTGGTCGTCGTTGCGCCCTTGCACCATCATCTGGCGGGAAAAACCAGGCTGCAATTTGCGCAATTATTAAAAGAGCGCTTTATCCTGCGTGAGCGAGGTTCTGGCACCAGGCTGGCATGTGAGCACTACTTTAGCGAAAATAAGATCACCCCCCTGGTCAGACTGGAGCTGGGTAGCAACGAGGCGATCAAACAAGCGATAGCGGCAGACATGGGGCTGACCATCCTGTCACGCCATGCGCTGGGCGATCATTTGACAGATCAAAACCTGACCGTTCTGGACGTCGAAGATTTCCCCATCATGTCGAACTGGTATATCGTCCATCTGCATGGTAAACGCTTGTCCCCAATCGCCAGCAATTTTCTTGGCTATCTGAACCAGCATGCGCAAGACAAGACTTAGTAATTTGATCGAGGCAAAATCACCAGCCCTGAATGCTGAAAAGAATTACGGTCACCACGACGGTAACTGCGGTAGACATATTTGCCTTCTGCTGTCTTGCTGCACATGGTGCATGGCACGGCATGATCAACTTCGCTAATGCCAATTTCCTGCAAGGCGCGGCGTGCCAGTACATTCAAGTCGATGTGACGATAACGCGGGTTAATCGCTGCGGCATCCAGGTCAGGAAATTGCCGCACGAAATCCGCCGCCAGCTCTTCACTGACTTCAAAACAGCATGGACCTATATGCGCCCCTATGGCCGCTATCCAGTCTTGCGGCTGCTCACCCTGAGCTGCCAGTTCTTGCCACAGCGCCTGTACCACACCACCGACGATGCCGCGCCAGCCCGCATGAGCGGCGGCTATCATCTTGCCATCCCGCCTGGCCAGCAAGACAGGCACGCAATCTGCAGTGATGACGGTCACTGGTATGCCGGGCAGTCGCGTGAAAAAAGCATCCGCATCGCCGCACTGCTGGGACTTTTCGGTCACTTCCACCACACGCATGCCATGTACTTGCAATTTGTTGGGCACGGTATCCCAATACTCGCTCAAAATGGCCGGAACGAAATTGCGGGCATTACCAAAGCCATAATGTATGCCGGGGATGCTGGAGAGAATGTTGCTATGGTGTTGGCTATGGTGGCTGCGATGGCTGTGATGACTAAAATGCAAGGCTGGCTCCGGTAAATTCATTGAGAGCAAGAGTTTAGCGAGTTTTTTGTCCGGCATGTGCAACAGGTTTTGCTTTTTAATACCCACTACTGTTTTGTAGGAGCGGCTTCAGCCGCGAAGCTTTTATTTAATATCAGGCATTTTCAATATTCGCGGCCATTGCCTCTCCTACCGGTGCTAATGCAGCAGCCACTGTTTCCCCCGTCCCTCTGCATCTATGCAGGAACTTAGTTGTGACTAATAAGTCTGATCCCAGTATTAAGTATTCCAGCGAGACTATCATGCGATCAATTGTATTCCCTGCCCTGGCCCTGCTCTTTGCCTGCATCAGCCAGGCTCAGGCTGCCAGTGAAACTTTATCTCCCGGCAAAACCTTGTCGCGCATAACTTTGTTAAAAGCAGGCACGCATCATTATCTGCGCTATTTCAAGGATGGCGACAGCAATACACCGCTGGATATCTGGTCGCGTGAGGTACAAATTGTTGAGCAGGATGGCGAGCGACGCATACGTATCCGCCAGCGCTGGGATGGAGCAGCAAATCCGGCGGGCAGCCCTGCGACCACCAAGCGCCTGGATTCATGGGCGCAGTTCCCCAGCTTCAAACCCATCAGCCACGAACGTATCACCGACAAAGACGGCAAGCACCTGGTCGAAGGCTTTCTGTTTAGCGCCGACAAAATCACAGGCATGAAAGACCTGGCAGAGAATAGCCAGAAAGACTTCCTCATGCCATCTGCTGAACCCAGCTACAATTTTGAAACCGACCTGGAATTTTTCCAGACCCTGCCGCTAGCGCCGGGTTATGAAGCCAGGGTCAATTTTTACCATCCCGGCAGCCCTACTGCACCGACTTACTACACATTCAAAGTGGCGGGCGAAGAAAGCATAGCCGGGCCCACTGGCAATATCGATTGCTGGCTGGTGACCAGTGATTACAACCGTCCCGGGTCGGTGGCCAAATTCTGGTTTGCCAAGCAAGGCCAGATCATGCTGAGACAAGAGGGCAAGATGCCGGATGGGCGTATTCTGGTCAAGACGCTGATAGATTGATATGCTGAGACTACGTCTTGGCAATGGATTAGGATCAATTATTGTTTGGTAGGAGCGGCTTTAGCCACGAACATTAGTTACCCAGACTCATCTTAAGACTGGGCATATCCTTCATCGGAGATTCGCGGCTGAAGCCGCTCCTACAACGGCGAGCGACCTTGGCGCTTTCCTCCGCCCTACCTTGGCTCTGACCCATTGCACCAACGCGGTCATTCTGTCCCATCTCATTGCCATCACATCATCTCCCACAAAAACGCTGTCGACATCCCGTTTCCCTTTGTGCAACACAATTCCCATTGACATCCAGTTTTCAATACACTACTGTATTGAAAACAAATCCAATATGGAGGCTGCTGATGGTGGAGAGGATCTGGACGCGCAGTTATAGTGCCGGGGTACCGGCGGATATCGATGTGGCAGCGCTGACTTCGATAGGTGAGTATTTTGAGCAAGCCGTCAAGATATATGGCAAGCGCCGTGCCTTCATTAGCGGCAGCAGCGGCGTCAGCTATACCTATGATGAGCTTGATCTGCTGTCGCGGCAGTTGGCCAGCTATTTCCAGAACCAGCTTGATTTGCCCAAGGGGGCACGGGTGGCATTGATGATGCCGAATGTGCTGCAATACCCGGTCTGCCTGTTTGGCCTCTTGCGGGCTGGCTATGTGGTGGTGAATGTCAACCCCATGTACACGCCGCGCGAGCTTGAACATCAGTTGAAGGATAGCGGTGCAGTCGCCATGGTCGTGGTGGAGCTGTATGCCCATACCCTGGAAAAGGTGATTGCCAATACCAGCGTCAAACATGTGATCGTCACTGGTCTGGCTGACATGATGCCGCCTGTGAAGCGCATGCTGGGCAATTTCCTGATACGCAAAGTCAAGAAAATGGTGCCGCCCTATAAACTGCCTGGGCATGTCAGTTTTCTGGATGTACTGGCGCAGGGCAAGGCGAGTGATTATCGTACTGTCAGGGTAGAACCCCATGAGCTGGCTTTCCTGCAATATACCGGTGGCACGACGGGCGTGTCCAAGGGAGCCATGCTCAGTCATCTGAATATACTCGCCAATGCCAAGCAGGGGGAATTGTGGAGCGCACCTTTCCTCGATAAGTCGCAAGAAATCACCAGCATCACAGCGATACCGCTTTACCATATCTTTGCCCTTGGTTCTTGCCTGGGCTTTGTTGGCCTGGGTGGCACCAATGTGCTGGTGGCTGATCCGCGCAAGATACCTGAGTTTGTCAAGATACTGGCCAAATATCCCTTTGTCTCTTTGCCTGCGGTGAATACCTTGTTCAATGGCCTGTTGAATGACCCTGAATTTGCCAAGGTGGATTTCAGCCAGTTGCGCTTTGCCATAGGTGGTGGCACAGCGGTGCAAAGGCCGGTGGCAGAGCGCTGGCAGCAAGTCACCAGCTCGCCACTGGTGGAAGGTTATGGCCTGACGGAGTGCTCGCCTTCGGTCACCGTCAATCCGCTGGACATGAAAGAATACAGCGGCAGCATAGGTCTGCCCCTGCCCTCGACCTATGTATCAATACGCAATGACAACGGGCAGGAATTGCCCCCTGGTGAAGCTGGCGAATTATGCGTACTCGGCCCGCAAGTCATGCAGGGTTACTGGCAGCGCCCGGAAGAAACCGCCAAGGTCATGACTGCCGATGGTTATCTGCGCACTGGTGATGTCGCCATCATGGATGAACAGGGCTTTTTGAAAATCGTCGACAGGATGAAGGACATGATCCTTGTATCCGGTTTTAATGTCTACCCCAATGAAATTGAAGAAGTCGTCATGATGCATGCAGATGTCATGGAAGTGGCCGCCGTCGCCAAGGCCGATGCCCATGCTGGCGAAGTCGTGAAAATTTTTGTCGTCAAAAAGAACCCCGCCTTGAATGAAGCAAGCTTGCTGGCCCACTGCCGCGAGCATCTGACAGGCTATAAAATCCCCAAAGAAATACGCTTTGTCGCCGAACTGCCCAAGAGTAATGTGGGCAAGATATTGCGCCGTGAATTGCGTAACCTGGACTGAGGAAAGATCATGACTGAACTTGTCGTCCGCCGTTTGCTGATTGATCTGGCAGCTCCTATACCGGCACGCTGGAATGGCGGAGATGCCTTTCGCTCTGCATTCTTCAATGCCTTGTCGATGAGTTTCCCTGTGGGTGAACAATACTTCATCGATTCTGTCAAAGCAGGTTTGAAGACTTTGCCAGATGCAGCACGTGCAAAGCATGAACAGGAAGTGCGTGGTTTCGTAGGACAAGAGGCAACCCACAGACGCATACACAGCCTGTTCAATGCCCATCTGGAGCAACTGGGCTTTCCGAATATCATAGAAAGGCGGGCCTTGCGACGCCTGGAAAAAAATGCCCATCTCGATGTGCGCCTGCATCTGGCAGCCACGGCAGCAACTGAGCATTTCACCGCCATCCTGGCGAACTGGATGCTGCGTCATCCACATGCCTTGCAGGGTAGTGAAGACAGATTGAAAACCATGTGGCTATGGCATAGTGCAGAAGAATCCGAGCATCGCTGCACCGCCTATGATATCTATCAGGCCGCAGGCGGTGACTATCCCAGACGCATCAAGGTATTTCGCTATATCACCATGGTATTCATGACGGATGTGCTGTACCAGACCATGCGCAATCTCTGGCATGACAAAGCACTTTTCAATTTTGCTACCTGGCGCAGTGGTTGGCGTTTTCTATTTGGCAGGGATGGCATCATCAGTGCCAATCGCCAGGCATGGCGTGACTATCTGGCCACGGACTTTCATCCCGATCAGCATGATGCCAGCCTGTCGCAGCAATGGCTGGCGGATAATGCTGGGCAATTTGCCGTGGTAGGCTGACCGTACTGAAATAATCGCGAGCAAGCTCTGCATAAAACACATCTACAAAAAATCTGGCATGAAATTAAAATCTGCAACTCTGGTAACACTAGGCTTTATTGCCGTCGCCGCTGGCACGCTGTATCTCAATCGCATCAGTATCCTGCGTTATTCACTGGGCTGGTACACCGATATCAAGCATCCGCGTGAAGCTTACAGGCCTGTGCAGTGGATGGATGGGTCAGCGCAAACCGCAAGTACTAGCCCTCGTCTGCCGAATGTGATCATCATCCTGGCAGATGACCTGGGCATCAATGATGTCAGCACCAATGGTGGCGGCTATACCCGGCTGGGGGCACCCACCCCGAATATTGATTCCATCGCCCGTGATGGTGTCAATTTTGTTGAAGGCTATTCTGGTGCTGCCGTCTGCACGGTATCACGTGCGGCCTTGCTGACTGGCCGTTATCCCTGGCGTTTTGGGGTAGAGTTCACGCCCTTGCCGGGTGCCATGGCCAGGGTAGTGACTAAGCTCAATACCGAGGCCGACCAACTGCATCCCACCATCCTGAATGAAGAAAGAATCACAGAGATGAAAGACTTTGATGACCTGGGCATGCCCGCGTCTGAAGTCACCATCGCAGAAGTCTTGAAGCAACGCGGCTACCACAATATCCACATCGGCAAATGGCACCTCGGCAGCACCAAAGACATGCGACCGAACAACCAGGGTTTTGATGAAAGCCTGTTCATGGAAAGCGGCCTCTATCTGCCGCAGAACAGTCCTGACGTGGTCAATTCCAAACAGGACTTTGATCCTATCGATAAATTCCTGTGGCCGAACATGCGTTTTGGTGTCAGCTATAACGGTGGAAAATGGTTTGAGCCCAACAAATACCTGACCGATTATTTCACTGACGAAGCCGTCACTGCCATCAAGAAAAACCGTAACCGCCCCTTCTTCATGTACCTGGCACACTGGGGTGTACATACGCCGTTACAAGCCAGCAAGGCCGATTACGACGCACTGAGCAGTATCAAAGATCACCGCCAGCGTGTCTACGCCGCCATGGTGCGCTCTATAGACCGCAGTGTAGGCAGGATATTGCAAACCCTGCGCGAACAAGGCCTGGATGACAATACCCTGGTGATTTTTTCCAGCGACAACGGTGCCCCCGGCTATATAGGTTTGCCGGAAGTCAACCGCCCTTACCGTGGCTGGAAACTGACCCATTTCCAGGGCGGCATACGCGTACCCTATATGGCGAAATGGCCAGGCCACATCGCCCCTGGCCAGCGTTATGCGCAATCCGTCTCCAACATCGACATGCTACCCACCATCGCCGCAGCCACTGGAGCCCCCTTGCCCAATGGCCGTATCATAGACGGCGTCAACCTCCTGCCCTTCCTGGGCAGCCAGCCTGCCACACAAGCCCAGCGCCCCCTGTTCTGGCGCGACGGCGACTACCGCGCCGTGCTCTACCAGGACTGGAAACTGATTTCATCCGAGCTGCCCAAAAAAGACTGGCTATTCAACTTGCAAACCGACCCCACGGAAAAAACCAACCTGGCCGCACTGCAGCCAGAAAAATTGCGTGAGTTAAAACTCATACTGCAACAACACCACGCCAGCATGCCTGCATCGCTCTGGCCATCCCTGGTTGCCGCCCCTATCTACATAGACAAAACCCTGGACCAGCCGCGCGACAAGAATGATGAGTATACCTACTGGGCAAATTGAAAGCAGGCCTTAGAACCTGCTTACGATCTTACTGCGCGAGCGTGATCGGGCCTCATGCGCGGCTCTTCAACCCGCTGACGCCCGCTCGCTACAGATCGTAAACAGGTTCTTCGTGATAAGGCTCTTTAAAGCGAATGGCGCAAGCTGTTCGCTTTTTTTTATGTGCAATACACACGTCAAGTAATAGCACCGGACGTCGCATTACTGCTGTTGCTGTTGTTGTTACTGTTGTTGTTACTGTTACTGTTGCTGTTGCTGTTGCTGTTGCTGTTGCTGTTGCTGTTGCTGTTGCTGTTGCTGTTGCTGTTGCTGTTGCTGTTGCTGTTGCTGTTGCTGTTGCTGTTGCTGTTGCTGTTGCTGTTGCTGTTGCTGTTGCTGT
>NZ_JBMPOS010000020.1:0-71437 GCF_049340345.1 Undibacterium sp. Di27W | reverse complement strand
TTGATATTGATGTGGACTTTGATGGTACCGTGGCCTGGAATGGCACGACAGTCAACAGCGCTGAACTCGAAGCCAAGCTGACCGAAGCCGCTTCACAGAAAGATCAGCCTGAAGTGCATCTGCGTCCTGTCGCTGTTGTACCTTACAAATCTGTGGCAGCTGTCATGGCAGCGGCACAGCGTCTTGGTGTCACCAAGATTGGTATGGTCGGCAATGAGCAGTTCTTGAAGTGATAAATAAGCATTTCAAGGCAGTTTCGGCGCATCCATGCTGACTTATTAAGGTATGATAGAAAATTGGCAGGGTTAACCCTGCCATTTTTCATATTCACGGGTTGAGCCTAGGTTTTTCTAAAGCTGCAGTCCCCAAGTTTATTAAATTTATTGATTGAGAGATCAACATATGAAGCAACTTCGCTTGTCTCGTATTGCTGTATTGATTGCAGCGATTGGCTTTGCAGCCGCTCCAGAATTAACAAATATCGCAGCAAATCAAGCCTATGCTCAAGAATCCTTGCGCCCTGAAATTGCCAAGATTGTGCACGCAGCAGGTGAATTATACAAAGCGAAGAAATTTAGAGAAGCATTGTCTAAAATCCACGAGGCTGACAGCGTAGGTGGCAAGACAGTCAATGAAAACTTTACGATAGAGCGCATGCGTCTCTCGATTGCTTCCGCTGCTGGCGACAATGACACCGTGATCCGTTCAGCCGAAACGATCGTGTCTGCCAATAAACTGGGCGGTAAAGAACAGTTGCAAATGATACAGGTGCTGGCGAACGGTTACTTTAAGGCTGGTAACTATTCCAAAGCTGCACAATGGTATAACCGTTATTATTCTGACGGCGGCACCGATCAATCTTTACGTCCTTACCTGATACAGGCAATGTCGCAAAGTGGCGACAGCGCCAAGGCCATGAAAGAGATCAATGCTGAATTGGCAGCAGATGAAAAGGCTGGTCGTACTCCGAGCTTGACCAATCTCGAATACCTGTCGCAAGATGCCTTGAAGCGCAAGGACATGGCTACTTATTCCAGCGCGCTGGAAAAGATGGTCGCATTCCATGGCAAAAAAGAATACTGGGTCAATCTGCTCAATAATATCGAGAGAAAACCAGGGTATTCCGAGCGTTTGAAACTGGATTTGCTGCGTTTGAAGCTGGCTCTGGGCCAAATCACCAAGACTTCCGATTACATGGATATGTCTTTGTTCGCTATCCAGGCTGGCTATCCAGCTGAAGCGACCAAGATTATTGATGCCGGTTATAAAGCTGGTGCTTTGGGCGAAGGCAAGGATGCAGAGCGTCACAAGCGTTTGCGTGACATGGCTAACAAGACTCAGGTGGAGACATCAAAAGAGCTGGTCGCCAATGAAGCTGAAGCCAAGTCAGCCAAGGATGGTAATGGCCTGGTCAATATTGGCTATGGCTATGTCACAGCAGGACAAGTTGACAAGGGTCTCGCCATGATGGAGGAGGGCATCGCCAAAGGTGGCCTCAAGCAGGAAGAAGATGCCAAATTGCATTTGGGCGTAGCGCAATTGCAAGCCGGCAAAAAAGCCAATGCCATCAAGACTTTGAAAACAGTACGCGGTACAGATGGCACAGCTGATCTGGCACGTTACTGGATCATCTATGCCAACCAGTCCAAGTAATTGACTTGAGTTGCTTATTGCTGGAATGAAACAAGGGCGCTTTTATGCGCCCTTGTTTTTTTATATTTTTATTGGTTTTTAAGTGGATTTAACTTGCCACTTGATTGCGCCCATTGGCTTTGGCACGATACAGTGCCGCATCGGCGCAACTGATGAGGGCATTACTATTCTGCTCATCGCTCAAGGTCGCTACCCCAAATGATCCAGTGATGTGTGGTAGGGGCTTGTGCCTGTCAACAAACACCTTGGTCTTACCCAGTCGGCTACACAGTCTTTGTGCTACACCCAGAGCGGATTTTTGGTTTGCACCAGGCAGTATCACCATCATTTCTTCACCTCCATAGCGAGCGGCAAAGTCACTGGGACGCAAGCCTGCGTTAAGGACCTTTGCAGCAGTTTGCAAGGCGTCATCCCCCAGCAAATGACCATGTTCATCATTGAATCGCTTGAAATGATCCAGGTCTACCATGATGATGCTCAGTGGCGCACCTGTTGCCTGGGCATGCTGCACCATCCCGGGTAGTTGTGCATTCAGCCAGGCGCGGTTGTGCAAGCCAGTCAGGCCATCCACCATCGATAACTGGCGATAGAATTCCCCCACTTTTTGACGACTACGGATTTGCGCATTGGCGGCGCGTATGCGGAAGGACAATAACTGCAAGAGATTGCGCGCCACGCCATTCGATTCATCTATCAGCCGCCACAAAGTTTCTGCTTCTATCAGCAATAATTCACTATCGCTGATAGCCGAGATAGTGGCTGAGTGAATTTCTTCATCAAGGACGGAAATCTCGCCTACACATTCACCAGGCAGGTACTGGGTGATGGTATTTTCCAGTTGATTGCTTTCTTCGGTCAGGCGTGTCACGCCCAAAGCACCTTGCAGGACGATAAACAGGCGGGCACCAGAGCTATTGGCATCCAGAACAATCTGGCCAGCACGGGCTTTGACGACCAGGCAATCCTTGATAATGTCGTTGATGAGTTTTCTATTATCTTCCGTAATATCACGGAAAAGATGAATGTCTTCTATACGGTAATTTGTTGCCTTGAAAAGCATCAATTGTTCCAAAATCGTTTTATCCAGATACATGGGGCAAAAAGAAAAATGTCAAAGTACGATCTGATCCAAAGCATCGAAGCGCATTTCAGTTTCACGGAAAATGCTTAAATAGTCAGCTTCACCAAGCCCTAGCGTATCCCAAGCCGCTTGTGACAGCAAGGGCAGCATGTCGTTTTCGTCATCGGACAGGTCAAGTGCGTGCACAATGGCATTGGCAATATGAATCACTGATGCCAATACATTCAGATTTTCTTGCTCAGGTTGATGATGACCGCGTATGGCATCACAGACAGCTTCTGAGAAATTCCAGTGTATTGCCAATGCCAGGCCAGCATCAACATGATCTATGTGCATGATGCTGCGTTCCGCTTCCAGCAGGGGGCAATCAGTTTCCAACTTGTAGCGTAGTACTTCATCATAATTGGCAGGATAACAGGTCACCAGTACCAAACGGCCTATGTCATGCAGCAAACCTGCCGTAAAAGCAAAATCATGCTTCATATGCAGGGCACGGGAAATCAGTTCGGCGCACACCGCCGTGGCAACACTGTGACGCCAGAAAGCCTTGAAATTAAAAGCAGGGCAACTGGCGGTAGGGAATTTGTTGGATAAAGTAGTCAAGCGAATGAGATTCTTGACATTTTTAATGCCCAGCATGGCAGTTGCCTGTTGTAAGGTAACTACTTTTGAATTGCTTCCGTAGTAAGAGGAATTGGCAAGTTTCAATAATTTCGCCGTGACCGAATGGTCCATGGCGATTTTTTCAGTCACCATGTCCAGGCTACTGTCTTCATCTTCCAGATTTTGCAGCATTTCCATCGCAACTTCAGGCAGGGTGGGCAGGTCCTTGATTTTGCTGATCACGTCATCCAGATGGACCTTGAATTCATTGGTATCAGTCATTTGGATTCACCCTGGCGGTATTGAATGACGTAGGCCTTCAGGATATTGGCAGGTTCGCTGTCGCCTATATGGCGAAAAATTTTTTCTATGCGCTCCAGCCGTGTTGCCAGGTCTTGCGCATTTTCTTGCTCTGAACCAGGATCACCTTCCACAGACAATTGATGTATATCGTGATGGGCGATAGCCTGTAGCATGCGCTCTGTTAAAGTGGTGCCTGCAGGTAAGAGTACATGACCGACCTTGTCGAGCAAATCGTCCGCCAGCACGGTACCAGGGCTAACCTTGGAGAGTGGCAAATAGTGATAATGTTTGTTCATGGCACTCGTCTCGCTGAATGACATGCCGCCATCACTGGCAACAATGTATGGTTTCAGTGTAATAAAAAATAAGCTAATTAAAATTACTTTTCATTAATATAAATTGCAGGACCGCTCAGGGATGCTTATGCCAGGATATCAATTGATATTGAATATACTACACCTGTATACACATGTATCTATCGGAAGTTCGATTCTCTTAATAAGTTTGAAGTAGTATGTAAAATTGTCATATGTTCAGGTTTTACTCTCACCAACGACAGGAACGATCATTAAACAAATAATTCAACGTCGCCCTCGCTTATTGCTGACGATGGGACTCGGTATTCTGACGGCAATAGTGTTGCCAGCATCTACGCCAATGATCACCCGTGCCCTGTGTGGCTGGAATGTCGGGGTATGGGCCTATTTACTACTGATGGGTTGGCTGATGACTTGTGCAGACAAGCATAAGGTGCGCAAGATGGCGCAACAGGAGGATGAGAGTGCAGTGACTGTCCTGGTTTTGCTATCTCTGGCTGCTTCTATTAGTCTGTTGGCGATCATTCATGAATTGTCTGGCATGGCAGGCTTGAGCAGTGAGGCCAGGATAGTGAAGTATCTGTTTGCCACCAGTACTGTGTTGGGGTCTTGGCTACTGCTGGGAATAATATTTTGCTTTCACTATGCCTTGCAGTTTTATAGCTCTCCTGCAGGCAAACCAGCCTTGCGCTTTCCTGAAGATGAAGAAATGCCGGACTTCTGGGATTTTCTGTACTTCTCGTTCACGATAGCAGTAGCAGCCCAGACATCCGATGTTACCGTCATGAACCGGCAGATGCGCAAGACGGTACTTGCGCAATCCATACTCAGTTTTTTCTTTAATGTGGCCGTCGTCGGTTTTTCCATCAATATTGCTGCCAGCCTGGTCGGGAATTAACGCCAGTGATGGCCGTGATGGCGTTCATACCTTTCTTCGCGCCATTCACGTTCGTAACGTCTTTCCTCGTGCCAGCCATGACGATCACGCCAGGGGTGGCCGTAGGTTTGCTCTACATACACGTGTTCTACATAGGGACGGGGTGAACTCAAAACGATGGGCACGCCACCCAGACGCATGTCGACGTTCACTCCATAGGGCAGGCGGCTACCGCTTTGCCAGCTAGCACCATTTGCCCAATACCAGTTTCTTTGCGCAGGGGCGTAATACACCTGTTGCGAGGGGTAATACACATAATTGTAGCTTGATACTACATGACGCACTGGTGGTACCGTATGCCAGCGATGATCTCTGACATAAACATCATGGGCGAATACCGTATTTGCACTGGCTGCGCAAATCAGCAGGGCTGATAACAGGCCTTTGATGAGTAGACTGGTTTTCATGATATCGCTTCCTTCGTTTTGATATTCACATAACGCAGCGCAGGGCCATGGGGCTGACAGGAATTTGTAGATAAGCATGTAAAACTGCAAGCAGATGTTACAGACCCTGCTCGTGGGCATGTGGCGCGTTTATGGCATTCAGCGAAATTTTCATACTACAGCATAGGCTTTTCATGATAAAAAGCCTGCACCCCTTATTCCATCTTGAATACCATGCTACTCACCTACATCTGGACAGGTTTTTTTCTGATCGGTTTTATTGCTGCTCTGGCGCAATGGCTGATACTGGGCGATGTAGAGGTGTTCAAACGCATCATGGATGGGACTTTTGAATCTGCACGCATAGGTGTCATGGATATCGCCTTGCCACTGGCGGGTGTCATGACACTCTGGTTGGGCATCATGAATATAGGCGAGAAAGCTGGGGCGATAGATTTTATCGCCAAAGTCATCGCTCCCTTTTTTGCCAGGATATTTCCTGGTGTGCCGCAAAATCATCCTGCCAATGGTCACATGGTGATGAATTTTTCGGCGAATTTGCTGGGTCTGGATAATGCCGCTACGCCTTTTGGTCTGAAGGCGATGGAGAGCCTGCAAAGCCTTAACCCCAGTAAGGACGAAGCCAGTGATGCGCAAATCATGTTCCTGGTCTTGCATACTTCAGGCCTGACCCTGATCCCCCTGGCCATCATGGCGCAACGCGCTGTGCTGGGTGCCAAAGATCCTTCGGATATTTTCATACCCTGCATGATCGCCACCTATGTAGCTACCGTGGTTGGCTTGATTGCTGTCGCCATACGACAACGCATTAATTTATTTGACCGGGTGGTGCTGGCCTGGCTGGGTGGCCTGACGAGTTTTATCGTTGCCCTGGTCTGGTATATGAGCCAGTACATGAGCCGTAGCGATATAGAAGTGTTTTCCAAAGTCAGTGCCAACCTCTTGCTGTTCAGTATTATCATCAGCTTCATGCTGGGGGCCATGCGCAAGAAAGTAAATGTTTACGAAGCCTTTATTGAGGGAGCCAAAGGCGGTATACAAACTTCGCTGACCATCATTCCTTACCTGGTAGGCATGCTGGTAGCGATCGGCGTGCTGCGCAATTCCGGCATACTGGGCTTTATTGTCTCTGGTTTTACCTGGTTATTTTCGCAGATGGGCTTGAATACGGATTTCACTGCAGCCTTGCCGACCGCCTTGATGAAGCCGCTCAGCAGCTCAGGTTCACGGGCATTGATGGTGGATGCCATGAAAACCTATGGAGTGGATTCTTTCATCGGTCGCCTGACCTGCATTTTCCAGGGATCGGCTGATACCACCTTCTATATTGTTGCCCTGTATTTTGGTTCAGTGGGCATACGCAAAACCAGATATGCCATCTCCATGGGCTTGCTGGCAGATTTTGCCGGCGTGGTCGCAGCGATCTTTGTTGCCTACCTGTTCTTCCATTGATGCCCGGCAAGGGGGAGCACCGCCATAGGTAAATGCGCATACGCCTACCTATGGCGATCCATGGCTTTATTTAGGAATAAAATCCAGTCGCAATACGGGGTAAACCTGATAGCGCTGATCCCAGGATGAATGGCGTCGTGCAAAAAAATCCAGGCGGGCGGATGGGCTCTTGGCGAACTCAGGGTCTTCAGCAATTTTCTTATCGAAGGCAGCTTTCAATTGCGGGTCGCTGGCTAATTGTTCGCGGGCGACATCTTCTGCCACATAGGCTTCCATATATTCCTTGCGTTCAAATGCGCCATTGAACCAACCCCAGTTGATCAGGGCATCTGGCGCTTGCGGCTCGAACATAGCTGCCACCAGTCTTGCTTTTGCCTGGGTAAGCGGAATGAATAAAGCGCCTTTGCGCAGGCTTTGTGTCTGGTTTTGCCACAGGCCTTGCAACTTCATGGCTTGTCTTCCTTCGAAAGACTGTGCCTGCAAACTAGCTTTGCTGGTGACGAACTGGTCTACAGAAATCGCAGGTAAATCGCTAGAAATGATGCGAAATTCTATGCCATGCTGCTGCAGTTTTTCTGCTACGGCCTTGCTATACGCCACCGGGACGATATAGCCAGCCTTGGGTAAATTTACCTGGGCATCGGCCACGATTTCATCGCGCAGTTTTACCTTCCATACTTGTGGCTTGCTTTCGTCATAGCGTGTCATCAAGGCACCTGACACATCCGACATGCTGCGGGTATACGCATAACCACGGAAGTCTATGTCCCTGGTTTTTTCTGTGGTCTTGTAAGTGACAGGCAAAATCTGGCCAGCCAGTTGCATGGCACGCTGGTCCGCTGCCCTGGCCGTTGCCAGCCATTCGTTGCCGTGAGCGGCAACTTGTTCCAGCACTGAAATGACGGTGTTATGCGTGATGCGTACACGAGTAGCATAGTCTTTCCAGGAATGGGTTTCTACCAGCATGCCAAAGCGATTACGCAAGGGCAGGTAGCCATTTGAAAATCGCGGTGGTGCTACATTGTCGACAAAGCCTGACATGGGATCATCTTCATGCGCAAACGACATGTAAAAGGGCAGGGGCAGCGAACCTTGTTTGGCGAGATCAGCGATCACGTTGTCACGCAAGGCCTTGCCTGCTGCACGCAGGGCCGCGTCGCCTGAATTGACAGGCTCGACCTGTATCGAGATATCATGCTCAAACTTGGCGCCATCAGTCACATGCAAATCAATCACCGCCAGCGGGTCCCAGGTATTGAAAAGCTTCAGCATGGCCTGCATTTCAGGTGCATCTGCCTTCACATAATCGCGGTTCAGATTGTAGTTTTGCGCCGTGGTACGCCAGCCCATTTCTTCCGGGCCGCGCTGATTGGGGCGGTTCCAGGCAGCAAAACGCTCGTGCCCATCGATATTGAAAACGGGGATGAAGAGTAAGACTTGTTTATCCAGCGCATGTGCGGCCAGCTTGTTATCCAATATCTCGCGCAATGCCAGAAAGCCAGCATCCTTGCCATCTATTTCACCAGCATGTATACCACCCTGTATCAGGGTCACAGGCAATGCTTGCTTCGCTACCTGCGCAGGTGTGAAAGCGCCGCTGCGTGTGGCAATCAAGGCCAGCATGGGCCGGTTTTCTGGTGTGCGCCCAAACTCCAGGCAGCGCACTTCTTTGGGATAACTTTTCTGGAAAGCCTGGCACAGCTTTTCCACTTCTTCATAGCGGCCGGTTTTTTTAAAGCCACTTTGTTCAGCGAGAGTAGTCAATGATTCTGCCGCTTCAGCATTCGCCATCAGCAGGCTGGAGCTGGCAAGCAAACTGGTGATGAGGCTTCTTTTAAAAAGGGTATAGGCTGGTTTCATACGCATGAGGTAGTAAGTGAACCTGTTGAATTAAACTGCGGCGATTTTTTGATGCCACCACTGAGCTTTGTCCTTAAGCTGGCCTTCATCCACAGTCTGCAATTGACGTTCAGCCATCAGGCAGCGACCATTTACCCAGACATGGCTGACTTGCTCACGTCCTGCGGCATAAACGATCTGAGATGCCGGATCAAACAGTGGCAATGTCTCAATTGCCGACAGGTCAATCGCTATCACGTCCGCCAGCTTGCCCGCCACCAGGCTGCCAATCTGTTTATCCATACCCAGGGCTCTGGCACCTGCCAGGGTCGCCATCTCCAGCGCATTTCCGGCATTCAGTGCAGTTGGATTACTCGATACGGCTTTTGCCAATAAAGCAGCCATACGCAAGTCACCGAGTAAATCCAGCTTGTTATTACTGGCTGCACCATCCGTGCCTATACCCACATTGACGCCCGCTGTTTGCATGGCGTGGACAGGGGCAAAGCCGGAAGCCAGCTTCAAATTACTGGCAGGATTGTGGGCAATATGCACGCCTTGCTGTGCCAGTAGTGTGATTTCATCCGCATTCGCATGCACCATATGGGCAGCGATCAGGCGTGGCGACAACAGGCCCAGATTATGCAGGCGTTGCAAGGGGCGCATGCCATGGTCCCTGAGACTGTCATTGACTTCATCCATGGTTTCATGGATGTGGCAATGTATGCCCATGTCGTGCTTGTCTGCCAGTGCCACGATTTTTTTGAATGTCGCATCCGAGACTGTGTAAGGAGCATGCGGAGCGAGGCGGAATGCAACTCCGCTTTGCCCCTGGAAAGCCTGGTGTGAGGCCAGCGCTTTTTCCAGATAGCCATCGGCATCTGCTGCATAGCCAGTAGGAAATTCCAGCACACTGCAACCGACTACAGTGCGCATGCCGGTGTGCAGGCCTGCGCGCGCGACATCATCATTATAGAAATACATGTCATTGATGGTGGTGGTACCACCACGCAGCATTTCTGCCATGGCATATACACTGCCATCAAAGACAAACTCTTCCGATACATGCTTTTTTTCGGCTGGCCAGATGTGATTGTGCAACCAGTCCATCAGGCTTAAGTCATCTGCCAGGCCACGCAACAAGGTCATGGCAGAATGGCCATGCAGGTTGACCATGCCAGGCATGACTGCGTGTTCAGCCAGTTCCAGGTGATGTGCATCCGGGTGCTGTTGGCGTGCGTCGGCGCTACTGAGAACGGCCAGGATTTTTTCATCCTGCATGACTAAAGCATGTTCGCGAAGGACGGTGGCGCGTGGTTCTATAGGGATCAGGTATTTGGGATGTAGGCAGGTTTTCATTTTTTTAGGCTCCGCAATTGAACTGGCATTATAACCAGTGAAATTAAATCATGAGCCCACAGGCAAAAATCAAGTCGTGCGACCGTATGACAGAGCATATTTGAAAGTGCCATAATAGCGGCTTGAAGATGAAATATTTGCCAGAATAGTCATGGCAAACCAGTATTTTATGGAGCAGATATGGATTACTTATTTCCCCCGCTACAGCAGGCAGCCGTACCCATCGCTGGTGGTACGGCATATTTCCCGGTACATAGAATTTATTGCGTGGGCCGTAATTATGTAGAACATGCCAAAGAAATGGGATGGTCGGGCAGAGAACCGCCATTCTTCTTCATGAAGCCAGCCGATGCGGTTTTACCCGTCATGGCTGGCCAGGTAGGTGAGATGCCTTATCCCCCCATGACCGTTAATTTACATCATGAAGTGGAGCTGGTACTTGCCATAGGCCAGGGTGGCAAAAATATCCCTGTCGAAGAGGCGCAGAGCCATATCTGGGGCTATGCTGTAGGCCTGGACATGACGCGCCGCGACTTGCAGGCAGAAGCCAAAGACCAGGGGCGGCCCTGGTGCACTGCCAAGGGTTTCGATTTTTCTGCACCCATAGGGCAGATACATCGCGCTGATACGGTACAAAATATAGAGCAGGCCAGTATCAGCCTGCATGTGAATGGACAAAGCAGGCAAAGTAGTGATACCAGCAAATTGATCTGGAATCTGGCAGAAATCGTCGCTTGCTTGTCCGAGCTCTACACTTTGCAGCCCGGCGACCTGATTTTTACCGGTACACCAGAAGGCGTCGCTGCAGTGCAGCGCGGTGATGTGCTCGAAGCAACTATCTCGGGTTTGAGTGATTTGAAAATAAGAATGGTGTAAGCGCAATGATGAAACTTTATGGTTATTTCCGTAGCTCGGCTTCTTACCGGGTCAGAATCGCCCTTAATCTCAAAGGGCTGGACTATGAACAGGTGGCAGTGCACCTGGTCAAAAACGGGGGGGAGCAACTCGCCCCGGCCTTTCGTGCCTTGAACCCGGATGCGCTGGTGCCAGTCTTGCAGGATGATATTGAGGGGCAAACCGCGAATCTGACGCAATCCATGGCGATCATTGAATACCTTGATGAAGCTTATCCAGAGTCAGCCTTGTTGCCATCCAGCCCGCTGGAGCGGGCCCACGTGCGCTCCCTGGCGCTGGCAATTGCCTGTGAAATTCATCCACTGAATAATTTGCGGGTATTGAAATATTTGTCGGGCACTTTGCAAGTCAGCGATGAGCAAAAGAATGCCTGGTACAGACACTGGTGTGAAACTGGTCTCTCCGTACTGGAACAAAAACTGGCGGCTGACAAGCATACCGGGCGTTATTGTTTTGGCGATACCCCCGGTTTTGCAGATTGCTTTCTGGTACCGCAGATCGCCAATGCCCAGCGCTTTCATTGCGATTTGAGCGGCATGCCCACACTCATGCGCATACATCAGGCTTGCAGTGAGCATCCCGCCTTTATCAAGGCTGCACCTGCAAACCAGCCAGATGCAGAGTAGCTGGAACTGATGAGTATCTGCTGACCAGATGAAAAAAAGGGGCCCGAAAAAAGGCCCCTGTGATTCCCCGCTGCGTAAGTTAGTTTAATTCGGTAAATCAGGATTGTCGTGGCTATTTGCGAGCGTATCGTTGAGTACGGAAATCAGCAGCGAGCGTGTCAATTTTGATTTGGTTGTATAGCCATCAATGGCAAATTCTTCGCTGACTTGCTGTTCGGGCGCATAGCCTGGCTGCCCTGTGCGTAAAACGATGCGCAGATTGGTAAGCGCCATTTCATTGCGAATGACATTCACCAGCTTCAAGCCTGCATCTACTGTCTCCATCACCACATCCAGCAAGACCAGTGCAATATCGGGATTGGCACTGATGACACTGCGTGCTTCTTTGGCAGAGTAGGCATGTATGAATTCCAGGGGGCGGCCATGAATCTTGACCCCGCTCAAGGCCAGCAAAGTGGTGTCGTGGACATTGCTGTCATCGTCAGCGATAAGGATTTTCCAGGGATGCAGTTCCAGCTTGGGTTGCAAGGATTCTTCATCTTCTTCAAGGAAATCAATGATGTCATCATCCTGACTGGCGCCCAGCACGCCATCGGATACGGAGTCATTGCCCCAGTATGAATACAGTCCCAAGCCCGTTGATCTTTCATTTTTTGCCAGAATTTCAACTGCCATTTTTCCGACATAAAGATCATTATGCAACAAGCCGGGTATCCTACTGTGTTGGTTCTTCATCAGTGTGCTCCCTGTTGCTTGAATTTGCCTACTTTCAATTCAATCTTATGTGAAGCAGACTGCATAATCAAGACCAAACATTTCGAAAATGTTAAATAATGATTATTACAACAATCGCTTTTCATTAATATTGATCTAAGTCGCCAATTGTGCTGATCTTCAGTGCTACTATTTAATCTTAAAAATCAGATACCCTTATTTTCTCGCTAATCTGACTCAGATGCTGGCAAAACGCCATGCAAGCAGCAATTTGATGTTCATTTAGTGCGTGAAAACAGTCATGCTGGATCAGGAGCAGGCGTGGAGCTTGACACTTTTTTGCATAGTTCGTGTGGGTAGTATCTCTATGCCATCCATCTATCTTCCCGCAGCTATCATCACCTCAGTCGTGACCAGCTTTTTAACCATGCTGGTCTTGTTCTATGTTCAGCACTTGCACGTGCATGCAAGAGCGACACGCTGTTGGGCTTTGGCCTATGCCTGCCTGGTCTTAAAGCAATTATGTCATTTTCTTGCGGAGGACCATGCACCCGTCTTCAGCCTCGCCGCTGATGTTTTTTTGCTGGCTTACATTTGCTATTTGTGGGCGGGGACCAGAATCTTTCATGGCAAGACCGTGTATGTCATGCCTGTCATGCTCGGGTTTTCGGTAGCTACGCTATGGCTGTTGATGACTTTCCTGACTGCCGTCACACCCTTGTGGCGCATGCTGCCAGTTTATTTGCTCTCTGGTGTCGTCATGATGAGCGCAGCACTGAATTTCTGGCGTGCTCGTGGCGAAAAGCATAGTCTGGGGTTTCTCTTGCTAGGTGTTCTGATTTTTTTAAAAGGCCTGCAACTGCTGGGTTTTCCTTTCTTGTCTCAGCGCACAGAGCATGCTTCCTGGAGCTATGAAATAGCAGCCTTCCTGGACCTGGCCATAGGCATGCTGTTCCTGGTGGCGGCGCTGCTGCGTCAGCAAGATGATATGGGGCGCGTCAATGATAATCTGAAGCAGGAAATGGAAGAACGCAAGAATATAGAGCGTTTATCCAGGGAGCGGGAAACCCTGTTTGAAAAAGTATTTCAGATGGTGCCAGATGTATTGGCTATCTGCCGCGAAAAAGATGGACGTTATCTGGAGGTGAATCGTCACTGGGAAACCATCACAGGCTATACCAGAGATGAAACGCTGGGGCGGTATTCACTGGAGCTGAATTTGTGGATGGATGCCAGCCTGCGTGCCGACATGCTGGATATCTTGCGGCGCGATGGTGAAGTCAATAATTTTGAAACCATCTACCGGCACAAGCTCGGGCATTCCTACCATGTGCTGATATCGGGTACACGTTTTGATGCCGGGGGTGAACCCTATATTGCTTATGCCATGCAAGACATTTCAGCTTTGCGCAAGGTTGAGCAATTACAGGAAAAAGTCGAACGGGCATTACAGGAACGGGAAAAATTATTGTCCACCGTATTCCAGCTCGTACCAGATACCTTGACCATCACCAGAATGGCAACCGGGGAATATGTCGATGTCAATCGTAATTGGGAACCTATTTCAGGTTATACCCGCGAAGAAGCCATAGGTCGCACTTCGAATGATATACAGCTATGGCATGAACCTGCGCAGCGTGATGAGTTGATCAGCCAGATACGCCAGCAAGGCGAAGTTCGCAATATGCAAATTGCATTCCGTCATAAGCAGGGTCATATCGCCCAATGTCGTGTGTCAGGATCACAGTTCGAAGCGGGCGGAGAAGCCTATCTGCTTCTGTCTTCGCATAATATAGATCAGGAGCTCAGCGCCGAGGCAGCACGCCTGCAAGTTGAGTCTTTATTGCGTGAAAATGAGCAGAAATATTCCACCTTGTTCCAATTATCGCCTATCCCACTGGGTCTGGTCGATGTACTGACTGATTGCATAGTCGAAGTCAATGATATCTGGCTCAAGGAATTCGACTACCAAAGAGAAGACATCATAGGCCGCACCACCATGGATATGGGCTTTGTCGCACAGGCGCAAGAGCGGGAAAAATTCAATGCAGATCTGGGGCGCGATAAAAAAGTCGATCAACTGGAAGTGCGTATCAAAAACCAGTTGCAGGAAGAAATGATCTTCCTCTTGTCGGCGCGTTTGATACGCATGCATGACAAGTCCATGTGCATATTCTCTTTATTGAATGTGACCAGGCAGGTGCAGATAGAGCAGGAAATTCGTGAAATGACGGCCCAACTGGAAGAGCGCGTCAGGCTGCGTACCCTGAATTTACAGCAAGCCAACGCAGAACTGGCTGCTGCCATGGAATCTTTGCGGCATACCCAGGATGAGTTGGTGCGCTCCGAAAAAATGGCTGCCCTGGGTTCTCTGGTTGCCGGTGTTGCCCATGAACTCAATACACCCATAGGCAATAGCGTTACCGTCGCCAGTACTTTGCAGGATAAAACGAATGAAATGCTACACGATGTCAGTGAAGGTAAGCTGAAACGCTCGACGCTGACCAATTACCTTGAAAATGCAGCGACTGGAACAGCCTTGCTGATGCGCACCCTGGGCATGGCGCGGGAACTGATACGCAGTTTCAAACAAGTGGCAGTTGATCAATCGAGTAGCCACAGACGGCAATTTGATTTGCAGATGGCGCTGGAAGAACTGATCGTGACTCTCACGCCCATGTACAAAAAAACGGCGCATACCCTGGTGACTGCGCTGGAGCCTGGCATCATGATGGATAGCTACCCAGGCCCACTTGGACAAATTATCACCAACTTCATGACCAATGCGCTGACGCACGCTTTTGAACATAGAGAGCATGGTGAAATGCGTTTGAGCACCTGTCTGGTGGGAGATGACAAGGTGCAAATCGTATTTGCCGACAATGGCATAGGCATGAGTGAACAAATCCAAAAACGGGTTTTTGATCCTTTTTTTACAACCAAGCTAGGGCAGGGTGGGTCGGGGCTGGGCATGAATATCGCGTATAACCTGGTGACAGGTGTGCTGGGTGGCGAGATACAGTTGCTGAGCAAGCCTGATGAAGGGGCAATATATACCATGACCTTGCCTTTGATTGCACCGCAATTGCGGATTGAGCAAGAGAAAAGGGAAGGGTAGTTGCGCCTTGCTTTTTTAATGCAGATAAGCTGGATCAGGCTTAAGCATCTCCGAGATCAAAAAACAGAAAATGACCTGCACTCATGCAAGCGCAGGCCATCTCAAAAAACAGTTTTTTATTGCGTACGTTTGATCGTCAATGTGGCGACGGGATTATCCCAGCGATGCATTTGCGTGAGTGCGGAAGTTGGCAAGCCATCATCCTTGCTGACTATACCTGGATGTATATGCACGACATTGATGACATCGTCGCGCACAGGATTAAATGCTTCCCGCTTGCCGCCAGAATTTGCAGTCGCAGGACCTGGTACTGTGTCAGCACTTTCTGTATTGCGCTCAGTACCTGCATCATATGCCAGCAATCTGAGCGTGGTACTGCCACCTGCAGCCAGTTGAGCCAGCGACTGGGCATTGACGCCAGTAAAACCGTCATTCGTATTGCCCATCATGCTTGCCAGTGACAAGCGTAAATTGGGCAAACTGGCTACCGGTACTGTCAGGTAGACGGTGGATTTATTTCCCGCCCCCGGCAATAGAGGGCCACCAGTACCGACTGCAGATGCAAATACAGATTTGGAGCTGCTGGCAAGCGCTACCAGGGGTGCAGTCTCTCCCCCTTCTGCCAGCCTTTCCAATTCCACGCTGGCGGATTCGCCGAGATTGAATAATTTAAAACCATCATCGTGGGCCACTGCAACCAGCGGCGTCAAAGGCTGGCCTGCAGTCAAATTCACCAGTGTCACCTCAAAGACTGCCGGTGTACTAATGGTGACGACCTCTGCTGGTGGTTTGCTATCGTGGCCACCGCAAGCGCTCAGCAAAGCGGTGGCAGCCAGCGAAATCAAGCTCGCTTTAAAGCCTAAGGAGTTGCGCATATGCTTCTCCTTATTTGACTGTGAGAACAACACGTGCCACCGGGTTCAACCAGCGATACACAGTATTGTCGAGGGCGCTGGGGCCACCATTGGCGCTACCGACAATACCACGGTGTATATGCACAAATCCTTCTTTGGTGGCATTGGTGAAACCTGTCGCATTTGGATTGATGTCTGCCGACAGCTTGCCTGTAGCGTCATTTAAAAATGCAGGGAAAATCATACCTGGCTGATTAATGCCACCGGCTGCTGCTTTCTTTTCATCATTGGCCTCAGTACCAGCGTCATAGGCAGTGACATTGTAAGTGTAGGTGCCTGGGGCAGTCGGAATATCAATGGCGTTCAGCGCCAGGAAGCCATCATTGGTAGGTACCAGCATGGCTAGCAGCGTGAGCTGGGAGTTGGCAGTGCCTGCGCCACCGGTAAAAGTGCCAGTCGTTGCACTGCCGCCTGGCTTTAAAGGGCCCTTGGCTGGATCGACCACCTTGACCGTACCTGCAGGCAGCAAGGCTTGCATGCCTGTTGTGTCACCTGCTTCGGCAATGCTTTGCAATTCCACGCTGGCGGCGGTGCCATCAGTGAATGCCTTGAAGTTTGCAGGATGTGCAGCGACCAACATAGGGGTGAACCAGGTTCCTCGTGTTAAATTAGTCACGGTCACCGTCAAATCTGCAGCAAAAATGGCAGGTGAAGCAGCTAAAACTGTGGAGGCAAGGAGGATTTTCTTAAAAAGAGAAGTATGGCTTTTGGGTGTCGATGCGCGATCGTTAGGGATGTACATATTGTCGTTTTCCTCGGTCTGGATTGGTTGAAATACATGCACTTGTTATGCAAGCTGCCACCTTCAGTCGTGGTAACGAGTACTTCCTTACAAAGATTTTTAAATTAAATTTCAGCCTTGTGTTGCTCAAATAAGTATTTTGAAATGGCATGTAAATAGTGAGATGATCAATTCTTTACTCCGGCATGAGGGCAAACCGGAGACATAGAAATTAAATGTTTTATGCAGATACCTACAATATTTCCGGTGATAGTACGTCTACACCGGTATGGACACGACACATAACCCAGATGAGCTGATGGCGGATCAGGATAATCACATCACCGAAACGGTCAGGCGCGAACGCGGGCGGCTGGGTAGTTTCATACGCAAACGCGTTGCCGATGCCAGCGAGGCGGAAGATATTCTGCAAGATGTGTTTTATGAGCTGGTGGAAGCTTATCGCTTGCCCGAGCCCATAGAACAGGTTGGTGCCTGGTTGTTCAGGGTGGCGCGCAATCGCATCATAGACCGCTTTCGCAAGAAAAAAGAAGTCGCTTTGCCGGATCTGGAAGAGGGGAGCGATGATGAAGCCTGGCTGGATCAGATTTTGCGCTCGGCCGATGGCGGGCCAGAGGCCGCTTATGCACGCAATCTCATGCTGGCCGAGTTGTATGAAGCTTTGGATGAATTACCTGAAGAGCAGCGTGATGCTTTCATAGGCCATGAAATAGAAGGGCTGAGCTTCAAGGAAATGTCCGCTGCAACTGGACTGGGTGTGAATACTCTGTTGGCGCGCAAACGATATGCAGTCTTGCACCTGCGGGTACGCTTGCAAGACTTATTGGAAGAATTTAATTGAAACTGGAGAAATTAATATGTGGAAGCTATTTAAAGTATTAAAAGTCATGACACTGATTATTGTTGGTGTCAGTGCCTTGGGCTGGGTCGTGATGATGCTATGGAACTGGCTCATGCCCGCCTTGTTTGTTGGTGCGCGCAACATAGACTTCTTGCAGGCACTTGGTTTGCTGGTGCTAAGTAAAATCCTGTTTGGTGGCATGCGTGGCCATGGTGGCTGGCACAAACACGGCGGTTTGCATGATCATCATCGCCGCTGGGAAAAGCTGACGCCGGAAGAGCGCGAGAAATTTCGCCACGGTATGTTTGGCCGCAGAAAACATAGGGATGAAGGGCGCGGCCACAATCACGAGCGAGTCTGAGATGCCAGCACATAAAGAAGTCAGTTGCAAACAGGAAGCAGGCATCATTGTCCCGATAGTGAACTTGAGTAAATGCGAAGGCAAGGCAGACTGCGTTCCTGTTTGCCCCGAGCATGTCTTTGAAGTTCGCCGTATTGCCGATACTGATTATCAGCAACTGGCCTGGCTGGCCAAACTCAAACAGCGTGTGCATGGCATGCAGGTTGCCTACACGCCCAATGCCGATGCTTGCCGCGCCTGTGGTCTCTGTGTATCCGCCTGTCCTGAAAAGGCGATCAGCTTGGAGCGCTCAGCGCAAAAAAAATAGTGGAGGAAATCGTACTTTTGCTTTTCTTGTCTGTAGTATGTTTTAAAATAGTCATTGCTAGGCATTTCGTTTTTAATATCCCGAATAGAGAAATCAATGACTATTTTGTTGCGTGTAGCTGAGCATAATGATCTTGACGCCATCGTGCAATTACGTATGCGCTTGTTTGATAAGCTTGTCGACTTCAACAAGGGCAAGGGCGTGGATGATGCATTGATGCAGGCAAGCCGGAATTATTTTGACGATGCATTTCAACATGGAAATTGCAAAACCTGGGTAGCGGAAGAGCAGGGGCAGATCGTTGCTTGCGGCTCGCTGGTCGTATTCGTGCGCCCACCTTATCCTGGCAATACGGCAGGCAAGGATGCCTATCTGCTTAATATGTATACCCTGGCAGAGTATCGCAAACTAGGCCTGGCCAGAAAAATTGTACGCCTGGCGATGCAGTACGCCCATGAGCAGGGATATGGCAAGGTTTGGCTGCATGCTACAGAGGATGGCCAGCCGCTATATGCATCAGAGGGATTCCTGGGTAGCAGTGATTACATGGAGTGGGAAGTCAAAGCCGGAGTGTAAAGCGTGAACGATCAAGTAAAGGCAGCGCAGCCACAAAGCCTGGCGCAACACCAGTCACATTCCCAGTCACACTACCAGGCGCGCATGCACAGAGTGCTGGAGCATATAGACCGCCATCTTGACCAACAACTGGATCTGGAGGTGCTGGCCGCAGTCGCGCATTTTTCTCCTTTTCATTTTCACCGCCTGTTTGCTGCCTGGATGGGCGAGCGCCTGGGTGATTATGTGCGCCGTCGTCGCCTGGAAGTTGCTGCTTTCCGTCTGTTTGCCCAGGCTGGCACGCCTGTGCTGGAAATTGCCTTGTCAGTCGGTTTTGGTTCGGCTGAAGCTTTTACCCGTGCTTTCAAGGACAAGTTTGCCTACACACCGGCGGCCTGGCGGCAACATCAGCTCCAACTGCACCGTGCAAATAGCAAGATTAATCAAGTCTTGAGCAAGAACGATCAATTGCAATCTTACGCCTCCTTCCATAATGGCATCTCTACCAATTTGAAAGAGGTGAGCAGCATGGATGTCAAATTAATACACAGGGCCGCAGTCAATATAGCCTACCTGCGGCACATAGGGCCTTACGGCGCGCCAGTAGGTCAATTCTGGGCGGACACTGTCGTACCATGGATGGCCATGCACAATCTGTTTGGCAAAGCGCGTTATGGCATCAGCCATGATGACCCCAGCATTACCGAGCCAGCACTGTGCCGTTACGATGCCGCGGTTGAATTGCAGGCAAATGCTGGTGCCGCTGGCAATGCCTTGCAAACCACGATACCAGTTGGTGACTATGCGGCCCTCAGTTTCGAAGGGACCAATGCCGAGATAGGGGATGCCTGGGCCGCCATCTTGCGCGACTGGCTGCCTTCCAGTGGCTATCAACTCGATGCCCGTCCATGCTTTGAATACTATCCGGTCGACGCTTCTTTTGATCCTGATACCGGCATCTTTGATTGCGATATCTGTATTCCTGTTGTACCCCTCTAAACTAATCCTTGCTGTTTTATAGGCAGGCGCTGACATCTTCAGCGTCATTGCCCGCTTGCGTCCATCATTTATAGAAAGCTGGTTTTTCATGATTTCATTTGCCCGCAATGTCATTGTCTCTTTGAGTTTGTTCGCCCTGGCAAACTGTGCTGCATCTGCTGAGTTTGCTGAAACAGCACCCAGGCCTCATCCGGTTGGAATGCAGACGCTACAATATGAAGATAGCAGCCGCCTGGATTGGACAGCCAGCAAACCACGTCCGCTGGCAACAACAATCTGGTATCCGGCGCAAGCGGGGGTAATAGAAAAAAACTGGGATGTGGCCATCTTCAAGGCAGGCCGCAATGCCATGGGGGCTGCCTTGTCTGCAGCACCGCAAAAACTGCCGCTGATTTTACTCTCCCATGGGACAGGTGGTTCAGCTGCTTCCATGGCCTGGCTGGCAGAGAGCCTGGCGGCGCATGGCTATATCGTGGCAGCAGTCAATCATCATGGTAACACCGGTTATGAAGACAAGACCCGCCTGGAGGGTTTTGTGGTCTGGTGGGACAGACCCAGGGATATCTCCATCCTGATAGACAAGCTGCTGGCCGATCCTGTCTTTGGCAACAGGATAGATGCGCAGCGTATTGCCGTAGCCGGGTTTTCCATTGGTGGTTATACAGCATTGGCCAGTGTAGGGGGCCGTATCAGTTATACGCAATAGCAAGAGTTTTGCGCAAAAAATGCCAGCAATCCAAATTGTAAATTACCACCAGAAGCCAAGTTCAGCGCGGCAGAATTACAAACCCTGCTCAAAGAAAACCAGCGCATCAAGGACGCCATCGCTGTATCTGACGCTTCGTATAGCGACGCGCGCATACGTGCTGCGTATTCCATTGCTCCTGTCATGGGCAGGGTAGTAACAAAAGACAGCATGGCCAACATCAAGGTGCCAGTACGTATCATCGTCGGTGCCGACGATGATCAGGCCATACCTGAGTTCAATGCCCAGGTATACGCTGCAAATATCGCTAACAGCACGATGCAGATACTGCCAGCAGTCACCCACTATAGCTTTCTGGCAGAGTGCACGATGATGGGTAAAATTGTCGCACGCCAGGTGTGCGTTGACCCCGCTGGAGTAGACCGTTCTGTCATCCACCAGCAAGTAGCGGCAGATGCGCTGAAATTCTTTGATGACAAACTGCACTGATTCATGTTCAATGAGAAGACATTTATCTTCTCATTGATAGCAATACCAAGGTATGTCAGCCAAATTTTATTTCAGTTTTGCAGATCATTGGCGTGCTGCGCCGCTGGCGTACTGGGTGCATTTGCCGGTTGCAGATCAGCCCGGTGACTGGCAAGCGCCATTGCCGCCCTGCATACCCCATAAAGGCTATGCCTATCTGCATGTAGAGTTTGAGAAGCATGAGTTAATCTTCAGTTCACCGGCACAGCTGGCTCACTTCATTGAGGCGTTGTCGAAAACTGCCTTGCCTACCACCTTACACTTGTCTTCATTGAGGGGCGCGCCAGTGGGGCCGAATGGACATTGGCTGAGTCGTTTGCCAGCCAGCTTGAAGGCACCACGCAAGCGCGCCAAGCTGGTGATCGCCATGCGGGCGGTGCAAACGGTGGTCGTGAATGCTGAGCTGCCACATCAGTTTGCATGGGAAAAACACTTGATGTAATGGGTCTGGCATTTGCCTTGTTCAGACAAATGCCAGACTTTTGGCGCATGCATGGTCGCATGCAAAAAGTCCAGAACTTACTTCTTAGAACTTACTTTTTTTTAATCAGATTTTTCTGCGCGTCTGGCACCTCGGCATACACTGCCGGATCACCTGAATCCGTTGGCTTGGTAAAGGCAACTTGCAATTGTGGAGAAACCGGAAAACGCAGGTTGATACCCTTGGGTGCTATCGTACTGGTAAACCATTTCGCATAAATGCCATTGATTTCACCCGATGTATAGATCGTGCTGATCGTTGCATCCACCAGTTTTTTGAAGGCGACATCATCACGGCGCAACATGATGCCATAGGGCTCCAGTGACAAAGGCTCTCTACTCATTTCATAATCGGCAGGGTTTTTTGCGCCGGCTGCCAAGCTGGCCATCAGTATGTCATCCAGGGCAAAGGCGGTAGCACGGCCGGTGTCCAGCATTAAAAATGCCTCTGCATGGTCAGCGGCAGCGACGATATTGAGGCCCAGGTTTTGTTCGCCATTCATGATCGTCAATTGCTTGATATTGGCTGTACCTGCTGTGGAGACTACGGTTTTCCCGCGCAAATCTGCCAGGCTATGGATGCCAGATGATTTTTTATACATCAAACGGCCAGCTGCCAAAAACATGGTAGGTGCAAAAGCCACTTGTTTTTGACGCTCCAGATTATTCGTCGTCGAGCCACATTCCAGGTCTATCGTGCCATTCGCCATCAAAGGCAGCCTGCTGGCCGAAGTGACCGGGTTGAATTCAGTTTTCAGATTCGCCAGACCCAGATGCTTTTGCACCGCACTGACGATTTTTTTGCACAGTTCTACAGAGTAACCCTGATAAAGCTGTTTATCGTCGATGAAAGAAAAGGGCACAGATGAATCACGTACCCCTAGCGTAATCACGCCACTCTCCTTGATTTTCTTTAAAGTACCTGTCAATTCTTCTGCCTGCGCATTGCTCATGATAAAGCCGCCTAGCAGCCATGCTGTTGCTACAAATAATTTCACGTCATCTCCTTGGAGTGTTCTAGTGTTTAAAAATTTCAAAAATTGTCGAAACCTAAAAATGATGCAGGTTTTTGAAAAAGAGCGCCATTCTAACCATAAATGTCAATTGTTGACAACTTGTTGTAATCTGACATAATGTCAGTCATGAAGATCACTGAAAATCAATTACTGTTGCGAGAAGGCAAAAAAATCGTTGATGCGCTAGGGAAGACTTTCTTTCCCCTAGTGGAGGTCGTGCTGCACGATCTCACCGTGGATGAACATCATGTGGTTGCCATTTCTAATAATTTGTCTGGCCGCAGCATAGGTGCCTGTACGACTGAAATCGGCCTGGCGCGTATTAGCGACCCTAGTTTCCCTGAGGTTTTGCAAAGCTATCCGAATCAGTTTCCAGATGGCCGTCCTGCCAAGAGCACCTCGATAGGCATCAAGAATAGTGAAGGTGAATATGTCATGGCGATTTGCCTCAATATCGATGTCTCTTTGCTGAGTGCAGCGGCATCAAGCCTGCAGCAACTGGTACAAACCGAATCGCCACCGGTGGACATCAAGGAAAATCTGGTGTCGCCCAGCCTGGATGTCATACGCAGCACCCTGGAGCACTATGCTACCAGCCTCAATACCACCCCACGCATGATGACCCCGGCGCACAGGCGTGCCGCCATACAGCAATTGTCACAGGCAGGATTAATGGATTTAAAGAATGCCCAGAGCATCGTCGCTAATACCCTGGGCATAGCCCGCTCCACGGTGTACACCTATCTGCCGCAGAAGGGGAGTGCCACATGAGCCAGTTACCTATCAGTTTTGAAGATATCGCCGCCGCCCATGGTCGCATCTCTGCCGTTGCACAACGTACGCCGGTACTGACTTCACGCATGGCGAATGTATTGACAGGTGCACAGGTTTTTTTTAAATGCGAAAACTTCCAGCGCTCAGGTTCCTTCAAGTTCCGTGGTGCCTACAATGCCTTGCTGCAGTTCACTGCCGAGCAACGTCAGCGCGGTGTCGTCACTTTTTCTTCTGGTAACCATGCGCAAGGCATTGCCCTGTCAGCCTCTTTGCTGAATATGCCTTCCGTGGTTGTCATGCCGCATGACGCGCCTGCTGTCAAAATATCTGCAACCCGCGCCTATGGGGCAGAAGTCATTCTGTATGACCGCTACAAGGAAGACCGCGCCGCCATAGGCCGAAAACTGAGCGAAGAACGTGGCCTGACCTTCATCCCGCCTTTTGATCACCCTCATGTCATGGCAGGGCAGGGGACGCTGGCCAAGGAAATGATAGAAGAAGTCGGTAATCTTGATGTTTTGCTGGTGCCACTGGGCGGTGGTGGCCTGCTATCCGGTTGCGTCACTGCTACCAAGGCCATGCAGCCAAATTGCCGCGTGTATGGCGTAGAACCTCAGGCAGGTAATGACGGACAGCAAAGCTTGCGCTCTGGCGAAATCGTGCATATTGCCACGCCCGACACCATCGCCGATGGCGCGCAATCCCAGTATCTCGGTGTGCAACCATTTGCTGTCATCAAAGACAAGGTGGACGATATTCTTGCCGTCGAAGACGAGCAATTGATAGATGCTATGAAATTCTATGCCAACCGCATGAAACTGGTCGTAGAACCTACTGCCTGCCTGAGTGCGGCAGCATTGTTTAGCGGTCAGCTTAATTTGCAGGGCAAAAAGGTCGGTGTTGTTATCTCTGGTGGCAATGTCGACCTGGCGCGCTTTGCCTCACTGATCAGTATGTAATAATCAACGGTATCAATTCATGGCAAAAATAATATTCTTCTTTGATCGCGATGATCAGTATTATGAGCTATCAAATTTTGCTGGATTTGGTTTCGAACTGGACGGGCAGCATTGGCGCACGATGGAGCATTATTTCCAGGCAAAGAAATTTGAGGGCACGCCTCATTTCGAAAAGATTCTGAATTGCGGTTCGCCCAAACAAGCCAAAGATCTTGGGCAAAACCGAGAAATCCCCATACGCAGAGACTGGGACGAAGTCAAAGAATCCATCATGCTCGCTGGCTTGCGCGCAAAGTTTGAAAATCAGGAATTGAAACAATTACTGCTGGGCACAGGCAAGAAGCGCCTGGTAGAAAATTCTCCTTACGACAGCTACTGGGGTATAGGCCCCAACGGCAAGGGCAAGAATCGCCTCGGGCATTTGCTGATGCAGGTAAGGGATGAGATGCTTTTTAAACCCCATGATTTACAGACTAATTGCTTGCAAGAATACCATGATAGTCTTTTATGGTTAGACGCCCGCACACTTTAAAGCAATGGAATTTATCAGCGTAATATACAAGGATATTTGAAATATCGTCCTTACTTGTAACTACAAATCATCCGCACCCGTGTTTGGATATTTTGCCGCCTGTCCCAGCATTTATTGTGATTGATGGCAGGCTGGCAGCGAATAGTTGGTTTGACTCTCCTTGGCGCAAACGCGAGAATCGCTCAAGCTGATTATTCCTTGGAGGCGGGGTATGAAACCCTGTAATCAAACGAACATCTGCTATTTTCAGCCCCTTACCGCACAACTGATCTCTTCCCACAAGCTTATAGTGGTATTAATCATAAATTAGAATATTATGCGGATGCCAATGCCACAATCCTGTATCCTCTGGTTTAGCGCTTCATGGACTTACTCTGTCTTATCCGCCATAGGCAGATGCGGTTGATGCGCTAGCCTGCCAAGTTGTGTGACCGTGGAAATAGCCGATGTCCAGCCGAAATTTACCTGATGATAAAAAACTGATTGAGCTCCAGCGTTTCCAGTTGCTGGTCGACGCCATTACCGACTATGCGATCTATATGCTGGACATTGACGGTCAGGTGGTAAGCTGGAACGCCGGTGCGCAGAAATTCAAAGGCTACACCGCTGACGAAATCATAGGCCAGCATTTTTCCCGCTTCCATACGCCTGAAGACCAGGGGAATGGGCTTCCTCGGCTTTCGCTACAGATCGCTGAGACTGAAGGACGCTACGAGACTGAAGGCTGGCGTGTGCGCAAAGACGGCTCTTATTTTTGGGCGAGCGTCATTATAGATGCCATTCGGGAAAATGATCGATTGCTGGGTTTCGCAAAAATTACCCGTGACATCACGGATCGCAAGAAAGCGGAAGAAGCCTTACGTCTGAGCGAGCAGCAATTTCGTTTGCTGGTGCAGGGTGTAACCGATTATGCGATCTATATGCTGGACAAAGATGGCCGTGTCAGCAACTGGAATGCTGGTGCCCAGCGCATCAAGGGATATCGGCAGGAAGAGGTTGTTGGTACGCATTTTTCCCGCTTCTATACAGACGAGGATCAACTGAGCGGAGTACCGCAACGGGCACTCTTGACGGCCAGGACCGAGGGCCGTTTTGAGCAGGAGGGCTGGCGTGTCAGGAAGGATGGAAGTAAATTCCGGGCTCACGTCGTGATCGACCCTATTTACAATGCCTTCAATGAATTCGTTGGTTATGCCAAGGTTACCAAGGATATTACCGAAAAACATGAAGCTGCTATTGCTTTGAAAAAGACCGAACAGGCATTGCAGCAGGCGCAGAAGATGGAAACGATAGGGAAGTTGACTGGTGGCATAGCCCATGATTTCAATAACCTGTTGCAAATCATTTCAGGCAATCTTCAACTATTATCTGCCGAGATCGCCGGTAACCCACATGCAGAAAGACGTGTCACCAATGCGCTGGCTGGTGTCCGGCGAGGTGCCAAACTGGCCAGTTATTTATTATCTTTTGGAAGACGCCAGGCACTCGATCCCAAAGTCGTGAACATCGGTCGTTTTGTGATTGATATGGAAGATATGTTGCAGCGCAGCCTGGGTGAGACTATAGAAGTCGACACTATTCTGGCAGATAATTTGTGGAATACCTTTGTTGATGTTGCGCAAGTTGAAAATGCCCTGCTTAATCTCGCTGTCAACGCACGCGATGCCATGGAGTCAGTTGGTAAGCTCACCATAGAAATTGCTAACGCTGTTCTGGATGTTGATTATGCGAGCACGCATGTGGAGGTCACTTCTGGCGAATATGTGATGCTGGCAGTGTCAGATAATGGTTCAGGCATGTCGCCGGAAGTCGTGGCCCAGGCATTTGAGCCCTTTTTCTCGACCAAACCAGAAGGTAAGGGGACGGGATTGGGCCTATCCATGGTGTATGGCTTCGTCAAGCAGTCAGGTGGCCATGTGAATATTTATAGTGAACTTGGCTATGGTACTACCGTTAAACTGTATCTTCCCCGTTCGACAGAGCAGGAAGAGCGTTTGACGATGCAGAAGGCAGAAAAAATTATTGGCGGGACTGAGACTATTCTGGTTGCAGAAGACGATGAGCAAGTTCGTACTACTGCAATTGAGATACTGACGGGCTTGGGGTATACGGTTTTACATGCCGCGGATGCAGAGAGTGCACTGGCTATTATTGAAGGCGGTGCCAAAATTGATGTGCTGTTTACGGATGTTGTCATGCCTGGGGCTATGCGTAGCCCTGAACTGGCACGCAAGGCACGTGAGTATTTGCCAGACATCGCTGTATTATTTACATCAGGCTATACGCAAAATGCCATCGTGCATGGAGGGCGGCTTGATAAAGGCGTGGAATTGCTCGGTAAGCCATATAGCCGTGAAGCACTGGCGCGTAAGGTCAGGGCTGTGATTGCACATGGCAAGCGGCATAAAACAACAACGCCCTGATACGCCAATACATCACCATCTAATGCCGCCTTCCTTAACGGGACACTTCGGGCCTGCGGCATTACATAAAACATATCGTCATCGTATTTATGCTATGAGGATGGGCTGGTCAGCGCAAGATCGATTTTTCGCAAAAATTGATCTTTGGCGGCACTTATTTCTATATCTGACATAGACGGCAGGCGACTGATCAATTTATCGAGCTCATCTTTAAAATCTGCACTTGAACTATGGCTAAGATGCTTGGCATCTTCCGTGATTTTTTTGGCCATGAACGTTTCCTCTATCAAGACATGTTGGATGTTGCCTGCCATTCCATTTAACTGGAAAAATACATAGTTCGTAAATGTCGGCTGCGTTCTTCCATTTTCTTCAGATGCAACTGCTGTTTAGCAGGAGGTAAATGCCTGGATTTCGTAGCGCGGCTAGTGTCTGTCGCCGTAGTATTGGGCGCAACTAGCTGTTCATTAAGCACAGAAAGGTTTTGATTTTTTGTGGAAAAATGGAAACCGAAAAAACTTCTCATGATGATTCCCCTGTATTAGATACTGTAATAGATAGATAGTCTGTGCAATTTGCCTACCGCGTTAGCATCAACAACCCTCAGGATTGATAACAGCCACACTGCGATGGAGCAGCCATGATAATGAAAATCCTGCCTATTAAATACCGGACAATAGCGAGCTGATTTGTAGGATAAGTCTTACTTTTTAAGACTTGCGCAAAACCGCCACAGTTGCCTTGCAGCTCCTGGCCTTACTATAGGACAGTATGGTCTTCATAGTTAGCGCCTTGCTGAGCCAATTTTACCTAAGTCCTATTTTTATCGACGTCTCATCTACGATTGATTTCACCCTGAATTTCACCCTCATTCAGCATGTTCAGACCGGAAACATTTCCGTACATCCAGAAACAATGTGTTAAGCAATTACTCATCAATACCTATCTAGCTTTGATGCGACATCATTTGCTTTGGTGACCGTCTGCAGGCGCACTTCTGGTTCTGGTCAGGTGTGAGCTAGCGCACAGATGGAATGGATTAATTTTCTTAATCTATCGCTACTTGTCCATCACGGACTCAATCAGGAGAAATGAATGGGACGAATCTTAAACCAGTTAGGTATAGCCTCACTGTTGTGCTCTGCCGCATTGCCAGGTACAGGCTTTGCTGCGGATCCAGCTCCTCCTGTTATTACAGAGGGTAAAACTGCGTCGAACGTAGACAATACCGCGATCAATAAGCGTGACAACTATGCTGGAAATAAAACGCCAGAAGATCAATTCAATAGCGCAGCAGATCGCAATCTGCTGGCTGAAGTCAGGCGCGCAGTGGTACACGATAAATCGCTGTCTGTAATGGCACATAACATCAAGATTATGGTGGATGCGGGAAACCTTACCTTGCGTGGTCCAGTAAAAACTGCAGATGAAAAATTGAAAGTCGAAAAAATTGTCCAGGCAGTTAAAGGTGTCAAGTCCATCAATAATTCACTGGATGTCAAAACCAATTAATGCATGCAATTACATGCAATTCAATTCTCTAAAGGAGTGCATATGAAAACCGCAATCTACTGTATCGCAACAAATCGTATTCAAGCAGAAAACATCGTTGATAATCTGAAACTGGCAGGGTTTCCTAGTGGCGATATCTCTGTCCTGTTTCCTGACCAGACTGGTACCCGTGATTTTGCACACGAGCAAAATACCAAATTGCCTGAGGGCGCTGCGACGGGGGGAGTTGCTGGCATGGGACTGGGCGCAATACTGGGTTGGCTGACAGGCATAGGCACGCTGGCAATCCCTGGCGTTGGTCCCTTCATTGCTGCCGGGCCTATCATGGCAGCATTGAGTGGCGCTGCATTGGTGGGGGCAGCTGGCGGGATTATAGGCGCTTTGGTGGGATTGGGCATTCCTGAATATGAAGCGAAATTGTATGACGGAAAAATCCGTGGCGGCAACATCCTGATCTCTGTTCATACCGACAATTCTGATCAAGCTGGTTCGGCAAAAGACATTTACAAAAAAGCTGGTGCTGAAGATATCAATTCAACGGCTGAAGCCAGCGTGTCTTAGCATATACCAGCAAAAAATACTGAGATCGAAAATACTGAAATCATGAAGACGGATTGCTCACTTGCCTGGAGTAATCCGTTTTTATTTTTATCGTGCGCAGATGAACCTTTTGTAGATTGCCTATCATGCCAAAAACCATAGCGACATCATCCAAAACAAAAAACAAAGAGACAGAAAAACCTGTTCAGACCTCCATAGGCACGGGAGGCGAACTGCACCAGCTTGCTGGAAAGACACATCCAGAATTGACGACCAATCAAGGTGTTGTCATCGCAGATGATCAGAATTCTCTGAAGGTGGGCGGCAGAGGGCCGACCTTGCTAGAAGATTTCATCTTGAGAGAGAAAATTACGCATTTTGATCATGAGCGTATTCCTGAGCGTATTGTCCATGCCCGTGGAACTGCTGCGCATGGGTATTTTGAATTGACCCTTACCCTGGAGAAATTTACTACAGCCAAAATCCTGACTGAAGTAGGAAAGCAAACACCAGTGTTTACCAGGATTTCTACCGTTGCTGGCGGCTCAGGTTCTGTGGATACCCCCAGGGATGTGCGCGGCTTTGCAGTCAAATTTTATACATCCGAGGGCAACTGGGATTTGGTAGGTAATAACGTACCGGTCTTTTTCATTCAGGACGCCATTAAATTTCCTGATCTTATTCATGCGGCAAAAATGGAACCTGATCGCGGTTTTCCGCAAGCGGCGACGGCGCACGATACGTTTTGGGATTTTATTTCGCTGACGCCAGAAGCCATGCACATGGTGATGTGGATCATGTCGGACCGTACACTGCCAAGATCATTACGCATGATAGAAGGTTTCGGTGTGCACAGCTTCCGTCTGATTAATAAGGATGGTGAGTCGACTTTTGTGAAGTTTCACTGGCGTCCCAAAGCAGGGCTGCAATCCACCATTTGGGATGAGACAGTCAAAATTGCCGGTGCGGACCCAGATTTTCACAGGCGCGATTTTTTTGAAGCTATCACCACTGGCGATTTCCCGGAATGGGAATTGGCTGTGCAATTATTTACGCAAGAAGAGGCAGATGCATTTCCCTTCGATCATCTTGATGCCACCAAGCTTATCCCTGAAGAACTGGTGCCGCTGACCGTCATAGGTCGCATGGTACTGGACCGTTGGCCAGATAATTTTTTTGCCGAGACTGAGCAAGTGGCATTTTGCCCATCACATATTGTTCCTGGCATAGATTTCTCGAATGACCCGCTGCTGCAGGGGCGTCTGTTTTCTTATCTGGATACCCAACTGTCCAGGCTGGGTTCTGCCAATTTTCATCAGATTCCTGTCAATGCGCCCAAGTGCCCGTTTGCCAATCATCAGCGTGATGGTCATATGCAAATGGCGCGCCCTACAGGCAGGGTAGCTTACGAGCCAAATTCCCTGGCAAAAGAGGCGCCACGTGAACAGCCTGCGACTGGTTTCAACAGCATGGCCGAGCCTGTTGCCGGTAATAAAGGCAGGATACGCCCGGAAAGTTTTGCCGATCATTATAGCCAGGCGCGCCAATTCTATGCCAGCCAGAACGAGACTGAGCAAGCGCATATCGTCGCGGCGCTGGTCTTTGAGCTGTCAAAAGTTGAGCATCCGCATATACGTCTGGCCATGGTCGGTCATATGCTGCATATCAATGAAGAGCTGGCAAAACGTGTTGCCGATGGCCTGGGCATCAAGGACTTGCCAGCGGCACCGGCTATTCACATTGAGATACAGGATTTGCCTGCATCACCTGCCCTGGGCTTGATAGACAAGATGAAAGACACCCTGGCAGGCCGCGTCGTTGGGATTCTCATTGCAGATGGTTCAGATGCCAAAGCGCTAGAAAAGCTCAAAGCGGCTATTACTGCTGCAGAGGCCAAATGCAAAATCATTGCTCCTCGCATCAATGGCGTACACCTGTCCGACGGAAAAGAAGCCGCTGTAGATGGGCAACTGGCAGGCAACCCTTCCGTGTTATTTGATGCAATTGTTCTTGTCCTCTCTACTGGGTCGGCAAAAAAACTTACACGGGATATGGCAGCTAAAGGCTTTGTCAGCGATGCATACAGCCATTTGAAAGCGATTGCCTATGATGCAGGTGGCGACATATTGTTAACTGCGGCAGGCATAGATAAAGATGCTGCCGTCATATCGACGGATAAATTGAAAGACTTCATCGCCGCCGCAAAGACACGTCTATGGGCTCGCGAGGAATTTGTGCGTCCACCACTATAAAGGTGTAGTACTGTTGAATGAGGCCTTATGCATTCCTATGCATAAGGCTTTTTCAGTTCAATTTCAGCTACATTATTTAGTTTTACACCTGCTTGGTACTTACTTGCGATAAAAAGAAACGCAGCATCTCGCGGCTGGCATCTGGCCCTGAGGCATCAGTGAAACTGCCTTGACTGTTGCCGCCGGACCAGGCATGACCGGCACCATGGATTACCCATTGTTCGGCAGGGACTGGCTGGTGGGCAGTTGATTGAGATGCGACAGCTTCAGCGTAGCGTGTACGTGTATAGCGACGACCAAGCTTGCCGCTGCCGTCTTCTTTTTGCGCTGTTAAGGCTCGTGACTGGCTACTGAGCAGATAACGTTCCATGATGCGGTCGGCATTTTTGCTATTAACCGTATGATCCTGGTCTCCGTGGAAGACGATGATGGGTACGGCGCTACCAGTAGATGATTTTCTACTTTGTTTTGCTACACCACGCATAGCCGCCAGTGCAGACGGTAAATCGCTTGCTGCACCAAATGGCAAACCAGAATGTATGCCAACTGCGGCATAGAGATCAGGATAAGCATCTGCCATGATGGCGGCCATCGCACCACCGGCAGACATCCCCGCAATGAAGACGCGGCGATCGTCTATATGATAGTCAGCCATGACTTTACGGGTAATACCGGCAATCAGGGCGGGTTCACCCTGGTCGCGCTTTTGGTCGATTGCCTGGAACCAGTTCCAGCATTTTGAACTGTTGGCCCCCTGGTCCTGGCAAGGGTAGACAACCATGCATTGCTGTTGTTCAGCGATCAGATTCATTCCTGTACCAGTGGCAAAATCATCCGGCCCCTGTGTGCAGCCGTGCAGCATGACGATCAATGGCAGTGTCTGTCCCGTATAGCCAGAAGGAATGTATAGCTTATAAGCGCGCTTGCCATGTGCATTGGCATAGCTGCCGTTGATGAAGCGAGCTGCATCGTTTTTATCTGTTGGCTTTGCCTGGGGCGTGTGCGCGTCAATGATATCTGCGGCATGCCGGGCATCAGCTTGCGGCTGGCTATCGCGCTTATTTTCCGGGCGAGGGTTAATATCATGCAGTGCCTGTTCTCGTGGCTGCTCATATAGTTCCGCATCTTCAGTTGCGGCATGAGTGCTTGTCTTTGCCATCCCAGGCAGGTGTTTGTTCAGGGTGCGTTGTATCAATTCTGTGACGTCAGTCAGTTTTTTTAATTGCTCTGGCTGCAGGTTGCCCTGGACTGGCACAGCAAAGGCCTTGCTATCGCGCCAGGATTTAATTGCCATGCGCATGCGCGCCAGCAGGTCTTGATTAAAATTCATAATGTGCTTTCGATGTGATGCATATGCTACATATTTTGCCTATGGTGCATAGGCTTGTCGGACTGTTCTGCTTTTTCAATGAATCCGGCCAGCCAGTGCTGCTTTTACTGCATTGCTGGCCTGGAATGCTCCTAAGACAGAAATAGATTCGATACTGGCCAGCGCTAATTCTGGGCTGACATCAGCAGCTATGCTGGCCAGGCCCAATACTTGTATTTGCAGGCGCTGCCCGGCATCCCGCACAGCTTCAAGATCAGCACGGGTGTAATGCTGCAAGCCCAATACCAGGCTCTTGCGTATAACGGTCTGGCGTATGACTTCAGCATGCGTCAGCAACTGATTGCGTATGGCAGTGCGTATCAGGTCGGTACGGTTTGAATAAAAGCCTTCCTGTACCAGCAGGTCTACCTGGCCAAGGTCGATCAGGCCAAGATTGATGGTGATTTTTTCTGTATCGCTGGCTTTGGCGCGTATGTCGGTGACAGTCATTGCTTTCCTTTAATTTACAAATACCATCCATATGGATGGTTTAGAGATGTTTAATGGAGTATATCGATGATGCTTTTAAAGTAAAGCATTGATTTGTATCAAAACTTCCCTGCTGTTTGTCCTACATCGCTTCAGGGTACAGGCTTACCAGTATTTAGCTGCTCAAGTTTTAAGATGGCCCTACCTGCACTTTCAGTCATGTGATGCTGTACAGGCAGGCAGTTTATTACTCATCTTTCATCAATGTCTTAAAGGAACTACCATGCGCACAGCCACATCTACAAAAGCCAAGCCTGCAAAAATTTCTGCTGTTTCTGCTGTTATGGGCGGGAAGCTCAAAGGAGCTAAAGTGCCAGACGCTGTCACCCTGTTGAAACAAGACCATAAAAATGTTAAGGCACTTTTCAGTAAGTTTGAAAGCCTGGGCGACGCTGCTTTAGTCAGCAAGAAGAAAATCGCCCACCAGATTTGCCTGGAACTGACCAAGCACACTATTGCCGAGGAAGAGATTTTTTATACCGCCATGCGCAAAGCTGGTGAAGACACCAAGGATATGCTGGATGAAGCCACCGTTGAACATGCCGCTGCCAAGGATTTGATTGCCCAGATCTTGAAGATGGAACCAGATGAAGATCTCTATGATGCAAAAGTCAAGGTCTTATCTGAACAAATTGAGCATCATGTCAAGGAAGAAGAAGGGGAGATGTTTCCCAAGGCAAAAAAAGCAAAACTCGATCTGGTCGCCCTGGGTGTAGCGATACAGGAACGTAAAGATGAAATCAGCCTGCCTTCCCTGCAATGAGACGTGCAATAAAGAAGAATGACAGGAAAGACGAGCACCTCAGGCTGGAAAGCGCATTTCCGGCCTGACAGCGCAAAGTATTCGTTGGCGATTTGATTCCGCCGCAAGCTTGTCACCAACATACAAATACTCAGCCTCAGGTTTATCCATGCAAAGTCATCAGCATGGGGTAAGCCAACCAAGACCTGGAAACAATGATGGATTTTCAATTGCTTATTCATAGTCACTTTCTTGATATTCCACTCCTTAGCTGGATCACTGCTTGCGGTGTCGCTGTGGTGGCTTACTTCGTCATGCATGCCTTTATTGGCCTCTTCAAGCGCAGACTGGCGGCGGACAGTGACCTGGGGGCAGCCCATGTCGCCAAATTGATACCTCAAATTCTGGGTAGCACCAGCAACATCACCCTGATCATCACCTCGGTTTTGATAGGTGTTGCGGTGCTGGACTTGCCAGCGCGCTGGAGTGAGCGCGTCAACCATTTATGGTTCCTGGCATTTGGTTTGCAATTAGCCTTATGGATCAACAAAACCATCAAGGTCTTGAGCAAGCGTTACTTTACAGCCGTGGCTACTGACGGTGCGCCAGTCAGCCGGGTGTCGCACACCATCATCGTCTGGGCTTTGCAATTTGTATTATGGGTAGTTTTTGCCCTGGCGATGCTGTCGAATGTGGGTATCAATGTATCGGCTTTCATTGCCAGTCTTGGCATAGGGGGCATTGCCATAGCACTGGCGGTGCAGAATGTTTTGGGTGATTTGTTTGCCTCGCTGGCGATTGCCGTCGACAAACCTTTTGAAGTTGGTGATGCGATCAATATCAACGGCATTTCAGGCACAGTAGAACATGTGGGCTTGAAGACCACTCGCCTGCGCGCTGACAGCGGTGAGCAGATCGTGATTGCCAATGCTGACTTGTTGAAAAACACCATACGCAACTTCAAGCGTATGAAAGACAGGCGGGTGCAATTACTGGTCAAGGTCGCGTCGGATACGCCGCCTGATGTCCTGGAACAGGTGCCGCCCATGTTAAGAAGCATCGTTGAAGAGCAAGCGGACGTACGTTTCGATCGCGCCCATCTGAAATTATTTGATCGCGATTCGATAGAGTTTGAAGTGATTTATTATGTGCTTAAGCCAGAATACGGCCTGTACATGGACACACAGCAGGCCGTGAATCTGAAGATCATGAGAGAACTGCTGGCCAGAGATATTTCATTTTCCGACCCTATACAGAAAATAAAATACCTCGATATAGCCGGAGTAGAAGCCAGGGAAGCGCGCAGACCGCAGCAAACCGGCCAGGTAAAGCTGTCGCGGCAGTTTTGATCGACGCCGCCTCTTTGATGGCTGTCGTGAGTATTGCAGAGACTTCCGGCTCCCCATACATCTCAATTTTTGATCGCCTGCGCGGCATTTCATGAAAGCTTCATTGATCAGCTATCCTATCCCCATGCTTGTTGCCAATACTGCAAAATGGCGTTAACCTTATCATTTAGAACAAGTTAAATGCTTGCAGCCAATTACTCATGTCCAAAGATGCGCATCTTATCTGCTAAGGTTAGCGCTACAATGTTGCTGCTTACCCACTCAGGACCGAGTATGCCCCCGATACAGAATGACAATGCAGATGCTTTTGAATCTCCTGTAACCCCCCATCCCGAATGGGCGTTCATAGGGCGCGGCACGCCCATGCGTGATGCCGTCAGGAGTTTCGACTGGTCTACAACTGCGCTTGGCCCCATCCATGCCTGGCCGCCAGCCTTGAAGGCTGTTGTCGGTATCGTCATGAATTCTGTGCACCCCATGTTTCTCTGGTGGGGACCAACACTGACACAGATATACAACGATGCCTATGTTCCCAGCTTTGGTGCCGGAAAACACCCAGCGGCTCTAGGGCAGAATGGCGCTGACTGCTGGCAGGAAATCTGGCCTATCATCTGGCCGCAGATAGCCCATGTCATGAATGGTGGTGCAGCCAACTGGTATGAAGACAATCTGGTTCCCATCTGGCGTAATTCACGGGTAGAAGACGTCTACTGGACTTATACCTATACACCTGTTTATGGTGACGATGACCGCATTGCCGGCACACTGGTCGTCTGTACTGAAACCACCTCGCGTATCCTGGCAGAGCGCAGGCAAGGTATTCTCACCTTATTGACAGAGCAATTGATGTTTTGTAAAAGCCGCGAGGAAATTTATCAAACGGTAAAGACAGTTGCTGCGGAAAATACGGCAGATATTGTAGCCGTGGCCGTCAATCATGAAGATGCGGCCGGACTGAGCAAGGATACCCATTTCAGCATGCATGCGGTAGAACTGCATTTTCACCACGATTGCTCGCTGACATTTGAATTGTCGCAGCGCCTGCCGTTCGACGAAGCCTATCGCCTGTTTCTACATGAATTTACTGCGGTAGTCTGTCGTGCACTCAGTCATCTCGAAAGTGTGCTGGCGCGTGATTTCGCCGCGGCTGAAAGAGATCGCCTGTTATCCGACGCCCCCGTTGGCGCTGCAATCTTGCTAGGTGAAGACCTGGTATTTCAGTTGGCCAATCCTATCTATTGCCACATCATTGGCCGCCAGGAAGAGCAGGTAGTGGGCCATGCTTTTGACGAGGTCTTCCCGGAATTACTGGATTCTCCGGTACGTGCTAAATTCAGGGAGGTATACAGTGAGGGTATCCCCTTTGTTTCTGAAGAAACAAAGGTGCGTCTCAGTCTGCATGGTGGCGATCCTGAAGACCGCTACTATATTTATAATCTGGCACCGATACGGCGCGTAGACGGCCAGGTAAGTGGCTTGATGGCGATAGGGATTGATATCACGACGCAGGTGCTGGCACGCACCGAGATTGAAAGGCTGAATGATAATTTGAACGTCACCTCTCGTGCAAAAGATGAATTCCTGGCGATGCTGGGTCACGAGCTGCGCAATCCGCTGGCACCGATAGTGACTGCGCTGGAGTTGATGAAGATGCGCAACCCTAACCCTACGATCAGCAAGGAGCAGGCCGTTATCCAGCGCCAGGTTGATCATCTGGTGCGCCTGGTTGATGACCTCATGGATGTCTCAAGGATAACCAGCGGCAAGGTGCAGCTCAGAATAGTCGCCAGCAACTTGCGGGATGTGATGAACAAGGCGCTGGAGATGGCCAGTCATTTGCTGGAAAAGAAAAAACACCATCTGACACTGGATGTCGCCCCGATCACCTGGGTAGGTGACCCTGCACGCTTGGCGCAAGTCGTTGCTAACCTGCTCACCAATGCCGCAAAATATACGCCCGATGGTGGTGAAATTTCATTAGTGACTTATCACAAGGACGATGAAGTCAAGATATGTGTCAGTGATAATGGTGTCGGCATTTCGAGCAGCCTGATGCCAAATATCTTTGACCTGTTTGTACAAGGGGGCAGAAGCGCAGACAGATCCGACGGCGGTCTGGGCATAGGCCTAGCACTGGTCCGCAATCTGGTGCAATTGCATCATGGCAGCGTGCGTGCCGAAAGCCCGGGTGAAGGCATGGGAAGCAGTTTTACCATTAGCTTGCCACATAAACTGGCCTTGGCAGCAACGGAAGAGCGAGAGAGCCAGGCTCATACACCCTCCAGCACCAGGGCTCGCATTCTTGTCGTCGATGATAATCGCGATGCTGCCGATTCCCTGTTTGAATTATTGTCGGCCATGGGGCATGAGGTCAGGGCCGTATATGATCCTATCCAGGCATTGAATGAGGTACAAGGCCTGATGCCGGAGTTTGCCATTCTAGATATAGGCTTGCCAGGGATGGATGGATATGAACTGGCCAAAGCCATACGTGACTTGCCGGGCGGTGAAGAGATCCGGCTCATCGCACTGACTGGCTATGGGCAGCAACACGACAAGGAGCGTAGTCACAATGCTGGTTTTAATGCCCATATGATCAAGCCTATAGAGCTTGGGTATCTTGAGAAGCTGATTGCCGGAACTGCATAAAGCACAGTTGAATGCGTGTAGGTATAGTCTTACCTTATTTTGGGATTGCGCTGCTAGGCATTGATTTGTTTTACGGATAGGATGATTGCTATGTACATCGCCAGTTTTAAGAATAGATAAAATTAGAAAAATAAACACTATAAAATTTCTTGCCGAACAAGCTGAAAATGACTGCATTATTTCGACATCTTGAAATAATCAGACATAGTTCACACCGAATAATGACAGACATATTGTTCTGACTTAGATACATAAGTGATGTACTGGCGGAACGGTATAGACTAGATAGATAATAATGATAAATCCAACTTCTGAAAATGACCACGGAACCTCGCCCGTTAATGAACCTGGCAGCACTGTCGATACGGGTTTGCATATTCTCGTGGTCGAAGACAATCAGGATTTACTCGAAATGCTCTGCGAAATGCTGGACTTGATCGGTCATCATCCGACTCCAGCTGGAACTGGTGAAAAAGCGCTGGAATTGCTGCAGCAAAGACGTTTTGATGTACTACTGACAGATATCAATTTACCCAAGATGTCAGGCATCGCGCTTGGCAAGCAAGCAGTAGAAGATGCACCGGACATGCATATTGTTTTTTCATCCGGTCATGGAGCACATATCCAGACCTATGTGAATTTTCCCTGCCATATGCTGACCAAACCTTTTGAGTTAAGCCAGATTCAACAAATCCTGGATGGGTTTGCCAAATAAATCTAAGAATCCTGAGAATCAGTGATAGCTTCTTGCCTGTCTAGCCGACTGTGAGCGTCGAGCTCATCGCGGCCTCAGGCTTTTTGTCCAGGGTACTTCAGGTGACTTGCAATGTTTCCATCACCAGGATGAGCTGCTGTAGTTTTAAAGGCTTTACAAAGTGAGTGTCAAACCCGGCTTCTGCAGTCAGGCGATGGTCTTCCCTGAGACCATAACCTGTCAGCGCGATCAAGTGCATGTTCTGGGTGTCTTTGTCGGCTCGCAAGCGCCTTGCCACTTCATACCCATCCATGCCGGGCAAACCAATATCAATTAGGGCGATGCAAGGTTTTTCTTCCTTGGCCAGAATAATTCCTTCCGCTCCAGTGGCGGCCTCCAGCACCTGGAAACCGTGTGCCTTCAGTAATTGCGAAGTCATTTCGCGGGCATCTTCATTATCTTCAATCAGCAGCAGCTTTCTGCTGGTTTCCAGTGTTCGAATCTCGTTATGCTCAGGCAAGGGCTTGCCCTGTTTTGCCTGGGGTAAGACGATAGAAAAAGTGCTGCCCAGATTTTCGCCTTCGCTGAAGGCGAGAATATCGCCGCCATGTAATTCGATTAATTGCTTCACCAGAGCGAGACCGATGCCGAGTCCACCTTTAGCCCGGTCCAGGGAATGTTCACCTTGAACAAAAACATTAAAAATGCGGGGTAATAAGTCTTTTTTAATGCCTATGCCTGAGTCTGAAATCATCAGGCTTACTTTACCTTCTGAAAGTGCATTTTTGATCGTAATGGTCCCGCCAGCGGGGGTATATTTGATGGCATTGTCCAGCAAGTTAGTAATAATTTGCTCTGCGCGAGTGGGGTCTGCATCTATCCATGTATCGATAGGATCAATACGCCATTCATAACTGTCAACAGGGCGACTGGCTTTGAGGCTATCCAGACAAGACAAGATGACTTCGTTGAGATTGACGGCAGCTCTGTCGAGCACAATTTTCCCCGACATCACTCTACCCAAATCCAGCAAATCATCGACTATGCGTGTCAAATGCTGTGATTGCCTGGAGAGGATCTTTTTTGCGCGCTCCACGGTATCTGCTTTGGCACCTGGAAATCCTATGATGGATGCGGCGCTGGTGATGGCACTTAAGGGATTGCGCAATTCGTGACCAAGCATGGCCAGAAATTTATCTTTCGCTTCATTTTGTTCAACCGCTATTTTTCTTTCCCTTATTTCACGCTGAAGCTTGTCATTGGCGGCTTGCAAATCCAGTGTCTTCAGACTGAGCGCTTCAGCCTGTGCTTTCAATTCCAGATTTTTTTTTGCCAGCGACACAAACACTGATACCTTGGCTTGCAATACCTGGGGAATGATAGGCGTGAAAAGGTAATCGACGGCACCTTGCTGGTAGGCTCTTAATTTATTCAGGTCGTCGGCCAGGAAAGCAGTAATGAAAATAATTGGTATGGAAGCAGAGCGGCCGCGTTGATGAATAGCTTCAGCAGTTTCAAATCCATCCATGCCCGGCATGTTGACGTCCAGCAGTATCACGGCAAAATCATCTTGCAAAACATGGCGCAGCGCATCTTCACCAGATTTGGCGGTGACGACGGAACATTGGTTTTCATCTGCCCAAGCCGTGAGCAGCCCGCTTAAGGCAAATAAGCTCGCCGCATCATCATTCACTACCAGAATCTTGGGTCTATGTTTTGCTTGCACTGATTTCCTCGCCCACAGCGTTTACGGTTGGAGACACATTGCTCATTATATAAATGCCGAATTGTCACAAATCCTTAAATTTGCAGTAAATTATGTCACCGTATCTCATTTCACGGAAAGAAAAAATACGCGAATATCGTTGAATAGTTGTTTGCAGCTTTTCAATACTGCTCTCATCATATACCGTACTGAAAATATAGGTGTCATTTTGATACTTTCAGGCAGACTCTGCATCAGTGCCAGTCAAATACCTGCGAAGATACTCAGAGACAGTATCTTGTTCATGTGTTACCAATCTCATCGCTTAAAAGGCCAGAATGAATACGCTTACTGACATTTCAGAAACACTCGATCCCAAGCTCTTGCTCGCTGCACTGACTGCGCTCAAGAAGGGTGATTTCTCGGTCAAAATGCCCTCTGACCTGACTGGCCTCAATGGCAAGATCGCCGATACTCTGAATGAGATCATAGAAAACAGCTCGCATATGACGCAGGGTATCCTGAATGTCAGTCAATTGGTCGGGCAGGAAGGGCGCTTGCTGCAGCGTGCTTCTTCTGTCCGTGCCGAGGGCGACTGGGGCACCATCGTCAATTCTGTCAATTCCCTCATTGATGATCTGGTGCGACCAACAACAGAAATGGCCAGGGTCATAGGCGCGGTGGCAAAAGGTGACCTGTCCCAAAGCATGGCGCTGGAAGTGGATGGGCGTGCTTTGCAAGGGCAATTCCTCAGTGCGGCAACGACCGCGAATACCATGGTGAGCCAGCTCAGCTCTTTCGCATCAGAAGTAACCCGGGTAGCGCGTGAAGTTGGCACTGAAGGCAAACTCGGTGGACAGGCAAATGTGCCAAGCGTAGCGGGTATCTGGAAAGATTTGACGGACTCAGTCAACTCCATGGCGGGTAACCTGACATCCCAGGTGCGTAATATCGCCGATGTGACGACGGCGGTGGCCAATGGCGACTTGTCCAAGAAAATCACGGTCGATGTGCGTGGTGAAATTTTGCAACTCAAAGACACCATCAACACCATGGTCGATCAGTTACGCTCGTTTGCATCCGAGGTTACACGGGTAGCGCGTGAAGTGGGTACTGAAGGCAAACTTGGTGGTCAGGCATATGTGCCTGGCGTAGGTGGGACCTGGAAGGATTTGACGGACAACGTCAACTTCATGGCGTCGAATCTGACCGGCCAGGTAAGGAATATTGCTGAGGTCACCACGGCAGTGGCAAATGGTGATTTGTCCAAGAAAATTGCGGCTGATGCCAAAGGCGAGATTCTACAATTGAAAGACACCATCAACGTCATGGTGGACCAGCTCAGCTCGTTCGCATCTGAAGTAACGCGGGTGGCGCGTGAAGTCGGTACAGAGGGCAAGCTCGGTGGCCAGGCACAGGTAAAAGGCGTAGGTGGCACCTGGAAGGATTTGACGGATTCCGTGAATTCCATGGCGGGTAACCTGACCGATCAGGTACGTAATATCGCGGAAGTGACGACAGCGGTGGCGAACGGTGACTTGTCCAAGAAAATCACGGTGGACGTCAAAGGCGAGATTCTGGAACTCAAAAACACCATCAACGTCATGGTGGATCAACTGAACTCATTTGCGTCTGAAGTAACCCGCGTAGCGCGTGAAGTGGGCACTGAGGGTAAATTGGGCGGGCAGGCTAACGTGCCAGGTGTGGCAGGTACCTGGAAGGATCTGACTGACTCGGTCAACTCCATGGCGGGTAACCTGACGGGGCAGGTGAGGAATATTGCTGACGTCACCACGGCGGTAGCGAACGGTGACTTGTCGAAAAAGATTACCGCCGATGCCAAGGGTGAGATTCTGGAGCTCAAAAACACCATCAACGTCATGGTGGACCAGCTCAGCTCGTTCGCATCAGAAGTGACGCGGGTGGCGCGTGAAGTGGGTACTGAGGGTGAACTCGGTGGGCAGGCGAATGTACCGGGCGTGGCAGGTACCTGGAAAGATCTGACCGACTCAGTCAACTCCATGGCGGGTAACCTGACGGGGCAGGTCAGGAATATTGCGGATGTGACGACGGCGGTGGCGAATGGCGACTTATCGAAAAAGATTACCGCCGATGCCAAGGGCGAGATTCTGGAACTCAAAAACACCATCAATGTCATGGTCGATCAGCTCAGCTCGTTCGCCTCCGAAGTAACGCGGGTGGCACGTGAAGTTGGTACCGAGGGTGTATTGGGCGGCCAGGCGAATGTGCCGGGCGTCGCCGGTACCTGGAAGGATTTGACAGATAACGTCAACTTCATGGCATCCAACCTGACAGGGCAGGTACGTAACATCGCCGATGTGACGACGGCGGTGGCAAAAGGTGATTTGTCCAAAAAAATCACGGTGGACGTTAAAGGCGAAATTCTGGAATTGAAGAATACCATCAACGTCATGGTGGATCAACTGAGTTCGTTCGCTTCTGAAGTAACGCGAGTCGCGCGTGAAGTGGGTACTGAAGGCAAGCTCGGTGGCCAGGCCTTCGTCAAAGGAGTGGGTGGTACCTGGAAGGATTTGACCGATAACGTCAACTTCATGGCTTCCAACCTGACCGGGCAGGTACGTAATATCGCCGAGGTGACGACAGCGGTGGCGAATGGTGACCTGTCCAAGAAAATCACGGCTGACGTCAAGGGTGAAATTCTGCAATTGAAAAATACCATCAACGTCATGGTGGATCAGCTCAGCTCATTTGCTTCTGAAGTAACCCGCGTAGCGCGTGAGGTGGGCACGGAAGGCAAGCTCGGCGGCCAGGCCAACGTGCCCGGCGTGGCCGGTACCTGGAAGGATTTGACGGATTCTGTAAATTCCATGGCAGGTAACCTGACATCTCAGGTGCGTAATATTGCCGATGTGACGACGGCGGTGGCGAATGGTGACTTGTCCAAGAAAATTACGGTGGACGTACGCGGTGAGATTTTACAGTTGAAAGACACCATCAACACCATGGTGGATCAGCTTAATTCCTTCGCGTCTGAAGTGACACGGGTAGCCCGTGAAGTGGGTACCGAGGGACGCTTGGGCGGCCAGGCCAATGTGCCCGGTGCTTCCGGCACCTGGAAAGATTTGACGGATAATGTCAACTTCATGGCATCCAATCTGACTGGTCAGGTGCGCAATATTGCTGATGTGACGACGGCGGTGGCCAATGGTGACTTGTCCAAGAAAATCACCGTGGACGTCAAAGGCGAGATTCTGGAATTAAAAGACACCATCAACGTCATGGTGGATCAGCTCAGCTCATTTGCATCAGAAGTGACGCGGGTGGCGCGTGAAGTGGGTACTGAAGGCAAGCTCGGCGGGCAAGCGCAAGTGAAAGGCGTGGGCGGTACCTGGAAAGATTTGACGGAGAACGTCAATTTCATGGCAGCCAACCTGACGGAGCAGGTGCGTGGTATCGCCGGGGTGGTGACAGCTGTGGCGAATGGTGACCTTAAAAAGAAACTGACGGTGGCAGCACAGGGTGAAATTGCTTCGCTGGCCAATACCATCAATGAGATGACGGATACGCTGGCCGTGTTTGCCGACCAGGTAACAACCGTAGCGCGTGAAGTGGGTGTAGAGGGCAAGCTCGGTGGACAGGCCAGCGTGCCGGGTGCATCAGGTACCTGGAAAGACTTGACTGAAAACGTCAACCAGCTTGCCGCCAACTTGTCTACCCAGGTACGGGCGATTGCAGAAGTGGCGACAGCGGTGACACGGGGTGACTTGTCGCGTTCGATTCAAGTGAAAGCACGCGGTGAGGTGTCTGATCTTAAAGATAATATCAATGAGATGATACGCAACCTCAAAGAGACAACGCAAAAGAATGCTGAGCAGGATTGGCTCAAGACCAATCTGGCGCGCTTCACCCGTTTGCTGCAAGGCCAGCGTGATCTGAGTACGGTTACCAAGCTCATCTTGTCGGAACTGGCACCGCTGGTCTCTGCCCATCATGGCGTGTTCTATATGATGGACTCGAATAATGATGCCCCACTGCTGGAAATGATTGCCAGCTATGGTTACCGTTCCAGCAGCAAGTTGCCGACTTCTTTCTTGCCGGGTGAGGGCCTGGTTGGGCAGTGCGCTCTGGAAAAAAGCCGGGTATGGCTGACCAATGTGCCGCGTGACTATATCAAGGTGTCTTCCGGCCTTGGCTCGGCGCCGCCCACCAATATCGTGGTCTTGCCTATCCTGTTTGAACAGCAGGTCAAGGCAGTGATTGAGATTGCTTCGCTGGACAAGTTTACGCAAACGCACATGGGTTTCCTCGATCAGTTGATGGAATCCATAGGCGTGGTCTTGCACACTATTGAAGCGAATAGCCGTACTGAGAGCCTATTGACGCAATCCCAGTCGCTGGCGCAGAAGCTGCAACAGACGAATCAGGAACTGGCAGAAAAAGCCAGCCTGCTGTCCGATCAGAATATCGAGGTGGAGCGTAAGAACCGTGAGGTAGAGCAAGCCAAACTGGCACTCGAAGAAAAAGCAACGCAACTGGCTTTGTCTTCCAAATACAAGTCTGAATTCCTGGCCAATATGTCGCACGAATTGCGTACGCCACTGAACAGTTTATTAATCCTGGCCCAGCAACTCAGTGATAATCCCCAGGGTAATTTGTCTGGCAACCAGGTGGAATACGCCAAGACGATATTTGGCTCCGGCAGTGATTTGCTGACGCTGATCAACGATATTCTTGATTTGTCTAAAATTGAATCTGGCACCGTCACGCTGGAGCTCAGTGAATCACGTTTGTCGATACTGGCCTCGTATGTCGAGCGTACTTTCCGCCATATGGCAGAAGCCAAGAACATCAATTTCTCCATCACCCTTGATCACGGCTTGCCAGCTGCAATAAAAACCGATACGACACGTTTGCAGCAGATACTTAAAAACCTCTTGTCCAACGCCTTCAAATTTACTTCGCGTGGTGAAGTGCGGCTCAGTATAGGCGTAGTGCAATCCGGCTGGACAGCTGACCTGCCTCAATTGAGTCATGCTGATGCCGTACTGGCATTTTCGGTGGCGGACACGGGCGTCGGTATCGCCAGCGACAAGCTGCAATTGATCTTTGAAGCATTCCAGCAGGCAGATGGCAGTACAGCCCGTAAATACGGTGGTACGGGGCTGGGCCTTTCCATTAGTCGCGAACTGGCACGATTGTTGGGTGGGGAAATTCGCGTAACCAGTATCGTTGGCAGTGGCAGTACCTTTACCCTGTTCCTGCCGTATAGCGGAGGAGGCTTGATCAGCCATATGTCACCACCAGAGCTTGCCACGACACCACCAGCACTTACCAGCGTGCTGGAAAGACCTGCTGGGATTTTAGATGGGCTGACCAGGTCACTACCTGGTGCAAGCGCTACCATGAGTTTGAACTACGCTGAAAGTGAAACCGCATTCGATGATAGAAACATGATCGCGACTGGCGACCCGGCGCTGTTGATCGTCGAGGATGACGCACGCTTCTCTGCTATTTTGCTGGCTTTTGCGAGGGAAAAAGGCTTCAAGGGCATTATCAGCCAAAGTGGTGATGCTGCATTGACACTGGCGCGAGATTACAGCCCAACCGCTATCCTGCTTGATATAGATTTGCCAGACTGCGATGGCTTTACCGTGCTCGATCGCTTGAAGCGCGATCCTGGTACGCGACATATTCCTGTCCATATCATGTCGAATTCGAATGAAAGAGAGCGCGGCCTGCAGCATGGCGCTATTTCTTATCTGACCAAGCCCATCAAGCGCGAAAGACTGGAAGAAGAATTCAATCGCATACAACAATTTTTGATACGGGATAAGCGCAGCTTGCTGGTGGTCGAAGATGAAGAATTGCAACGTGCCCGTATCGTAGAGCTGATAGGTGAGCATGATGTGCAGATTACTGCCGTGGCAAGTGGCCAGAAAGCGCTGGAAGCACTCAGGAGTATGCATTTCGACTGTATGGTACTGGACCTCACCTTGCCCGATATTGATGGTTTTGAATTGCTGGAAACCATCAGCAAGGATAAAAAACTCAGGGACTTGCCTGTGATCATCTATACCGCCAAAGAGCTGTCACGCAAAGAGGTTACCAAGATACGCAAGGTCGCAAAAACCATCGTCGTCAAGGATGCCCGTTCGCCAGAGCGCCTGCTGGATGAAACAGCGCTATTTCTGCATCGCTCACCGGCTGATTTGCCTGAGCTGCAAAGGCGCATGCTCGAAGACATGCATGCATCTGACGGTACTTTGGCAGGGCGCAAAGTCCTGGTCGTGGATGATGACTTGCGTAACATCTTTGCCCTGACGACAGTGCTGGAAAGACAGGATATGAAGGTCGTCTTTGCAGAAAATGGCAGGGATGGCATAGAACTGCTGGAACAAGACCCCGATATCGAGATCGTCTTGATGGACATTATGATGCCGGAGATGGATGGCTACGACACCATGCGCGCCATCAGGAAAATACCCAAGTTCAAGAGCATGCCCATCATCACCCTGACTGCCAAGGCCATGAAAGGTGACCGCGACAAGTGCTTTGAGGCTGGGGCATCAGATTATATTACCAAGCCTGTAGACAGCGCGCAGTTGCTGTCACTGATGCGTGTCTGGCTGACGGAATAAAGCAGGCATCTGATGAACGCATTAAAAGTCGAGGAGATAGAACTCGATATACTGCTGGAAGCCATCTACCGTTACCACGGAGATGACTTCCGCGGTTTTGATCGTCTGGTCTTGATAGAAAAACTCAGCGCCATGATGACGCAGTCTGAGATCAAAACCTATTCGGCATTGCAAGACAGCATATTGCATGACAAAGAACAGTGGGATGCATTATTGCGTAAGCTGTTGCTCAACCCATCCCCATTGTTTGGCGAGCCACAGCGCATGCAATTCTTGCGCAAGCAATTATCGCCATGGCTGCGTTCACATGCACATACCCGAATATGGATGGCAGATTGTTCCAGCATTGAAGAAATCTACACGCTCGTCATCCTGCTTCAGGAAGAGCAGTTGTATGAAAAAACCAGCATTTACATCACTGCTTCCAATGCGGCGCTGCTGCAGGAAATGGCGGATACGGGCTACCCTGTCGAGAAATTTCCTGAGTATGAAAGAAACTATCTTGCAAGTGGCGGGAATGGTAGCTTGGGCGACTACTTCCATGAAGAAAATGGCAGGCTGATATTAAAGCATGATTTTCAAAAAAATCTCATCTGGTCGCAGTTCAGCCTGGTCACAGATACCTCATTTAATGAGTTTGAATTAATCAGCTGTCGCAATGCGCTCGCCAGTTTTGGTGTGGCCTTGCGTAACAGGGCATTGCGCTTGTTCGCCGCCAGCCTGACACCCTTTGGCATGCTGGATGCAGATTTAGCCAGCAGCAATGGTAATAATGGCAGCAAGATCAATATGGCCTGGCATTACCAGGCTATTTCGCATGAATATGGATTGTATCGCCACCATCCTTAATAAAGACGGTGACTTTGATTTTGCAGGAGCGGCTTTAGCCGCGAATAATTTACCGCGCTGATTATTTTCAGATTGTACAGATTTAGCGGCTGAAGCCGCTCCTACAGGGCGCGCAGGTACTTGGATATTTACCAAATTATCTCTGCCATTTTTCCAGAAGCCTGGTCAATATTGCCTCATCTTCCCCCAGCTTGGCTTTCGCTTTCTTTGCGGCGCGGCTACAGGCCCGCCATTCTTCTGCCAATGTCCCCTGCATATATGAAATCGCCACTTGCGGATGAATATAGCATTTACGGCAAACTGCCTGGGTATTACCCAGTTTCCTGGCGACTTGGCTAATTGCCTCGACCAGGTTTTTACGCGCTTCTGCCTGCGTTTCTGCTACGCCTATTTCCAATAAAGCTTGCACGGCAAATGTCGTACCTGCCCAGGTCCTGAAGTCCTTGGCGGTGAAATCGCCATTGGCTGCACTGCGTATGTAATCGTTGACATCGGTAGAATTGACGGCATGTGGATGACCATCTTCATCCAGATATTGAAAGACAGTCTGGCCAGGAAGATCCATCATTGATTTGATGATACGGCATAGTCTTGGTGCCCGCAGGGTGATGGCATGCTGCACACCGCTCTTGCCACGAAAATCAAACTGCAATTGTGTGCCGCTCAGATGTACATGCTTGTCTCTCAGTGTCGTGATGCCGTATGACTGGTTGGTGCGCGCATATTCATCATTGCCTATGCGCATGCAGGTATTTTCTATCAATGAGACCACAGTGGCGATGACTTTTTCGCGTGGCAATCCCTTCATTGCCAGCGAGTGGCTGACTTTTTCCCGTATCAAGGGCAAGGCTGATGCAAACTGCAGCATATTGTCATATTTGGCCTCATCCCTGATGCTGCGCCAATTCTTGTGGTAGCGGTATTGTTTGCGTTGTCGCGCATCTCTTGCCGTCGCCTGTATATGGCCATCTTCTTGCGCACATATCCATACATCAGTCCATGCTGGTGGGATGGCAAGTGACTTGATGCGTGAGAGTATCTGGTCATTCTTGACGGGCTTGCCTTGCGGGTTCAGATATTTGAATGCTGTTTTCCCACTTCTTTTGATGGGCAATCTGCGGATTCCCGGCGTCTGATCGCTGACATAAGACAAGCCTGCTTTTTTTGCAGCAAATTGCACGTCACTTTTTATCAATGCAACAGTTTGCTGGCTCTTGATTGCAGAGCTGGTGGACCGTCCATTTGCAGATGTCAGGGATGTCATGTCTCAAACTATTTTTTAGATTTAGATTGAGTGTCAGAGTAATGCAGAGCTGGGTAAGCCTGTATCAGACTATTTGATATGGCAGAGTAGGAGAATGGCTAATCAGTGAACTGCAACGATTTCGGTAACACTATCCAGAAGCGCAAGAAGACAGGGACAGGAATGCCTGGGGTGCATTGGCAGAAGTAATCGATGCCATGCAATGAATTTAACAGGTTTGGAAATAGTAAAATATCCTGACGCATGCCATGCATACATCAACTCCATATTTCCAAACCTGTTCTTTCCTTATGCGGCCATAGCAATTACTCACGTAATGACACAGTCGCTGCTATGAGTACATAGCAATAAGGAGTTAACGATTTTTGGAATCGGAAGCGGATTTGGAATCGTTACGTTGAGAATTGCCATTGCTGTTATTGCCACTGGCAGATTTGGAGCCTTGGGCATCATTTTTGTTACTTTGCTGACCGGATTTCACATGTTGCTCGTGAGTGCCGCCTTGAGAGTTACCAGATTTTTGAGATTGGTTGTTGTTTGCTTGAGTAGGCATACTTTAACTCCTTAAAGTTTTCCGCTGAGTGCCGCGGTCGCATTTCACTGATCGCTTGCAATCAGTAAGGCAATGATAGTTGCAAAAAATTATAGAGGGAGTAGGACAGACGTAGGAGAACACGCTCTATGCATGTCGGATGATGCAAGCGCTCTGACTTTTAATACGGCTAGGGGCTGCAACGCAACAAGGGCGGTTTTGCGTGATTTCTGGACAGTAAAGTCTCCCGGCCCCATGTTAAGTCATCATGGTTGTATGCTGCGCATGAACCGCTTATTGCGCTGCTTATTACTCTGCTTATTACTCTACTTATTACGCTATTTAATGCCCGGCATCGCCCGGCTTGAAGCGATTTAATACATGTGTCGCCATGCCTTTTGCCAGTTCTTCTTCACCATAAAAGACTACACCTATCTCTTCCTTGCGCAAGAGTAGGGATTCGTCTTCGCTATGCGTGCGCAACAAAACTTCAATGCCGGGGTTAAGGGTGCGGGCAGTTTTTGCCATTTGTCGCACATTCAAGGTATCTGGTGTTGCCACCACCAGCATTGCGGCATTGGTGATGTGCGCCTGTATCAATACTGCCGGGTCGGCAGCATTACCTGAGACAGCAGCGATGCCTTTCTTGCGCAAATCCTCTACCACCTCCCGATTCTGCTCTGCCACCACATAAGGGATGCCGCGTTCATCCATGGCAAGCGCAATACGACGACCAACTCTGCCATAACCCACTAACACAACCTGGCCTTCCAGATATTTTCGTTCGGTCGTCATTGGTAGTTCAGCGTAGGGGTCTTGTCTTTGATCGAGTTCACGCGCCAGGTCAGAGTGCGACAAAGCCCATTTCCTGATTGGCCCTATCAATGTAAACAAGAAAGAATTCAAGCCTATAGAAATCAGCACGCCCGCCAGTATCAGGCTCATACCCTCTTGCGGCAACAGGCCCAGCGACAAACCCAAACCAGCCAGGATGATGGAGAACTCACCAATCTGCCCCAGGCTCGCACCTATCGCCAGCGCTGTATTGAGCGGGTAACGTAACAAGATCACCAGCACAGAAGAAGTAAAGAAGTTGCCCAGTATGACTATCGCCACCACGCACAGCACACTCAATGGTTGCGTCGTCAAAATCGCAGGGTCAAACACCATGCCCACTGACACAAAAAATAAAACTGAAAACGCATCACGCAAAGGCAATGATTCTTCCGCCGCACGATGACTGAACTCTGATTCCCGCATGACAGTGCCAGCAAAGAATGCACCCAGCGCAAACGACACGCTGAATACGACAGAGGCACCATAAGCAATGCCAATTGCAGATGCCACCACTGACAGCGTGAACAATTCACGCGAACCAGTACGTGCCACCTGCCACAACAACCAGGGCAAAGCACGGCGACCAACCACCAGCATCAATGCTATAAAGGCCGAAACCTGCAGTAAGGTTTTAACTATTGTGATCCACAGTGGCGTCGTACTCTCGACCACTGCCGTTGTGCTGCCCAGCACGCCCGCCAAAGGTGGTAGCAACACCAGTACCAGCACCGTCACTAAATCCTGCACCACCAGCCAGCCCACTGCAATGCGGCCATTCATGGTGTTCAACAGATTGCGTGTTTCCAGTGACTTCAACAACACCACCGTACTGGCACAAGCCAGCGATAAACCAAAAATCAATGATCCACCCACACTCCAGGTCCACCATGACGCAATCGCCATGCCCACAGCCGTGGTGATCCCCATCTGCAATACCGCTCCGGGAATAGCAATGCGCCGCACTGCCAGCAAATCAGCAGGTGAGAAATGCAAGCCCACCCCAAACATCAGCAGCATCACACCTATCTCCGACAATTGCGAAGCAATATGTACATCCGCCACAAAGCCTGGCGTGGCAGGGCCAATCACGATCCCCGCCAGTAAATAGCCAACCAGGGCAGGCACCTTGATTTTTTCGGCAATAAAGCCAAGTACAAGTGCCCCGGCAAAAGCGGCAGCGACGGTAGTGATCAACGAAATGCTGTGGTCCATTCGGCTCCTTGAATGTCATCACCCGCTTCGTAGCGCGTGATCGAGTTTGAAGTGATTGAGTATTCGGACGCCATCATTTGCATGTGGCTTGCGGTAGGTATTGCTGTATTTCGAGTAGCCAAGTATCAAGTACTTCAAACTACTTGAAGGAGAGCATACTTGGCTTTGTTGGTGCAGTGGGAAATACTAGAGTTAATATTGCTGTTGGTCAAGAAATTTGGTTTGGCCTTAGGCTGAGATATGCTTATTGGAAAAGATACTTTTGAGCATTTTAAGTCTCACATTGCAAGAGAAGCTTAAAATTGTAGTAGTTCTGCGTAATACTATTTGCAGTATGCTTGCGAATCGATGACGGGAGGGTTGCATATACGCAGCTTATGTGGGTTTAGGTTATATCATAGCCACCAGCGTTTCGAATGACCTTCGCAAGCATTACAGGTTTTTGTTTGATGATGGCGCGTGCAAAAGCTTCACCAAAAATACAAATACTATATTCCCATGGGTGTCCAAAAGTGCCAATGCGCATGTCTTTCGATAGAAATATGGCGTAGTCCCCGTCAGGAAAACCATTTACCCAGAAATCAGTCGCTGTCTTATTATTGAGTGCAAAGCATTCGTGCTGCCAATCAAGATAATAGAATTCTTGGGATTCAGGGATGCACTCTGCAAAAGCGCTGAAAATAGCGTTCCTGAGTTCATCAATCATGTCGTCATCATAGTCCCGAGCCAGTAAGAACGTGATGGCATCATCAGGTTCTTTTATCGCAGGGAATGGCCCTTTGACCGATGGGCGAAATGCGAAATTTTTCTGAAAATTGTCCCACACTTCGGAATATTCGTTATCGACAAGACGTCGCATAGTTTTTTCTCTAATGAATGGTAATGCCAATTAAGGCATATAGGTGGGTTAGTTATTCGTACCTATTGGGGCTTGGGTTCAGAGTATTTTTCTACTTTTAGGCGTAGGTTTTAGTCTAGAAGAGCGCAGTAGATTATCTCTCGTAGGTGCGACTAGTGCAATGTAATCGCCCGCATGTCGAGCCTAAAAAATATCAATGAGATTAAGAAATTATGCGCGCGAATACACAGAGTTTTCGCACCTACGTGGGTTAATTGTTTGGTTTCATATCATCGACAATTTCAAGCCGCGCGATATCGTTGCCGCAGTGATGTATGCGGACATACAGGCCTTCTTTCATGGGGCCGCCAGCAATAGAAGACGTATTAAAACCTGCGGAGACATAGTGATTTGCGTAATAGAAATGCTCGCCTCTGACATCGAATGATTCGTCGGATTTCCTTTTTTCTTTTGGAGCTATCTTAAAATTTTCGACCCTGCCTTCTACACGCTTGCATTGACCCTGTTCGTAGGCGCTGCGCAACTCCGTATAATCAGAGTAAGTGCTGTGGAATGAGGTAATAGTCCATATGCAGGAAAACCCAAAAAAGAAATAAAAAAACCAAGGACTTTGCCCCCAAAGCCTGGCTTTCGAGCCTGGTGGGTTCTGGCGCTTGTGGATGAAATGAAAAAACAGCATCACCGCGCCAATAGTGACAACGATTAGCCCGGATGCCGGAAAAGTATAGGATTTATATCCGGCCTGTGTAATGTCGAAAACGATAGTTGAAGTCATGTTTATCCTGATGTGAGCAATTTCGCTGGCGCTACGTCACACCAGCAGCAGACACAGGTTTTGTCTGTGTCTGGCAGGCGCATTGCATCAATCATATTCGCGCCTGCATGGCTAATTATTTGGCTTCACGTCGTCAATAATTTCAATTCGGGCGATGTCACCCTCGCAGCGATCAATGCGCACATGCAAGCCATTTTTCATTTGCCCACCATAGGCAGCTGTTGTCTTATAGCCCGCAGTGTTGCCCGGGCTTGGATAAGCGAAGTGCCTGGTGCCAATCTCGAAAGATTCTACCGATTCACTTGTCACATCTTTACCAGGTACGAAATGCTCGATTGTTCCATCGGTTATTTCACATTGCCCTTTTTCATAGGCAGAACGAAGCACGGTGTAATCCGCATGGGCCTTCCTGGCATAGATTGCAGCGACTACCAAACCTAAGGCAAGTATCAGAAATGGCAGGGCGCGGCTTAGTTTGTCATAGAACCAACTAAAGCCGTGCGCCGTTGATGCTTTTTTCTTGTACAGCCTTTTCATGACAAGTTGAATACTGCCTATTGCTATATAGAAGGCAACAGGTGTCCAATTTATACTAGATTGCCAGCTGATTTGCGTGATGTCGAAAACGATGGTTGAAGTCATGTTTATCCTGATGTAGTGGCCATTAAAAATAATGCATGCGAATATGCAAGCTATTCGCACCTACACGGCAAGAGCAAGTAGAAGCAATATTGATCGCATCTTTTCCGTCAGATGTCTTGAAATTGAATTGGGTAGATTGGTTTGGGTTGTCTCTGATTGAATTTATATTAATCTTGGTTTATTTTGATGCCATCATGGAGCTCACATAAATCTCAATATCAGGGATAAGTTTTTCAAGCAGCAGCCCAACCGCCTTGGCTTTTCCTTGATAGGCGTTGGTATTCATTTTTTCCCAAATCGAGTCTTTTTCATCTGAAGAAAAGTGATATGTTTTTGCGAAAGGCTTTTCACCTCCGCTCAGTTGCATTTCTACATCAAGCGTATATATCTGCATGCCCGGGTTGTAATATGTTTTTGGAAAAACAATCTCAATCTTTAGATCAGGTGGGATATCTGATGTATTTATCCTGGCTATTTGCAAGCGGGAGAGTTCAGACTTTAATACGATGCCACAGGTTTGCTGATCCTTTTCAGTAAACTGTAGTTCCTTGAAGGAAGGTACTTCAATTGGTATATATACGCCTGGCGCTGTTGTGACGGTGATATACGAGGAGCCAGCCTTAGCTGAGCCTGAGCTTATATTCACGGCTGCAGTTTTCGTTGAAATAATATTGGCTTTATTTGGATAGGTGACAGTTTCCAAAGGGATAGGGGTAATGCATCCCGTAAGGAGGCTAGTCAATAAAATAAGTAGCAAGAACGAGGTGCGCATAATAAATGATTTGTTTAGTTTTTTTAGTTGGGTGTGAGATTGCAAAAATAATGACGCGATATAAGCAGACATACAAAATTTGGTCTTGTTCAGCCAAGCAATCTTGCTCAAGGTAAATTGAGCTGAATATTATTTTTGCATAAAAACAAAAAGCCCTTGGAATCATCCAAGGGCTTTTATATTCATGGCGGAGAAGGGGGGATTCGAACCCCCGGTAGGGATAAACCTACGCACGCTTTCCAGGCGTGTGACTTAAACCACTCATCCACCTCTCCTGCATTCGCTAGTAACTTGCCGTAACAGCGAAGTCCGCTATTCTAGCAAAGCAAACTTCAATATGGAAGCTTTTTCTTGTTTTTTGTAAATCTTGTTTATGCATCAAGTTAAGCACCCAGCCATGGCAGGCCCTGCTGGCACCAGCCGCCCAGGGTTTTTCTGTGGCCTTGTTCGTCCTTGTCGCCTTCAAAGCCTTGCCGGATGTCAAAGCAATTGGTGTAGCCGTTTTCTGTTGCCAGCTTGGCGCCGTGGCGGGAGCGTACGCCGGAGCGGCAGAGGAAGAGGATGATGCTCCCCTTGTCTGCTGCGCTGGTTTGCAGTTGCGCCAGGAAGTCTGGGTTGGGTGTGCCGCCGGGGTAGAGGCTCCATTGTACGGCCAGGTGTTGCTCTGGATGGATGTTGACCCTGCCTACCCAGTCGCGTTCGGCATTGGTGCGCACGTCGATGAGTAATACCTTGCTGTCACTTTGCAGCAGGGCATAGGCTTCTTGCGGGGTGACTGCGCCAGCATAGGGCAGGGCTTGTTCCTGGCCGCGCTGGCGGGCGGTTTGCAGGGTTTGATCTGTGGACATGGTGGTTCCCTTGATGAAATGGCGATTGCAAAAAAGTACTTCTGATGTGTCCGCTAGTTTATATCAGGGCTTGCGCAAAATTGTCCCAGCAAGGCTATCGCCTTAGGAAACCTCTCTTGCAAGAGAGGTTCGTTCCGTCGGCAGTCAACATGTTGTCTGAAACCCCGACTACACCGTAGCGACGAAGACAGTACTTTAGTACCGAATTTACTAAATGCGGGAGCTGCAACGCAGCTCGGGCGGTTTTGCATAAGTCCTATATTAAATCTAAATCGGCGCTGGGTTTGCCGTACAGGTAACCCTGATAGGAAAGGCAGCCTTGCTGTTGCAGGAAATCGCGCTGGCCTATGGTTTCCACGCCTTCAGCAATCACGGCCAGGCCCAGGCTCTGGCCCAGGGCAATGATGGTCCTGGTGATGACGGCGTCATTGGTATTGCTGAGGATATCGCGGACGAAGGATTGGTCTATCTTGAGTTGATCCAGCGGCAGGCGCTTGAGATAGGAGAGTGAAGAGTAACCGGTGCCAAAGTCATCCAGTGAAAATCCCACGCCTGTGGTTTTTAGTTGGTTCATCTTTTCTATGGTGGCTTCGACATTGTCGACCAGCAGGCTTTCGGTCAATTCCAGTTTGAGTTTGCTGGCATCGATCTGGTGGCGGGCGATGTTATCCAGTATTTGTGCGACAAAATCGTTTTGCCTGAATTGACGGGCGCTGACATTCACAGCCAGTGTGCGTTTTTTTGTATCTTCGCTGTTTTGCCATTCTGCCAGTTTGGCGCAGGCGTTATCCAGTATCCAGGCACCCAGGCTGAGGATGAGGCCGGATTCTTCTGCCAGGGGGATGAAGTCAGATGGTGGCACCAGGCCCTTTTGTGGATGCTGCCAGCGCACCAGGGCTTCTGCGCCTGTGATCTGGCCTGCGCTGTTGACCTGTGCCTGGTAATATAAAACGAATTGTCCTTGTTGCAGCCCATGGCGCATATCGGCTTCGAGGGCGGCGCGGGTGTTGACGATGTCGAGCATGTCTTTGTCAAAGAAACGGAAGCTGTTGCCGCCGCTGGCCTTAGCTTCATACATGGCGACTTCAACCTGTTTCAACAATTCTTCTGCCGAGCTATTTTGTTTGTCAAACAGGGTGATGCCTATGCTGGCGCTGCTGTGGTATTCGATGTGTTCAAGCTCATAGGATGCACGCAGGTCGGCCTGTATCTTGGTAGCGATCATTTGGGTTTCTATCGCGGTTTCCCGTATGTTGTCGCTGAGTTCTTCGAGTAACAAGACAAATTCATCGCCTCCATAGCGGGCCAGGGTGTCGCCTTTGCGTATGCTGTGTTCCAGGCGTTTCGCGACCACTTGCAAGAGCATGTCACCTCTGCCATGGCCACTGCTGTCATTGATGGTTTTGAAATTATCCAGATCAAGGAAGAGCACTGCGCCATACAGATTGCTGCGGCTCTTTGCCAGCAGGCTGTGTTGCAGACGGTCTATTAATAGTCTGCGGTTGGCCAGCCCGGTCAGCGGGTCGTGATAGGCCAGGTGCTCGAGTTTGGCCTCTGCTGCTTTTCTCTGAGTAATGTCCAGCATGGTGGCGACATAGTTGATGACCTGGTCGCGCTGGTTTTTGACGGCAGTAATGGTCAGCCATTCTGGATAGACTTCACCATTTTTCCTGCGGTTCCAGATTTCGCCTTGCCAATAGGCATTGGCGTCCAGTTGCTTGCCCATGTCTTCATAATAGCCAGCACCATGCAGCCCTGATTTGAGTAGACTGGTTTGTTTGCCCAGTGCTTCTTCGCGGCTATAGCCAGTGATGCGGGTGAAAGCATTGTTGACGCGCAAAATGGTGCGGTGCTGGTCGGTGATGACCATGCCTTCCTGGGCCTCAAAGGCAATGGCGGCGATGCGCAAGTCTTCTTCTATGTGTTTGCGCTTTGCCCGCTGTTTGCAAATGATTTTTTTGAGCCGTTTTTTTTGCTCACCTGCTTCTTGCCGCAGTCTGATCAGTTTCAGTGTCACGGAGGTGCTTGCCAGCAAGGACAGGACAAAGCTCAGGGCGGCAAGCAAAAATGGCTTTCGCCGGCTGGGGTGGGGCAACATAATATATAAGCTGAAAAAAACACTGCCAGCGAAGCGGCAGTTCTGTGCTGGATCTTTGTGACTGGCACGCGGTCAGACTGGTAAAGATGGTGACAGTCTAAATGAGTGTCGATTTCACATACGTCTATGCAAAGAAAAGTTGATTTTGATCAAGCTTGCTTATTTTTTATGAAATATTTTGCACGAGCTGACACTATAAAATGGAGTCGTTTTTGATAAACTTAAAAACGCACCAAAAAAATGCGCGGCAGCAGCTTTAAATTAATAATGCACCAAAATTGATCTTTTTATTTTCGGCGCATTGTTTTGGTGCAATCTGTGTTTTGCCTGTTTGTTAAGCTGTTTTACTTTTGCTCAGGAAAACGCCACAAAAACAAGCATTTAACAAATTTCGTATTTATATATACACGATCTGGATGATGGCATGGTTTCTGCTATTATCCCCGGTGAGTTGAGCCGCCAGGTGGATGTTGTTGGTAGGGGCAGTAAGATAAGGTTTGTCTATTGTTTCATATCGCACAAAACTGGCAGGCGCAGCACTCAGCAATTTCCGAATTTATTTTTTAGCTCTCAGAGGAGTTTCACATGGCAATGACAGCCGCAGAAGTCTTGAAAATGGCGAAAGATAACGAAGTCAAATTCGTTGATTTTCGTTTTGCTGATACCCGAGGCAAAGAACAGCACGTAACTGTTCCAATTTCCCAGTTCGACATCGATAAATTCGAATCTGGCCACGCATTTGACGGCTCGTCTATCGCTGGCTGGAAAGGTATTGAAGCATCTGACATGTTGCTGATGCCTGATCCATCTACTGCCAATATTGATCCATTCTTTGAAGAAACCACATTGTTCATGCAATGTGACGTGATCGAGCCATCTGATGGCAAGGGCTATGACCGCGATCCACGTTCCATCGCGAAACGTGCTGAAGCTTATTTGAAATCCTCTGGCATTGGTGACACCGCTTACTTTGGCCCAGAACCAGAATTCTTCATTTTCGACAGCGTACGCTGGAAAGTGGATATGTCTGGCTGTTTCGTCAAGATTGATTCTGACGAAGCTTCCTGGACGACAGGCGAGAAACTGGAAGGCGGCAATACTGGCCACCGTCCTACGGTCAAAGGCGGTTACTTCCCGGTTCCTCCAGTCGACAGCTTTCAGGACATGCGTTCTGAAATGTGTTTGATCCTGGAATCCCTGGGTATCCCGGTTGAAGTGCATCACCATGAAGTGGCTGGCGCTGGTCAAAATGAAATCGGCACCAAGTTCTCTACTCTGGTAGAGCGCGCTGACTGGACACAAAACCTGAAATACGTAGTCTGGAATGTTGCCCACACTTATGGCAAGACAGCGACTTTCATGCCTAAGCCTATCGTTGGCGACAACGGTTCTGGCATGCACGTGCATCAATCCATCTGGAAAGATGGCAAAAACCTGTTCGCTGGCGACGGCTATGCTGGTTTGTCTGATTTCGCCCTGTACTACATCGGCGGTATCATCAAGCATGCAAAAGCATTGAATGCGATCACTAATCCAGGTACCAATTCTTACAAACGTCTGGTGCCAGGCTATGAAGCTCCAGTGAAACTGGCTTACTCTGCCCGCAACCGTTCTGCTTCCATCCGTATTCCTTACGTTGCCAATCCTAAGGGCCGCCGTATCGAAACACGTTTCCCTGATCCACTGGCTAACCCATACCTGTGCTTTGCTGCATTGATGATGGCGGGTCTGGATGGCGTACAGAACAAGATTCATCCTGGTGAAGCAGCCAGCAAAGATCTCTACCATTTGCCACCAGAAGAAGATGCATTGATCCCAACAGTGTGTGCATCTCTGGAAGAAGCACTGGAAGCATTGAATAAAGACCGCGAGTTCCTGACACGCGGTGGTGTATTCAGTGACAGCATGATCGATGCCTACATTGATTTGAAAATGCAAGAAGTACAACGCTTCCGCATGACAACTCATCCTGTTGAATTCGACATGTATTACTCTCTGTAATTTGAGTAAAGTCTGAGTAAATAGACAAAAAAGCGAGGGTAACCTCGCTTTTTTTGTTACAAATGCTAATTTCTCAGTAATTGTGTTGCAGCGCTGCATGACATACACTATCAGTCTGTTAATGATTATTGCTTTCCTATGAATCGACTTTTGTCAGGCCTTATTCTCTTTATTGGTGTGCAGGCGTTTGCCTATGCGCAGGGTGATGTGTACCTGTGCGTGGATGATAATGGTAAAAAAGAATACAAAAATACAGGCGCAGTCAAAGGTTGCAAGAAGGTGGATTTGCAGGGTATCACCGTTGTTCCGGCGCCAACATTGCCTGCGCCGGGTAAGAAACCGCAAGGCAAACCGGCCAGCAGCCCTAATGACTTCCCTAAAGTGGATGAAGGCACACAAAAAGCCAGAGATTCAGACCGTAAACAGATTTTGATGGATGAATTGAAGAACGAAGAGCAAAAACTCGCCAATCTGAAGAAAGAATACAATAATGGTGAGCCTGAGCGCCGCGGTGATGAAAGAAATTTTGCCAAATACCAGGAACGCACCAATTTGATGAAAGAAGACGTCAGCCGCACCGAAAAGAACATAGAAGCACTGAAACGTGAAATTGCCAATGCGAAATAAGTTGCCAGTGTAAAAGAGTAAATTGCTGTTCGGGCATGATGCTTGCGTAAAGGTCGCTCTGTGCGGCCTTTTTTTATGGACAATTTTTGAAAACTCCACTTACCTCATTTGCTGGCCTGGATTTGCTGACTTCAGCCGTGATTGTGCTGGATGCTGAGGGCAGTATTTTATTTGCCAATGCGGCTGCTGAAAACCTGCTCGATTCTTCTTTCAAGTCGCTGACGCATCTGAATCTGACGGACCTGTTCCTGAATGGCCAGGAATTGACTACCGTTTTCCATCAGGCGGTCGCCCACCAGTTTGCTGACAAACGCCAGGATCTGACGCTGGAGCGGGCAGGGCGCGATCCCTTGCATGTACACAGTATCGTGACGGCCCTCGATAATCCTGAGACACCGGTCTTGATAGAGTTGCGTGAAAACGTGCAGCAGCTCAAGCTCGACAGAGAAGAGCGCATGCTGGACCAGAGCAAGGCCAATAAGGAGCTGATCCGTAATCTGGCCCATGAAATCAAGAATCCCTTGGGTGGCATACGTGGTGCAGCACAATTGCTGGAGCTGGAATTGCCCGAGCGGCACTTGCGTGAATTGCGTGAATATACCCAGGTCATCATCAAGGAGGCCGACAGGCTGCAGACGCTGGTAGATCGTTTGCTGGCACCGCATCGCCTGCCTCATATTGTCGGTGACGTCAATATCCATGAAGTCTGTGAGCGTGTGCGCAGCCTGATTGTTGCGGAATTTCCGCACGGTTTAAGCATCAAGCGTGACTATGATTTATCCATACCTGAATTTCGAGGCGACAAAGAACAGCTGATACAGACAGTCTTGAACATTGCCCACAATGCCGCGCAAGCCCTGAATGAGCGTATAAGGCAGGGCGATGCCGTGCTGACTTTCAAGTCGCGCGTGGTGCGCCAGATCACCTTGGCCAAAGTACGCTACAGGCTGGCATTAGACTTGCATATCATTGATAACGGTCCGGGCATCCCGCCTGAGATACGCAACCGTATTTTCTATCCCCTGGTGTCGGGCAAGGAAGGCGGTAGCGGTCTGGGCTTGACGCTGGCACAAACTTTCGTTGAACAACACATGGGTGTCATCGAATGCGAGAGCCGGCCGGGATGTACGGATTTCCGGATACTGATACCACTACCTTGACTAGGGCTGTGGCAAAGTGGCGGCACCAAAAGTGCTCCTTCTATCGATATGCTTAACACAGACTGCAAAACGACAATATGAAACCAATCTGGATAGTGGACGACGATGATTCAATTCGCTGGGTGCTGGAAAAAGCCCTGGCGAGAGAAAACCTGGCAACTCGCAGCTTCACCAATGCCAGAGATGCGATGAATGCCTTGCAAAGCGATACGCCGCAGGTACTGGTGTCGGATATACGCATGCATGGCGCCTCCGGTCTTGAACTCTTGCAAACTGTCAAAGCCAAATACCCAGGTTTGCCAGTGATTATCATGACAGCGTTTTCTGATCTGGAATCGGCAGTGGCGGCTTTTCAGGGTGGGGCTTTTGAATACATGGCCAAGCCTTTCGATCTCGACAAGGCAGTTGAGTTGATACGCCGCGCACTGGATGAAAGCCTGCGCGAATCCAGTGTAGAACAAAGCATCTCTGAAACACCGGAGATACTGGGCCAGGCACCTGCCATGCAAGATGTGTTTCGTGCCATTGGTCGTTTATCGCAATCGAACGTGACAGTAATGATTACGGGCGAGTCTGGCAGTGGTAAAGAATTGGTGGCGCGTGCCTTGCACAAGCATAGCCCACGCGCATCCCAACCTTTTATCGCCCTGAATACGGCAGCGATCCCCAAAGATTTGCTGGAGTCGGAATTATTTGGTCATGAACGCGGCGCTTTTACTGGTGCACAAACTACACGCCGCGGTCGCTTCGAACAGGCTGAAGGTGGCACCTTGTTCCTCGATGAAATCGGTGACATGCCTTTTGATTTGCAAACGCGTTTGTTGCGGGTGCTGTCGGATGGGCATTTTTATCGCGTAGGTGGACACCAGCCCATGAAGGCAAATGTGCGCGTCATCGCCGCAACCCACCAGAATCTGGAAACCCGCGTCAAAGATGGCTTGTTCCGCGAAGACTTGTATCACCGCCTGAACGTCATCCGCCTGCGCCTGCCCAGTTTGCGCGAACGCCGTGAAGATATTCCGTTGTTGACCAAGTACTTCTTGAATCAGAGCGCCAAGCAATTGGGTGTGGATGTCAAGCGCATGTCTGAACCTGCCTTGCAATTTCTGTCCAGCCTGGATTTTCCGGGCAATGTCAGGCAGTTGGAAAACCTGTGTAACTGGATTACCGTCATGGCACCCGGGCAGACTGTCGAGGTCCCTGACTTGCCACAAGATCTGGTGCCGATTGCTGCAGTTTCAACTCAGGTGCCAATAGCGCATGGTGTCAATGATGCGGCTGTCAGGAGTAACGAATACCAGTCAGGTGTTCCAGCACCAATCAATGGCAGCAGTCTTCCTGACAAAGCGGCATATAGAAGTGGCGAGAGCTGGGTTTCCTTGCTTGAGGCAGAGGCAACAGCCATGCTGGCAGAAGGTCAGTCAGAAGTGATCGATAAGCTGGGTCGCTGTTTTGAATCCGTCGTCATCAAGGCAGCATTGCGCCATACTCATGGTCGCAAGAATGATGCAGCGATACGCCTGGGCATAGGCAGGAATACCATTACCCGCAAGATTCAGGAGCTGGGGATAGATGGGGTGAAGGATGAATAAGTATTCTTCAATATGAAACAGTAAAAATAATGGCTGCAAATTGCAGCCATTATTTTTTAGAAACAGCGCCAGAGTGCAAAGCTCAGCAGGCAAAAGAAAGCTGCCACAATATCATCCCACATCACACCAAAACCGCCTTTGAAACGGCGGTCAAAATACCCTATAGGCGGTGGCTTGACCATGTCAAAAAACCGGAAGCCAATAAACGCCCACAGCTGGGTTTGCCAATCGGCAGGGACGATGAATAGCAACACCAGCCAAAAAGCAATGATCTCATCCCACACCATGCTGCCATGATCGGCGACACCCATGTTCTTGCCCGTGACATGGCAAGCCCATACACCAACGGTGAAACCAATGACAATGATGGCAAGCCAGTTAAGGGTGGTAAATACCTCAGGCCAGCGGCTGGATAATACGTAAAAACTTAACCACGCAAACAGAGTGCCTGATGTGCCGGGCATAATGGGTGATAAGCCGCTGCCAAAACCCTGGGCCAGAATATGGGCAGGGTGACGCAGCATGAAGCGCCAGCCTGGGTGGGTGACGATGGCTGTCTGGCCGTTTTCTAAAGTGCTCATGGATTGACGAAATGATCGAAGGATTTATATTGCAGATGCACTGGTTTGCCATCGTCATCAACTAAGCGCAAGCCCGCATCTGCTTCTATCTGGCCTATGCGGGTGACAGTAGTTTGGGATTTTGCGGCAGCAGCGATGACTTGTTCTCTACTGCTTGCTGGCGCAGTAAAGCACAGTTCATAATCATCGCCACCGTTCAGTGTAAATTGCCTGCGCAGCTCCTGTGGCTGGGTTTGTAAGACCGGACCAGCGGGCATTTGATCTATAAACAGGCTGGCACCCACTTGTGACTTTTCCAGGATATGACCCAGATCACCAGCGAGGCCATCAGAAATATCCAGTGCCGCATGGGCTATGCCGCGCAAGGCCATGCCCAGTGCTATACGCGGGCTGGGCTGGTGCATGCGTGTTGCCGCCAGTTGGTGATCAGGTTCGCTGAGAGTGACTTCTTTCCAGTAGCCCGCTAAAGCCAGGCGGGCATCACCCAGTGTGCCGGATACCCAGATATCATCGCCAACTTTGGCAGCATCACGGCGCAGGGCGGTACCGGGAGGCAGTTCACCGAAGATAGTGATACAGATATTCAGTGGGCCCTTGGTAGTGTCACCACCTATCAGGTGACAATGATGTTCATCCGCCAGTGCCAGCAAGCCGCGAGAAAACTCTGCCAGCCAATCCTGATTTGCTTCAGGCAGGGATAAGGCCAGGGTAAACCCCAGTGGCTCAGCACCCATGGCAGCCAGGTCAGATAAATTCACCGCCAGACATTTATGGCCCAGCCTGTACGGGTCAGCATCCGGGAAAAAGTGACGGCCAGATACCAGCATGTCACTGGAAATAGCCATCTGTTTACCGGGGCTGGGGTTGAGCAGGGCGCAATCATCCCCTATGCCGAGGGCGATGCGGCTGTCTTGGGTACTGTGCTGCGCAAAGTAGCGCTTGATGAGATCAAATTCGGAAAGCATGCGCGCATTGTACCTAAGCTGCTTCAGGATTCAAGATAAACCCCCGACACCCTCGGTACTGCGCGCTTGTTCAGTTCAGCCGGGTTGCTTGTGCTTCTGTTAATTCTGCAATCAGCGCATTTCTGGACTTGGCATCTTGCGGGGCGACTGCAAATCCATGCAATTTTTTGCTTTTATCAAAGTAGCGGCTGATAGTGACACCTTCAGTATGGTTTGATTCCCACAAGCCTGATTTACTGACCGCAAGCGCAGGTGGGATCAGTGCAACCGGGTAGCTGGGTGTCTTTACCAGTACTGCAGACGGTTTCATGTCTATGGCAGTCAATTGACCTGTCAGGCTTAGTGCAATTGCCCTGGCTGCTGTCATGATAGGTGCAACATAGGGCATCAGACTGTAGCTGCCATCGGCTTGTCTGTACTGCGCGCAATCTCCAAGCGCGAATATCCCGGGCACGCTGGTCTGGCCATACTCATTGATGACAATGCCGCGATCAGTCTGCAATTGTGCTGCCTGCGCCAGACGTATATCAGCCCGTAAGCCGACTGCCGACAAGACGGCATCGGTGTTAAAACTCTCGCCATTGGATAGCCTTACTTGCAAGGCATTATCCAGTACATCAATCTGGGTGGCAGTGGTGCCCAGTTTGAGTTGTACACCTTTAGCGCTCAAGGCAGCATGCAAGCCTTGTGAAATAGCTGTCGGTGCCAGCGCAGCGAGCGGCAGGGTGTTTGGGTCTATCAAGGTCACTTCATGTCCTGCACTGGCCAGGTCATCACTGAATTCACAGCCTATCAAACCTGCTCCCAGTATGGTGACCCTGGCCTTGTCACCGGCTTGTGCCAACTTGTCGCGGAACACGGCATAATCGGCCAGATTATTGACCGATAAAACCTGGTCTGCCGCGTTACCAGCGATAGGCAGTCGTATAGCTTGCGCACCAAGCGCCAGTACTAGTTGCGCATAGCCAAATTCTCCCACCTTGGTTTGCAGGGTCTGCGCCTTTGTATCAATGCTGCTCGCCAGAGTTTTGGTCAGGATAGTGGCAGTCAGTTCGGCTGCCATCTGATCTACCGTTTTGCTTTGCAATTGCTGCGGCTGCTTGCCCATGGCAAAAGCATTCGACAGCATGGGCTTGGAATAAAAACCGCCATCATCGCCAGTGATGATCAGCAAGGGTGTGGTCTTATCAAGCTTGCGGAATTCTCTGGCGACTGTATAGCCAGCCAGGCCGGAACCGATGATGGCGATGGGTTTCATGATTACCTCAGATTTCTATCATGTCAAAATCAGCTTTGGCGACGCCGCAATCAGGGCATGCCCAGTCAGCCGGAATATCATCCCAGCGTGTGCCAGCGGCGATGCCTTCTTCTGGCAAGCCTTTGGATTCTTCATAGATAAAACCGCATACGATGCATTGGTAAGTTTTCATGGTGTCCTCTGTGTTTGATGAAATGTTTTGTGGCTCAGGCTGGATTGGCTTCCAGTACGGCGCGGTAGTGATTGGCGTGGCGCTCTTCTACCTTGGCCAGAGCAGCAAAACGTTTTGCCGCAATTTCTAAAGTCCGCTTAAAGTTTTCAGCGTGTTCCTTAGATTCTGCGATTTGCTCATCGTATTCAGCGACAGCAGCCTGGTTGCCTTCTTCCACAGCGAGGTGGCGGAATTTTGGGTACATTTCTGTGTATTCATAAGTCTCACCTTCGATAGCAATTTCCAGGGCACGCTGTGGTGTCAACTGGGTTTTGGGATAGAGCAAATCCAGATGACCAAAAGCATGCATGACTTCTTGATCAGCGGTTGCTTCAAATGCTTCTGCAATGTCTATCGCACCTGCTTCACGTGCCAGTTTGGCGAAATAGCGATATTTGATATGGGCCATGGATTCGCCAGCAAAGGCGGATTCAAGGTTCTGGATGGTGACGGATGGGTTTGCCTGGGTGCTCATAATGCTCTCCTTGGTTATTAACGGTGCTTTAGGGTGTTGTTTGCATTTGCTATCAACATGAGATGCATAATAGATTTTAATAATCAATATTCAAAGATAATTGATTTTATTGATTCAATAGTCAGTGACTATGGATTCTTGCCTAGCAGAATAAATTGCATTTGGTTATGCCAGAAAAGCATAAGAGTCGTACAAATACGTATAAAGTTAGAGGGTTCCCTCTGCTAGAATCTCTACCAGTAAGATTTCCGTAAGCAAAAATAGAAAGAAGGCCAAGGACATGGATTCGTCAGATCAAAAAGAACAAATACGTCAACAATTGCGCCAGGCAGCGCTGGAATATCATGAATTTCCGACTCCTGGCAAAATCAGTGTCACTGCTACCAAGCAATTGACAAATCAACGTGATCTGGCTTTGGCGTATTCCCCCGGCGTGGCTGCCCCTTGTGAAGAGATCGTCGCCGATCCAACTGCAGCATTTAAATACACTGCCCGTGGCAACCTGGTGGGTGTCATTACTAACGGTACTGCGGTACTGGGTCTGGGTAATATCGGCCCATTGGCATCCAAGCCGGTGATGGAAGGTAAGGGCGTACTGTTCAAGAAATTCGCTGGTATTGATGTATTTGATATCGAAATCAGTGAGTCTGACCCTGATAAGCTGGTCGATATCATTGCCTCTCTGGAGCCTACATTTGGCGGTATCAATCTCGAAGATATCAAAGCACCTGAATGCTTCTATATAGAACGCAAACTGCGTGAACGTATGAAGATACCGGTCTTCCATGATGACCAGCACGGTACGGCAATCATCGTTGGTGCAGCAATCCTGAATGGCTTGAAAGTCGTAGGTAAAACCATCAGAAACACCAAGCTGGTTGTTTCTGGTGCTGGTGCTGCGGCCTTGGCCTGCCTGGATTTGATCGTCGATCTGGGTTTCCCGCTCGAAAATATCTTTGTCACCGATCTGGCTGGCGTGGTTTATAAAGGCCGCGTCGAATTAATGGACCCGGACAAAGAGCGTTTTGCCCAAGAAACCTCAGCCCGTAGCCTGCGTGATGTCATGCCTGACGCGGATATTTTCCTCGGCTTGTCAGCTGCTGGTGTGCTCAAGCAGGATATGGTCAAGCTGATGGCGCCAAATCCCTTGATCCTGGCTTTGGCTAACCCTACGCCAGAAATCCTGCCTGAAGAAGTCAAGGCTGTGCGTGATGATGCCATTATGGCGACTGGTCGCTCTGACTTCCCGAATCAAGTCAATAATGTCCTGTGTTTCCCGTATATTTTCCGTGGCGCTCTGGATTGCGGTGCAACCACCATCACACGTGAAATGGAAATCGCGGTTGTGCATGCGATTGCTGAACTGGCACAGGCAGAGCAATCAGACGTAGTGGCTTCTGCATATGGCATTAGCAATCTGTCCTTTGGGCCTGAATACCTGATACCTAAACCTTTTGATCCTCGTCTGATGATCAAGATTGCCCCAGCAGTGGCAAGAGCGGCAGAGCAGTGCGGTGTGGCTGTTCGTCCTATTCAGGATATGCAGGCTTATGTAGAAAAGCTGCAGCAATTCGTCTACCACAGTGGTACTTTTATGAAGCCACTGTTCCAGATCGCCAAAAAAGCACCTGCTGACCGCAAGCGTATCGTCTATGCAGAGGGTGAGGAAGAAAAAGTCTTGCGCGCAGTGCAGGTCATCGTTGATGAAAAGCTGGCTGCGCCTATCCTCGTGGGTCGTCCACACATCCTCGATCAGCGCATAGAAAAATTTGGTTTGCGTCTCAAAGCAGGCGTTGATTTTGAAGTCATCAATCCAGAACAGGACGACCGTTATCGCGATTACTGGCAGACTTATCACCAGATGACTGCCCGCAAAGGCGTGACCGAGCAATATGCCAAACTGGAAATGCGCCGCCGTCATTCCCTGATCGGTGCCATGATGATCCATAAAGGTGATGCAGACGGCATGATCTGCGGCACTTTTGGCACAACTGGCCTGCATTTGAATTACATCAATCAGGTATTGGGCAAGCGCGAAGGTGTGAATGTCTATGCCGCCATGAATGGCCTGGTCTTGCCAGATCGTCAGTTGGTCCTGGTTGATACGCATGTCAATGAAAATCCGACGGCAGAGCAAATTGCCGAGATCACGATTCTGGCAGCAGAAGAAATGCGTCGCTTTGGCTTGTTGCCCAAAGCAGCCTTGTTATCCCATTCAAATTTTGGTTCCAGCAATAGCGAATCCGCACAAAAAATGCGTGCAGCACTGGCGATTATTCAGCGTGATGCACCAGACCTTGAAGTCGATGGTGAAATGCATGGTGACACTGCGCTCGATACCAGCTATCGCAAAAAAATGATGCCTGATTCAACATTGAAGAGCGATGCCAATTTGCTCGTCATGCCAAATATCGATGCAGCAAATATTGCCTATAACTTGTTGAAAACAACCGCAGGTAATAATGTCGCGATTGGCCCTATCTTGCTGGGTTGTGCCAAGCCCGTGCACATATTGACGCCATCGGCAACGGTGCGCCGCATCGTCAACATGACAGCTTTGTGTGTGGTGGACGTACTCGCACAACGTTAATCTGCCGTCAGATGTAAAAAAGCCAGCCTGATAAATTAGGCTGGCTTTTTTTGTTTTGCGGCGATTTATTTTCCTTGTTTGACTGGCACCCGGCCAGTCGGCACGACATTCGACGCATGCAGACAATGGCCATGCTGATCATCAAAAAACATATGCGGCTTGAAGGCTGCCAGTACGGCAGATTTGTTAACGCCACCCATGAAGAAGGTTTCATCAATCGCGATATTCCAGGCGCGCAACGTACGTATGACGCGCTCATGTGCTGGTGATGCACGTGCAGTGACCAGAGCAGTACGTAGTGGGAAGGCACGCCCATCCGGCGTTTTGAAATTATTCTGCAAGTAGGATAAGGCCAGCAGCAGTCTGGCGAAAGGCCCTTCAGGCAAGGGCTTCAAGGCATTTTCTCTTTCATGCTGTTCAAAGGCTTCCACACCACGCTCCTGATAAATACGTTCTGATTCATCCGAGAAAATAACTGCATCGCCATCAAAGGCAATGCGTATTTGCTCGGGGTCGGCGGCGTTTTCCGGTAAGCGATATAACATTGCCGATGCCACGCCAGAATTGATGGCGGCTTGCACATCATCTTCATGCAGGGATAAAAACAGGCTGACATTAAAAGCCAGCAAATAGGGCGCCAGTGGCGATCCGCCAGACAGGGCCGCGCGCGTAATATCCAGACCATAGTGAGCAATGGAATTAAATATACGCAAAGACGTCTCGGATGAATTGCGCGACATGATGACAACTTCCACCAGTCTGTGGCCAGGCGTCAGTGCATTAAGTTTCAACAAGGCTTTGACCAGGGCAAAAGCTGCCCCTGGTTTTAATATACTGTTTTCTTCCTTGAGTTGATGCTGGCGATAGGCATCCAGACCTTGTTCCTGAAAAATGGCTTCTTCCGCCTCCAGATCGAACAGGGCGCGCGAAGAAATTCCTATGACTAAAAGATTGTCTAACGAAAATGGCATATGGGATTATTCGTCTTGTTATTTGGTGATGAGATAAAAGCGGTATTCTATCTATATAGCCTGGCGAAATGTCAGATTGATTCTTTGTGTCCCCAATAGAGGATGTGCTGCCTCTTTAATTGGAGCGACGCCATGGTAACGTAATCTGGCTGGGCCGCCCCAGACCACCACATCACCATGTGCCAGATGGTAACGCTGGACGGGGTCAGTGCGTTGCATGCCACCAAAAAGAAATGTCGCCGGTATCCCTAGTGAGAAAGACACGATAGGTGCACCAAATTTCTTTTCGTCTTTATCCTGATGGAGACTAAGGCGTGATCCCACCTGATATTGATTGATCAGGCAGCTGTCTGGTGTAAAGCCAGAAAAACCAGCTTCTTGTGCTGCTTGCACTGCAAGCGAAGAAAAACTGTCAGGCATAGCAGGCCAGTGCTCGCCATTTTCCGGATCATATGCGCTATAGCGATAACCATCACTATCAGATACCCAGCCCACTTTGCCACAGCAAGTCATCGCGACTGACATGCGATGGCCGTTGGGAGTGCGCAAGTGCCGGAAAGGGTGTTTGCTTGATATTTGCTGTATGCCATCCAGCAATGCAGTTTCGTGAGGTACTGAAAAATGCCTGAGTATCAGTGCGCCTTCACAGATGGATTCCGTCCAGGGCTGTATGTCACTTACGTCGTCAAAGAGTGAATAGTTCATTGCTTGGCTTTTGCTTGCGCATCTTCATTTCATGGGTTCATGATTCATATATATACATAAGCCTAATTCATTTTTTATAAGTTTGGCGGCTTAAGTAAATTTCTCTTGCAAAGCCTGCGATAAATTTGCTATAGTCCGCCTCCCGCTGAAGAGCGGGCGAAGATAGGAGTAGTGATGGGGTTTGAGCGAAAGAAATGACGCAGAAAACCTGGAGCTGTAAATAGCCTGAAG
>NZ_JBMPOS010000019.1:0-89054 GCF_049340345.1 Undibacterium sp. Di27W | reverse complement strand
GTTGCATTTTTTAAGCGGCAGCATCTGCTGCCGCTGGTCATTGTTTTGTAGACTGCGTTTATTTCGATGCTGCGCTGGCAGCGGCAGAGGCGCCTGCTACTTTCGCTTCTTTTTTGCCATGCTTGACGTGTTTTTCATGTTTGGCTGGCTTGGCTTCTGGTGTGGAAGCTGACTTGCTGTCTGCTGCGGGTGTCGCTGCAACAGCGCTGGCTGATGCAGAAGCGGCTACCACTTTGGCTGCAGGAGCAGGTTTGGCGACACTGGCGGCGACTGCTGCAGAAGCTGGTTTAACTGCTGTCGTTGCAGAAGCACTCGCTGGTGTTTGTGCAAATGCGCTACCCATAACAACTGTGGAAGCGATGATGGCGATGATCAGTTTGTTCATGATATTTTCCTATTCGTGTTTGGGTTGTTTGCTCAGTTTTGTATTTCGTTTTGCGTTTCGTAGTCAACCTACGTAAGCCAAGAACGCCGCCCGCAGACATTGCGTTGACGCAAAAAACCACAGGACAGGGGGCTTAGTGTTGTTGTTCTAAACGGTGTGTGGCTTGTCAACCGTTTGTGGTGCTGGCGCGTTACGCGCGTAGGATTTAAAAAAACAAGACCTCTCACCACAGAGGCACAGAGACACAGAGAAATACGGAGTTAAAAAAACGACGCCTTTGCATGCAGGGCGTCGTTTGTTTTTTGTAGTGGCCTACATGCTACTGTGGTGCGCATGGCGCACCCTACTCAGGGTTAGGTTTTGTAGGGTGCGTTACAACGCACCCTACTGATCTTTACAGACTGCGATCTGTAGGAGCGGCTTCAGCCGCGAAAGATGGACCGTGATGTACATTCGCGGCTAAAGCCGCTCCTACGGGTATGTACGTTATCGGCCATGATGCAGCGATATTGATTGACCAGCAGGGTGCGCCGTGCGCACCGGCTTGTACATATTTCATGGCGCAATATTGATTCAAATGGTGTGCATGGCATACAGTACATAGGCATGCGCACTACCCCAATGCGAGCATCACATGCGTACGATTACGCTGCGCTAATCGTACCTACTTACTGCGATATTTTCTGGCTCTTAGGGTCGCCGTGCACACTAACAAGTCCAATAAATCCTCTTACGCAAATCAATGACATCCGGCCCGGCACTACAGCCACCGACATCTTTGGCATAGCGATCCGCCTTGTCAGTCCCTATGATCCATTGTTTCGAAGCGGCATGCCACATCAGCGTGCCCTCGGCGATAACACCTTTGGGAAAGACATCCGATACGCTGCGGTTGATCAGCACGATATGCTGGCCGCGGATCTTGGCAGTCAGCACCAGACTGGGCATATCGGGTTGCTCTGCAAATTTGTGCTTGAAGGTATATAGCCCAGAGCGGATAGGCAAAGGCGGCGCGGCTGTCGCTGTACTTGCAGCAAAGGCCAAAGCAAGCATCACCATCATAGATGCTATTGCATAGCCGGTCTTGTTCCGCCTGCTTGTTGACATGGTCTTCTCTTTCAAAAGCTGCGCACCAAATGTGCTTGATATGTCTGGATAGTATAGGCTAAAAATGCCAGTTCCAGCCTCACGCATTCCCCACTTTGCCCGGCATCGTATTTTTGCGTACCATAGCCATATGAAAGCCCCATTGAAATATCTACTCCTCAGCCTGACACTGGCCTGCCTGGCCGCATGCAGCAGCCTGCCTCCCACGCCGGTCGTACTTTTCCGGGCTGCTATCTATGACATCCGCGACGGGCCACCTTATCCAAGGTCAACCAAGCCCAACGTCATGGACATGACCAGCTTTTTCTGGGTTGACTTCATGCTGCAAGAGCACCTGATTGGGCATGTCAAAAATACCCGTGGCCCAGCCTTGCTGACAGCCTGGCATATGCCGATAGAGAGTTACTGGCCCAAGTATGATTTTTACGTGCTGGCGCGCCAGGATCAGGAAGGGAAATTGCAGACCGTGTGGTGGTCTTATGCCAGCAATGATTTTTGCCTGGGTCAAAAAAAGGCGCAAGAGTTAAACATACAAAGCGATATGCAAACCCTGTACCGGGATGGAAAACTGCGCTGCTCTGTTCTGGATACCCTGGGTTATGACGCGCAGGCATTGAAGAAGCTGGATTAAGCCACGGGAGGCCGAAGCTCACATGCCTGAGCCCGGGCCTTGTTCTCCCTTGATGATAAGCGCAATCCATGCCAGTAGGGTGCGCCGTGCGCACCGGGTGTTGAAATTTTGATGCCAATCAAGAGTATAAATGGTGCGCATGGCAGGCCGCATATTTTAATGCGTGCCACCTCAATACGTGCATCACATGCGTACGATTACGCTGCGCTAATCTTACCTACGTGCTCTGATGAATTTGATAGCACGATCCACGAGAAGAAAACCAAGCAGGAACAAGCCCATGGCCAGCAATATGATTTCCTTGAGCCACAACAGTATAAAAGCGGTTACACGAAAATACCGGTCACTTGAGGGTGAAAACTCAAAGGAATAATACACGGACCACCCCAGGCAAACTATCGAAATCACGAGCAATATGAACTGGGCAGGTGATTTTTTCGAAGAGCTGTTGTCACTGTTCAGCACATCCACGGCAAGTGTCTTTCATTCCAGATTAAGCATTGGGTAAATCAAGAACAGCAGTAAATGGATATAAGCACTGCACGGCAGTTAAACCGCATCAGGAAGCATTTGTTCTTCTGAGAACAGCATGTTCATGCATGCCGTAGCGTAACGGATCCTGTGCGTTTTCAAATTTGATGTCGTATTCAAGCTGGCTGCCCTTGAATGAAAATACCTTTTTGACTGGATAGTTCATGTCTGGCCACTGTGCTATCCAGTACCCTTTATTTCCTTTGAGCTTGATTTCCTTGATGAGCGCATCCGACGCAATGATTCGTCCATCGATCATGAACATTTTCATTGAGATGGTCGAATCTTTCTTCACTTCTATAGTTATGCTCTTTGCGCCGATATCACTCATGGACAAAGTCTTGCCATTGGCCATGGTGAGCCGGTATTGCTCATAATCATATTTGCCTGTGATTTTTTCGAGATCACCAGCGCAAGCTAAGCCCGATGCCATGAACAAAATCAGCGTCCATAAAAATTTCATTTTATTGCCTTCCCAAACGGTGTTGGCGAGTACACCACCAGACAGTTTACCGGGGTTTTCTCACTTTTAAAAACCGCATTGTATCAGGCTGCCCTTGTCGGTATCGGTGTCCGTTGAAAACCTATACCGGCATCGCGACATATTTCCTCAATCACACCCTGCTATACGCAAGATGACGCGGCACTCAGTGCGCATGCGTTCCCGGGTTTTTAGCTGGTTCGGTATTTGGTTTCAAGGTCAATAGCGGCTTGCCTGCATCAAATTCATTGTGCAATGTTTTTGCCTGATTGATGAAATCCGGCTAGTCTTGCCGTGCAAACATGCTCCCAGCCCGCTTCAACCCGTTTTTCAATAGACTTACTTTTTGACGATCAATCTTTGGATACCCAAAATTGCAAAGTGTAATCTCCAGAGCTTCCTCCACTTGCTACCAGACACAATCGGTATTCCGGTCTATTGAAGCATCCCGTGTGACGGCTCCCAAATTGTTCACTGGGTGCCAGCCAGGCCATTATTTCATCAGAGATTTTCTGCGGAATAATGCTTTCATTGAAGTCGCCTTGTTTCTGCTCTTCTTTGCGCTTGAGATAGGCTGTCAGCTCTTCTTTTGAATAGCTTTGTTTGACATCGGCACTTATCGATCTCAATTTCCTGGTACCCGGATAGGTACTCATTGAGATGCTTTTCGCTTTTACCCGAAAAACGGTCTTATCAGGAAGATGGACCGTCAAGTAGTAAATAATACCGTCGCAATAATAGTCATTATCGAGCCCGGTCGATTTAAAACAGTGTGCTTTTTCTTGCGACATGATTGTGTCTATTGTCGTGCTCTCGTCCACCGTCACATTGATATGTGCAGGCCAAATGCGTTTAATCAGGAAAATACTTGTAGGCACAAAGACGCAGAACGATAAAAACCCAACAATGAACGCCTTACGAAGATTGGTTCTGCGCCTTTTGTAGGCATAGACAAAACCCAACCCTGATGCAAGGTAAGCCACCGCCCAGAGAAATAGAAAAAAGAATCCCACATAAACGAGTTCAAGACCCATACCCCCCATCATATATCCGCCCTTTCCGCATCAGTGATGCTGTCAAGTTGAGGAGCTAGCTTTTTTGAGATTTCATCAATTCTCCTTTCAGACGGGATTCGTTTTTCGCTGCTGTGACCAGTGTAGCGTAAGTGTGCAAATTATGTTTTTGCAATGATCATAGTGTCTATGATCGACATATGAATGGACGGAAATCGTGCGGGGCAAGGGATGGTGCGTTACAACGCGTTACCCTGCACGATAACCTATGTGCAGGGTGCGCGTATTTTCTCAAATCTACAAAACCAGCGTACTCATTTGACGCCGAACATTTCTGCCTTGAAAGGGGGAATAAAGCGAGTTTTGGTCACGACGCGGAGTACATGTATGGCGATTCCGCAGGGCAGGGAAAGAAAAAACAATAAGGGTGCAGGGAAGTCATTGACGGAATGTGCCGGGCTCATGAAGAGCCAGGGATAAAAGACCATAAATGCGGCAAAAAAGAAACCCGTCCCAACACCTGCCCAAATGATCTTCGGCAGTTTATACAAACGTTGCTTGTGCACTGTCAGCAATGCGGTAATCAAGACCCACCACAAGGAAACCAGCCCAACAGTACCTAAAAAAGTGAAGGTATATACATATCCCTCATCGCCGTGGACGGTGGTGAGCATAATAGAAATCAATTTAATAAAACCCAGGCTTAACAGGCCGACCAGCAAGCTTTCAACATAAAGAACTACAAGCATAGATTTCAAAACCTTTCTCTGTGAACAAACTTGGGCTTTACTCCTGGCTGCACGGCAACATTGCTGTCCGTCGGGCTGTTGGGGTAGTGATAAATAGTTGCTTCTTTTTCTCCAATATTACCACCGTTCTCTTTTATTTTATTTGCCAAGCCTTGCATAAATCTCTGCCAATTCGCGTTCTGTGCACCACCTTCGTCTCTGAACCAGCTTTTATCTAACAGAAACTCACCATCACTCACCCAGGATCTGGTTGACCGTGACAAACCACGATTTACAATATCAAATCCTCCATTCGGATTGACTTCAACGCTGATCTCACGCCCACCAGAGACGGCATGCTCGCCTGTAACATCATCCGACTTATTTGATGCGCCACGCGTATCTGTTGTCGATAGCCGGATGGAAGGCAAGCCGGTTTTGGGATTATTTTCCCACTTTGTCAAAACGACAGTTCCATTGTCAAACCATCCCTTTGGCCAAATATCAACATCATAAATTTGCCCTACACGAACTGGCCCCATATCACGCACTTTGAAATTAGACATCTCAGTGTACGGTTGGTATCCCAAGTAATTATTAAGACCTTTGTTTACCAGGCCTGTAAAGATTTCATGCGGAGACACGCGACCGAAGTCTTTTACGTGCATTCGTGTTTCATCAATGACTAAAGGGCCGAAGCCTTTGGCTGCATTGATGTATTTGACTCCAGGCGGAACCCCAACCTTCGCTTCAGCATCGCCTGCAAGTATGCTTTGATACGTCTGCGCTGCCGATGGAGAAATGCCAGGAAAAGCATTGTTAACTATTCTTATTGGTAAGTCAGTATTACCTGTTGATTGCCGGATGCGATTTTCACTCTCGACCTGCGCGTTCGATTGTTCAGCCCGCTGTCTTTGCGCCAGTTCAATTGCCTGCTGTCTAGCAGACGTATCATCAGCAATCAATTGACCACCTGCACGCAGGTTCGCATTGGTGATGTTATCCGGGATCGTCAAGACGCGTCCAACTGGTAAATTGCGTGCGCCATCGACGGAAGTTGGCAGTCCATTCTGAGCAAGAATGAACTGCCCTGCCCGCCCATCATTAAAATATTGTTTACCGAGCAGCCAGGGATTGTCATCACGTTGGATAGTGTGTGTGCGGGGCGCAAATCTGAGGTCTGCAGAATTACCTAACAAGTCGTCTATCTTTAGCGGGATATTGACACCTCTTGCTACTTCTTCATGCGTCAAGGCGGGTATGCCATGCAATCTGTTAACGACTCCTTGCAAGTACGGGCTGCCACCTTCCTCGGGACGAATCTCTTCTGCTGTCGTTGCGCCCAAAGGATAATCAGGCACAAAATTAACTCTGCCGTAAGCTGCTTCTTTCGCCGTACTAAATCGGGTAGATGGGGTATATATTGAATTGCCTTCTTGCAGCTCATCAGCATTAATGACGCCAAAACGATTTTCCTGCGGAGTCGAAGTATCAAATCTGCTGAGTAATCCTGCATTTCGTATGGCTAAATTTTGCGTAGCAGAAGATTCGCTGTTTGTCTCACCATCATCGAGCATGGTATTCAATAACCAGCTCTTCACGGGGGTGTTGGCTTGCAGGTATTCACGACCGTAGCCACCTGAGTCAGTAGTGGGCATGCTGCTGTCTCTTGCCGTCAACCTGACACCAGCGTTTGCCGGGGAGAATCGGCTGCCCATGTCAGCGAAGGGCGGCAGCCTGTAGCTGCCTTCATCATTGTCGGCCCTGCCCATGGCGGTGCCAGATGGCAAAAGACGGATGCTGGGGTCTAGATCTGACAATTGCAAATCGTCTATCAGGTCTTTACCGTAAGCTGGGGTATTCACATTATCGTAGCCGTCGAGCTCATCAAAGTCGGGGATGCGGTAGTACAGGCCGTCGCGGCCTCGTATGCTGCTACTGTTTGGCATGTTTGTTCCTTATGTGTTTTTGTGTAGGGTGCGGGAGTTAAGAAGTGGTGCGTTACAACGCACCCCACACGATTAATAAAGCACCATATGTGCTCTGCTCTGCGGCATTGCAGGAGCGGCTTTAGCCGTGACAAATCGGCCCTTGCAAGCAATCGCGGCTAAAGCCGCTCCTACAAAAAATTATTTTCTGCATCGCCAGCTTGATACAGCAGCTGGATGCGGCAATTGCAGCGACGTTTGTTGACCTGTAGGGTGCGCCGTGCGCACCGGGTGTTGATGCCGGAGTTTTAAAAATAGTGTGCAGAAAACGGTGCGCGCGGCGCACCCTGCAAGGTGTGCATGAGTAAGGTGTGCGAGCTAAGGGACGGTGCGTTACAACGCACCCTACACGACAGGCGATGTACAGGGCGCGTGCATTTTTAAAATCTACAATACCAGCTTGCGTTCTTCGACCCGGTATTGCAATTCATCGAGCGCATTAATAATTGCTTCTTGCAGGTCTGGCTTGGGTATGATTGGATAGTCAATGCCATGCATGCTAATGTCAGCCATCCAGTCATTTTCTCTGACCCGATATATGTATTGACCAACAAGCGGATGATTTATCCATTCCGTTTCTTTGGCTTGCGTTACTTGATTTTTTTTCGTTCATTTTTTCCTCCAGAATATTTTCCCTGGTCAGACTATCCACTCAGCTTCAATCACGATGAAGTCTGGCGATGTCTCGAAGCTTGGAGACCAGTCATCTTCAGGAAAAGCATCAAGATAAATAAGAAAATTGCCGTCTTTACGGATCGACAAATACTCCACTTTTGCATCAAGCAAGCGATATTCGGGGTGTTTTTCCCTCCATTCATCCGTGGGTGCATCAGGTAAATTGGAGGAACTAATGATTCCGGGCAGCCGTGCAATCAACTCTGCAAATGTGTCCATTTGCGCCTGGATGGGTTCGGGTCCCTTTGCATTTAACGAGACGGAGTAGTCAATTCCATGCACAGGTGCTTCTGCAATCCAACTGTTTTGCTCAACGCGGTATCTGTATTGACCAACAAGAGGATGATTGATACATTCCAGTTCACTGGCGTGCGGCACTTGATTTTTTTCGTTCATTTGTTTCTCCACAATATTTTCCCTGGTCAGACTATCCACTCAGCTTCAATCACGATGAAGTCTGGCGATGTCTCGAAGCTTGGGGACCACTCATCTTCAGGAAAAGCATAGAGATAAATAAGAAAATTGCCGTCTTCACGAATAGACAAATACTGAACTTTTGCATTAAGCAAGCGATAATCGGGGTGTTTTTCTCTCCATTCATCCGTGGGTGCATCAGGCAAATTGGATGCGCTAATGATTTCGGGCAACCGTACAATCAATTCTGCAAATGTGTCCATTTGCGCCTGGATGGGTTCGATTCCCATTGCATTTAACGAGACGGAATAATCAACCCCATGTACAGGTGCCTTTGCAACCCAGTCATTATGCTTAGCACGGTACATGTACTGACCAACAAGAGGATGATTGATCCATTCCGGTCCTTTCGCTTGCGGTACTTGATTTTGTTCGTTCATTTGTTTCTCCAGAATAATCTATCATTGCACAATCTATTTACTTCTTCAGGCCAGGTTCTCCGATACAAATATTCTACTTGATATATTGTTTCAAAGCGTAGACGCACACAACGTCCTGTGTATGTCAACACTGATGAAAAAATTAAAGAATAGTTGCGAATTGACGATGCAAGGTATTCCTATTTTTGCGGAGGAAGCACTCCCACATCTACATCCCTGTAACCAGCCCCGAAATAGCGATTTACCGAACCGCAATGTCGGCAAGCTGCCCTGATATATGATTTTTCTACACGATGCGTTGTGGGCTGCTCGGTTTGATGAAAGCCTGTATTAGGATACTGACATTTCCTGTATCACACGCCCCATTCCGCCAATGTGACTTTGAAATCAGGAGAGACATCAAATCCAGGACCCCAGTCATCTTCTGGGAAGGCAATAAGCCTCACAAAAAAACTGCCGTCTTCGTACAAAATCAAGGAAAGTATTTGCGCGTTAAGTAACCGGTAATCAGGGTGCTTGTTGCGCCACTCTTGAGTTGGCGCATCTGGCAAATTGGATGAAGTAATGATTTCAGGAAGCCTTTCTACCAACTCTGCAAACCTGTCCATTTGCGCTTTGGTGGGTTCGTTCCCGTGAGCAGTGATCCAGATTGGATAGTCAATACCATGCACGGTGGTGTGAGCTTTCCAATCACCCAAGGACCTTCGCCTGAAGTGCCCGGCCAGGGGATGGGGAATCTATTCAGATACCCAGGATGGGTGGATGAAATTCGTTTGACTTGACATGTGATTTTTCCTGGAAATTAACAAGTGAATAGTTTTTTATATTGACTTGTTGCGTCAAATTGGCATCAATCCGTCTAATTTTCTCAATTTAATACAGACATAAATGCAATTTCCTGCTTTCAAGATACAAGAACTGACGGCTACATTTTTAATATAGCTCAAAATTGAAATTAAAATCTTCATCATGACAATTGACGCAAGCGATATTTTATCTTTTCGGGGGCACAACTCCCAATTGATCGTCCCGATATCCAACCCCAAAATAGCGATTTGCAGAGCCGCAATTCCGGCAAGCTGCCCTGGTGTTGCTGTGCAGGGGAAAGATCACGTCGCGCAAGGCTTTGCTTCTTGTAGGAGCGGCTTCAGCCGCGAAAAAACGACCGTAGTGCGCATTCGCGGCTAAAGCCGCTCCTACATGACGGCCTTGTCAGAAATCTTTTCAAGATGAAAAACGCAGCCGTAAAGTAGGGTGCGTTTCAACGCACCGCATGTAGGCGCAATGCACGGCAATGGGCATAGACCGCGGCATGCAAAATTCACCTACGGCGCATTGCAATGCGCCCTACCTTACTGGCAATTACTTTTTGCATGACGAGCTTGATGCCGTAATTGCAGCGATGTTTGTTGACCTGTAGGGTGCGGGAGATATGGGGCGGTGCGTTACAACGCACCCTACACGACTGAAGTTTCCGACAAGAGGATGATCTATCCATTCAGGTCCGTTAACTTGCGGCACTTGATTTTTTTCATTTATTTATTTCTTGCGGACTGCTCTGTCTGCTAAAGCTGGCAATGCTATTGCGACATATTTCCTGAATCACACCTCCCATTGAGCCAAGGTGACTTTAAAATCAGGAGAGATATAAAACCCCGGGGCCCAGTCATCTTGAGGATAAGCATCAAGCCAGAAATAAAAACTGCCATCCTTGTGCAGACGAATAAATGAGATTCGTGCGTTGGCAAGCCGGTATTCAGGGTGTTTGTTCCGCCATTCATCAGTCGGCGCATCCAGCAAATTGGATGAGGCAATGATTTCCGGGATCCGTGCAATCAGCTCTGTAAATCTGTCCAACTGCGCTTTACACGGTTCGTTTCCCTTTGCGACTATATTGATTGGATAGTCGAGGCCGCCAATGATAATGTCAGTGCTCCAGTCGCCTTGTTTCCAGCGTTCATACTTTCCAACAAGAGGGTTTTCATGCGACTCTGAACTCCAGGGGGAAGATGGACGATTTTCTTGATCGGACATGTGATTTTTCCTGATAAGTGGATAGTCTTTTTATTTATCGTTTGCGTCAATTTAAAATGAGTCTGTTCAATTTGTTTATTCAATTAAAAAAACGTAAATGCAGTTACCAGTTTTCAATGTGAAAAAATTCGCAGCAATATTTCGACAATATCTCAAAATTGGCAACTTCATTGTAGCAAACAATAGTGAATAGTTATATCAGCTTGCAGAATAAATTGACGCATAGATCTTCTATTTTTGCGGAGGTACAACTCCCAAATCACCATCTCGATAACCAACCCCGAAATAGCGATTGACAGAGCCGCAATTCCGGCAGGCTGCCCTGATATTGCCGGTCGGATCATGTATCTGTGCTGCCCCCATGAAACCCCATGGTTGTTCATTGTTATTCAATATCTGTGAAAAAACCTGTGGCTCTGCACATCTGCCACGAAATCCTGCAGTATCTGGATTTAAATTATTTTCATTGATCAGGTTTTGCACGAAAGCATTTTCTATTGAAGGAATTTCTAAGTCATTGCGAGCTTTTATGCTATATCCAAGCCTCACTCTACCTACTCTGTCAATATGCGCGCCAGCCATTCCTATTTTTGCTTTTTCTTGTGCTTCTTTCGCCGTCAGTTGTGCTAAGAATTCAGCATTCGCCTGGTTGGGAAATATCGTGATTTTATCAAGCTGGTTCCTCCAGTCAGCTGGTAAATCAGCTTTTGAAAAAGTGCGCTGTTCCTTAAGCCCGGCTTCTGACATGGTGCTGCTTTCAGGCTGCATGCCATCACGGATTGCATTCGCCCTGCCGTAGAAACCCGGGTATTCATCAACAAACGTTGCTCTGCGAGAAGGGGGAACAAAGCTGTCTCTCCATGGTCGCTGGCTAATATAATTAGCACTTCTTTGAGGTGCCCCGGCCCTGGCACCAGCAAGGTCCAACCCTATGGCACCCAGTTGATTTGCAGATTCAACTTGTTCTTCATTTCCGCCAAACAGACGGGTATAAAAGCCGAGAGCATTAAAAGGCGGCCCAAGCAAAGCGAGTTCGAGATTGTTCTTTACTCTCAACTGTGCCGCATAGTCGGTCCTGTCCAATTCCATGCGTTCATTCGGCCGCCCCGCAAGTAGCATACGCATGGAGTCGGGCATCCTTGATGGATCAGGAGCAATGTACTTTCTCAACTGCGGTATTTCATCAGTCAATTCTTGCCAGTAGTAATAACCCGGTGGTGGTGGCGACCATTTTGAGTGAAATTTTGCATTCCCTGCTCCTGGTCCAAAAATGGTGACATCTTCTGGTAACGGCGTTAGTTCTGGCTTGTCGTAAGGTGTTGCCCAGCTCATGGCGCCAGTGTCGCGATCTGTAAAACTTGGCGGTCCTTGCTTCGCGATGATATTGGCAAGAGCATCATGATCGTTATCCAAATCATTGTCGCTCGGTGCTGTACGCGATAGCTGACTACGAGCCGATGTATTGGTTTGCTGGTTGCCAAGGCCGAAACGGCTATCTGCAGCAGCTAGCCTGATGCCCATGTCAGCAAAGGGCGGCAGCCTGTAGCTGCCTTCATCATTGTCGGCCCTGCCCATGGCGGTGCCGGATGGCAAAAGACGGATGCTGGGGTCTAGATCTGACAATTGCAAATCGTCTATCAGGTCTTTACCGTAAGCTGGGGTATTAACATTATCGTAGCCGTCGAACTCATCAAAGTCGGGGATGCGATAGTACAGGCCGTCACGGCCTCGTATGCTGCTACTGTTTGGCATGTTTGTTCCTTATGTGTTTTTTTGTAGGGTCCGGGAGTTAAGAAGTGGTGCGTTACAACGCACCCTACACGACAGGCGATGTGCAGGGCGCGTGCGTTTTCTCAAATCTATAAAACCAGCTTGCGTTCTTCCACCAGGTAGAGCAATTCATCAAGGGCATTGATGAAGGCTTCTTGCGGGTCTAACTTGGGATATTTCCAGAAGTTCATGAGGCCCAGGTGTTTGCAGATGGCCCAGTAAGTCCAGGGTTGTTCGAGGCGCAAGTCATTGATGAGGGCATCGATTTCCCTGACTTTTTTATCTCTTTCCATATCCCAGATGGCATGGCAATCGTCGGCGGCAACGGAATAATTGCTGAGGGCATTCTTGCCTATGATGCCGCCACCGATGCCGGTGTCGCGGGCGATTTCTGCGTGGTTGTTGTTCATCCACATGGCCCATTGGTCCAGCCAATAGGTCAGCAGGTCTTTTTGTTCCTTTTGCGGATCATTGTTTTTGGTGACTGTGTGTGCAAAATTCTGACGTGCGTTCATGCTTGCTCCTTGTTGTGCATGGGCTGTAGAGGTGTTGCTTGTGCATTTTTTAAACTTTAAAATCTTTCAACACAAAGACACAGGGGGACACAGAGAAGGGCTGGAAACATATTTTTTTTCCGTGCTCGTAGGTTGGGCTACGGGGTACCAGCCCAACACTCGACTTCACAACAACGTAATCGCTTATCAAAGGCTGAGTGTTGGGCTGATGAGGCGTAGCCCAACCTACATCCTTGCCAACACTTTCGCTTATCTTCCTCTTCGCTTTTCTCTGTGTCTCTGTGCCTCTGTGGTGAGTGGTTTTCATCATTGATTCATCTAATATTGAGCGTCAAACCACCCGCCGGTAAGACTCCCAATCAAACACCACGGCCTTGCCACCGCCTTCGCGTAGCCTGTCCATGGCGCGGGTGCCTATGTAGCGTTCTAGTTCTGTCAACCCCAGATTGCTGATGAGGATGCTGGGTTTCATGACTTCGTAGCGGCCATTGATGATGTCGAAGAGCAGCATTTTTTCTGTCTCGCTGCCGAACTGGACACCGACCTCGTCGAGTATCAATAAATCGGGCTCTACAAATTCCTGTATCAGTTCCGCCTCGGTATGAGGGCTGTCGCGGCGGTAGCTTTCTTTGATGCGGCGTACTGCTTTTAAAACGGAACTCATCACGGCTTGTTTGCCTGCCTCCATGATGTGTCTGGCGATGCCCACGGCCAGATGGGTTTTGCCTGTGCCTACGCTGCCGCAAAAGATCAGGCTGCGCCCTGTCTTGAGGACGGCATCAAACTCTTGCGCATAGACCTGGCAGGTGCGCAATGCCTGCTCTGCTGCGGCACAGGTCGGGCGATAATTTTGCAGGCTGCGTTCGGCAAAGCGTGCCGGTATGGCGGCACGGCCCAGGCGTTTTTGCCACAGCGCGGCTTGTTGCGCTTGCCGCTGTTGCCGGATGCTGACCTGGCGTTGCTGGGCGTCGCTGGCTTGCAAACATTTTTCGCAGGCAGACCAGATGCCGCTCTTGTGCGAGTAGGCGGTGTAGCCGCCATGCTGCTGGCAATGCCTTTGCTCACTGTCTAACTGCATGCCGCCGACACGGACAAAACTGCTGCTGTCAGAATGAACCATCCTGGGCTATTCCCTGTGCGTAGTTGGTGTTGGCAAACCCTGTGTGCGTGCTGCTGGCGGGTGGCGCATGATGCTCAGGCACGCTCCAGTCGGCCTTGTAGTGCTCATAGGGGCCAAAGAAGGTGGCGGCATGCTTGACGAACTTGGGTGCCTGCCCGCTGGCGATGATGTAGGCGGCATAACGCCGGACGCCATCGACCATGAGAGCAGCATCGACACCATCCCGCCGTCGCGCCAGCCAGGCTTGCCAGGCTTCTTTTTTGCTGGCACCGGGTCGGCGTGGATAGGCTTTCCAGGCGGTTTCGAATTCCTCTTTTTTTTCGTCTGCGCTGCTTAATTTTTTTGATTTGCTGGCCGTGTTTTTTTTCAAATCGCTAGCGCTGCAAGGCGCAGCCTTTGCAGGGGATATAGTATTTAAGGAATCAGGAATCAGGTTATAGGAATCAGCAGGAGTAGTATCAGAGCACTCTGGTACTACTCTGGTGCTGAGTTTTTTTCTATTTTTACGACGTGGAGTTGGTGCCGGGATTTCGCTGTCATCTTCATTCATATGTGGGTTCTGGTGCACGTCAAATTTGCATATCTGGATATACTTGATGCGATCGACCGTATACAACTGGATAAATCCATGTTTATGCAATGCAGCCAGCAGGCTGACGACATCAATTTCATCGTGAGGAAAGAGATTTCCCTTGATGCCTTTAGGACGATTTTCCAGCCGCCCCGAACGATCTGCGATGGTCCACAGGCCAATGAATAGCAGACGACCAAATGGCGGTATCTCGCTCAATTCATCATTCTTGAAAAAACCGGGTTTGATATTTCTTGCGCGGGGCATTTAGAAATTCCTTTTAATACTTACTGGAGCGATCAATACAGAGACACCGAGGAATAAAAAGAGAGAGTTATTAGCAATCAGACTTGTAAATCTCTTTATCTTCTATTGATTTTCTCTGTGAAACCTCAGTGACTCTGTGGTGTAGCAGGGGTTTCGTGCGGTATGCCGCACGCCTGCGAAACGGGCTGCTCTTGCAAGAGCCGCTTCCTTCCTCTGTGGTGAGTGGTTTTAAGTCTGTTCCCAGGCTTATCTACGGCGTCTACCCACCACGACATAATTTGCAATACGTATACACAGGCTGATTCTGCGCATTGCAAAACTGCCGTATCGAACGCATCTGCCCTCGCCCATGACGGCAACGCGGACCTTTGCACAGGCGGCGCGGGGTGATGGTGTGGGTGGGAGATATCACCCGGTTGTCCAGATGCTGCCAGTCGGTGGTTGCGGGTGACTGGCTCAGCATAGGCAGCTCCTTGTTTGTATCAAGGCTTGATGTGATCCGCCTGCCAGCCCTGACAGGCGTGCGCAAGCGGACACCTGACGCAGGATGTCTTTTTGTATAGTCATGTTGTTGTCGTGTGGCTGCCTGGGCAGCTGGGTTTGTGTTTTTAAACCGGGAAGACTTCTCGACACAGAGGTACGGAGACACAGAGGGCGCAGAGAAAGGCGAAGCGTTTGTAAAACGAGAGTGTTGGCAAGTGCGTAGGTTGGGCTACGCTTTACCAGCCCAACACTCAGCTTTTAATAAACGTATACGTCGTTTTAACGCCCAGTGTTGGGCTGATGAAACGTAGCCCAACCTACACACTTGCTACCTCTTCGCTTTTCTCTGTGTCTCCATGCCTCTGTGTTAAGAGGTCTTCATCGCAAATTTATATGCCCCATGTATAAGGAGCTACGGTCGCCAGAAAGACGACAAAATCATCAGCCGGGTAACAAAACACAGGCGGCTGACGGTGGCCAGGCAATCCTGGCGGGGTAAGTAGATGTTAAACAGCATTCGCGCGGTAATGAATCAAGGCAGGCGAAGGGCTAGTATGTTTAAGTTGATCGGGATTATTGAATTTATAGGGTGGATGGTCCATTTAAACTGAACGAGCTCCTCCCCACAAGTTCAATTATATACACATTCGTATTGCAAACCAAGTTATTTTCGTATTGTTCTTGGCATTTTTTATGCGATAACGCATAATGCAGCCATGGACGCGAAAACTAATATCAAATACCTCATGGATAAGTCGGGCATGAACCCGACTTCGTTGGCAACTGCCCTGGAAAAAATGTTCCCTGATGAAGTCAGGGTGCCACAGGCGACGATCTTTCGTATCGTCGAGGGCATCACCAAGGACCCGCGCACTTCGTCGCTGGCGCCGATTGCCAAGTTCTTTAATGTCAGCCTGTCAGACTTGCGCAGCAAGGATTTGCGTGGCTATGAAACCAGCCAGCCCATTGCTGCCAATGATGAGCATATCGGCATAGCTGCTATTAATTACTATGCAGCCAAAGGCTCATGTGGTGGTGGCGCGCATAATGAAGATGCCGAACCCAAGGGCCAACTGATTAAAGAAGTCGGCTTTTTCAAGAAATATGGCGTCAAGGCAGAAAACCTGGCCGCCATCTATGCCGACGGCAGCTCGATGGCAGACTTTATCGTCGATGGCGACATGGTCATCATCGACCAGACCAAGACCGAGCCGCAAAGCGGCAAGATCTTTGCCATCCAGCATCCTGACGGTTTGCGCATCAAGCAACTGCGTCGCGAAATCGACGGCACCTGGGTGCTGGAAAGCCGCAACCCCGACAAGCGCACTTATCCCGATGAGCGCATCACGCCCGAGAATGTGGGCTTGCTGAAAATCATAGGGCGCTTTGTTTACAGGCAGGGTGGTTGATCAGTGTAGCGCTTGAAGTACGCAGATATATAGAGCGAGCACCCTTCTTTCGCCATGTTAATTTGCTATGATAGATGCTTTAAAGCCAGGGCGATTGCCCTGAGCTACATCATGACTGGATGATCAAGCCTCATGCAAACCAAGCTGTCAATGCCCCTCCACACCCCGCGCCTGATCGTGCGCACCATACAAGAAGACGATCTGCCTGATCTCTACCAGGTATTTTCTGACGCTGCCGTCACCCGTTTTTTACCCTATATCACCTGGGAAGATACGCTCGCTGCCCATAGCTGGTATGCGCGCGCCAAGGAAATGGCGGCGCAGGCGGCAGGCATGCAATGCGTGATCGTCGACAAGGCCAGCAACAAGGTCATCGGCGCTTGCCTGCTGTTTCGCTTTGATCCCGAATGTGAGCGCTGTGAGCTGGGCTATGCCCTGGCGCAATCACACTGGGGTGGCGGCTATATGGCAGAAGCCGTGCGCGCCTTGCTGAACCATGCTTTTGCTGAAATGGGCATCAACCGCATAGAAGCAGAAGTCGACCCGCGCAACCCCGCCTCGGCCCAGCTCTTGCGCAAACTCGGCTTTGTGCAAGAAGGCTTGCTGCGCCAGCGCTGGAAGATGAAGGGCGAGATCAAGGATACCTGGATGTTTGGCCTGCTGCGCGATGAATGGCAGGCGGCGAACACGCCAGCCTGAAGCAGGCATAGCCCCCACCATATAGTGCCCAAAGACCATCCCATTACTGAAGCAAACCCACCAAGGAAGATGCCATGACCACCTTTACCACCTCCCGCGATATCCCAGCCAGCCCGGCACAAGTCTTCGCTGCCATCAGCGACCCGCAACGCCTGGCACGCTGGTGGGGCCCTGCTGGTTTTAGCAATACCGTCCATGTCTGCGAATTCAGGCCTGGTGGTAAATGGTCTTTCATCATGCACGGGCCGGATGGTAAAAACTATCCAAATGAAAACCTGTTTGCCGAGATAGACGCCCCCAACAAGGTGGTGGTGCAACATGTGTCAGAACCGCACTTTCACCTGACCATCAGCCTGGCAGCATCCGCCACCGGCACCCTGGTATCCTGGGCCCAGGCTTTCGAGAATGCCGATGTCGCCAGGCAGATAGAGCATATCGTCTTGCCGGCGAATGAGCAGAACCTGGATAGGTTGACGGTGGAGGTGGTGGGGGTTTAGGCTGGACTGTTTGTCACTTCAGATAGACAGGCAACCACTAAAAAGCGACAGCAGACCGTTTAAGCAGGCACATGACATTCAAATAATATTACACTGGCATATTCAAGCTATTCAATTTATCAGCCACTATGCCTGTGCAAATAGTTGAGGTGTTAAGACGATCCGAGCAGGGAGTGACCAAACCATTTATTTGTCGTGGCGATGATGGTCATACCTATTTTGTAAAAGGGTGTGGCGCTGGTAGGAAAAGTTTAATTGCAGAATATATATGCGGACGATTGGCACGCCGACTAGGCTTGCCAATTGCGGATTTTGAGATTGTGGATGTGCCGGAACAATTGATAAAAGCAGGCTTGTTACCAGAAATCAATGAGCTGGGGAGTGGGCTTGCATTTGGGTCAAGAGCATTGCCCCACATACAAGAAATACACTTCACGCATTTAACCAAGATCAAACCTGCGCTGGCAAAAGATGTGCTCGTGTTTGACTGGTGGATACACAATCAGGATAGGACACTGTCAAGCAAAGGCGGTAACCCCAATCTGTTGTGGGATCAAAGAAATGCTAAACTAGTAGTCATCGACCACAATGTTGCTTTTGACAAAAACTTTGACAGGCAGGCATTTTCTGAAAATCATATTTTTGCCCAGTATTTTCCGGCAATACAATATGATTGGGTCGATTGCACTGAATATCAGACTCGATTACAAGATGCCTACGCTGAATTTGATCGTGCCTGCAGTGACATCCCGCATGAATGGTGGTGGGTAGATGATGGTGTCCCCGCTCTGTTTGACAGAGAGGAAACCAGGCAAGTTTTGAGTCGTTTCAATCAACAAGATTTTTGGAGGATAGCGCCATGAAATACGCATGCCAATATGCTATCGTTCGCTTCATGCCCTTTGTCGAGACGGGTGAGTTTGCCAATGTTGGCATCGTCATGATGTGCCAGGAGGCAGCTTACTTTGATTTTATCCTGCTCAATCGCGTAAGACGCATTACCGCCTTCTTTGATCAGCTTGCCCCCCAGATTTACAGAGATGCGAAGACTGATCTCAAAAATGAACTGCAACGAGTAAAAGAAATGCTGCAAGCAAGCATGCAGGCAAACGACAAGACTGCACGCTTCCTGTTCCAGGAATTGATACGCACGCGCGAAGTCATGCTGAGGTTTGATGAACCCAGAGTCGTGCTGACAAATGATCCCGCTACAAAACTGGAGGAATTGTTCCGGTTTTATGTGGAAAGAAATTTTGTCACCCACGACTATGTAGAAAAGAAACTGGAAAAACGGGTTCGTAACCTGCTGGCTGACAATAATCTGCCATCCTACCGTAGTGGAACCGCCAGAGGTGGCGCATTCAGTGCCAACTTCCCTTTTGCCCACTATGACGCAAACGGAGAAATAGACAAAGCGATTAAACCCTTGTACTTGGCACATGATGACCCGGCACAAGCCCATGAACATGGATGGGCATGGTTAGGTAAGTTCAACCAACTGCAAAAATCGGATGCGCTGCCCAGAGATATTCTTGTTGTTGCAGAAGCGCCGTCGCCGGAAAGCGGTGAAAACTATGCAATTTTTCAACAGCTAGAAGAAGATTTTCAAAAAATTAGCGTTCCAGTCATACCAATTGAACAGCAATTGCAGATTAAGCAATTCGCCCACATTCACTAAACAGCCCCTCAAAACCCGCACTCGCGGGTTTTTTTACGCCCTTATACCCAATCCCGCACTTTCCACGTTTACATATAACCAAGTATTCCATACGAAATCATACTTTTTAATACAATTTCGTATTGACATCAATTATACGGAAGCGTATAGTTCTATACATGGTCAGACAAACAAAGAAAGCGACAAATGAGCACGCAAACTTATTTCGGATTGCCTAAAACCTATTACGCCCAACCGGCTACTGCATCGACTGCGGTACTCATGAATGGGCAAAATCTGATCGACGCCTTTGCAGAATGCAGCATGGAACAATGCGACAAACTGGCCAGCCTGCTGGACCAGGGGCGGTATGAAAACTTTGGCAGGATGATGGCCAAGGTGTTACTGGACTGGCAGCAATAAATAGGGGCAGACGCAAAACCGCTCCAGCTGCGTTGCAGCTCCCGCATTTAGCAAGATTCGGTACTAAAGTACTGTCTTCGTCGTTACGCCTTGCTGGAACAATTTTGCGTCTGCCCCTTAGAACCTATGTACGTAATCGCGTAGCACGCACAAAAGTATACGCTGGTGAAATCGGGTCGCCACCAATTTCACGCTTGCCGGAGTAGCGCCCGGCACCTTGTCTGCGCTGGCCTTGCACCTTCTGCTGCCGCGTTCACCCGCGGCGGGCAAGGCCAGCGCATCACATGGGCATCAGGTTTTTTCTGCAACAACAGCCAGCCGCAATGGCCAGCGATAGCAATACACGTTTTACAGCAAGGCATCACCCTGCATCACTCATTAAGCATCACCCCAAAAAACTACATTGATTAACACGAGAACGAGTGCGTTTTTTCGCTGTGTATGCGCTCGTCTACATTTTGTGAGGACCAGCATGAAAACATCCCTGACAGACTGGCTGCTGACTGCCCTGGCGTATATCGTCATTTGCGCAGTGCTCAGCATCATCAATCATGAAGAAGACAATCTGCCCGGCGCAGACCAGCCTGAACGACAGGCAGCGCCTGCCAGCCAGGCTGCGGCAACACTGCATGCGTCAGTGAGCGCCCAGCTTAGCCAGAAAATGGCCCCATCAACTGAGCGCGCTGCCCTGAACAAACTGGCGCAAGAGGCAGAACGCATGACTGGCTTTGCAGCGGGTGAGCAATGAAACATAGCCGCCAATTACGCGCCGTCGGCAATGCCCTGTTCGATGCGCGCAGCAGCCAGTGCATGGCGATTGCCTATGGCTGGCAGGCCGAAGCGCATTACGATGCCAGCGGCAAGATCTGCAACCCCGATGCCCTGCAAGCCTCCGACGAAGCCATTGCCAATGCCCGCCTGTGGGCACTGGCACCCGAGCTGCTCGACAAGGCCCTGGCCCTGGCCGCCAAGCTGCCACAGGATAGTCAATGGTTTGCCGCCCATGAAGCACAAGCCCTGCGTCAACTTTGTCAAACTTTAGAGAAAACCAGCACATGAACGATACACACGCCCTCATCAACCACCTGCACATGCGTGTGCGCATCATGTGCGCGGTGTACCGCATGATACGCAACCTGGGTTACAGCCGCCTGGCTGCATGCAAGACAGCGCTGCAGCACTGAGCGCTGGCAAAACGACGCAGAACAAGACAGAACGATTCATTTACCGCAAGGCGACAACCGCAATGGCATACGTCAATAAAGTGATCCTCGTCGGCAACCTGGGCCGCGACCCTGAAACCCGCTACGCCCCCAATGGCGAAGCCATCAGCAACATCACCATCGCCACCACCGACAGCTGGAAAGACAAATCCACTGGCGAGCGCAAGGAACGCACAGAGTGGCACCGCATCAGCTTCTTTGGTCGCCTGGCAGAGGTGGTGGGCATGCATCTCAAAAAAGGTGCCTCCATCTACATAGAAGGCAGCCTGCGCACGCGCAAATACATGGACAAGGATGGTACGGAAAAATTCATCACCGAAGTCCGCGGCGACACCATGCAAATGCTCAGCAAAGCCAGCACGCCAGCAGGCGGGGGCAATGCTGTCCAGGCAAGGACGCAGCAGCCAGCCCGCGCACCTGAGACCTGGGACAACATGGATGATGATTTGCCGTTTTAATCAACGCTAATAACCGCACAGCTAACCACAGTTAACAAGTAATAGCAGTCCCTTCTCCCTCAAAGAGAAGAAGTTTACCAACAACCGCCGAAAGGAAACGAAATGAAAAACGCCATGAGAAACGACATCGCCGCACGCTATGCCCAGGTAGCCAAAATCCTGAGTGACAAATTCCTCTTCATCGAAGACATCATGCGTGAGCTGCGCACCTCGGAAAACTATGCCCGCAAACTCATCGCTGACCTGTGCTTCTCTGGCCACGTCGTACAACGTGCCACCCCGACCAACCGCGGTCGCAGCAAATTGCAGTTTGGCTGGCACAGTGGCAAACCCGCCCCCACCATGTACACCCGCCAGATCAAGCCAGGCACAGACAAAATCCGCCGTACTGATCCCCTCATGATAGCCCTGTATGGTGAAGCATGATGCAGGCAGCCCAGCAGAACATCGGCATGACTGAGCAAGCCCCTGGTCCCTTGCGCGCCTCATGCCAGCTCCTGCCCTGGAGCCGCAGCATAGACCTGCGCCTGGCGCGCCGCCATGCAGGCAAGCTGCACACCGCCCTACCCTTGCATTTCCAGGAAGTGCCGGAAGGCCAGCCCGGCCCACCTGCACTCTGCCTGCAATATGAAGATGCCCAGCAACTCATGGATGAACTCTGGAACTGCGGCTTGCGCCCCCATGACAATACTGGCAGCCCGGGCAGCAGCAACCATATAAACAGCGCCGCCGCACTGGCAGCCACCGAACGCCATTTAAAAGACATGCGCGACATGGCATTTTGCCTGCTCGGTGCCTACCAGGCCTGATTCACTACTCAACACTCAACACTCAATACTCATCGTCACCAAAGGAAAACCATGGCCATCACCCGCATCATAGGCCCGGACGGCCTGCCCTACCGCCTCACCTCACCCGATGAGATGGACGATGAGTTCGACCATGACTGGCCAGCCCCCAGCCTGCCACCCGCCATGCCAGACCTGGACATCCCCGGCTTGCTGCCCAACACCTATCCAGGCCAGCCCGACGCGCAAGACCTGATGCCCTTCGCAGACATCCACAATAGCGAAGACCAGCAATTACCTGCACGCCTGTATGCCAGATTGCCAGAGCGGGAACCCGGCATCCTGCCACCCGATACTGCCAGCAGCAGAGACTATATGCCCGGCCCTGCACCTGTCAAAGGTTTGCTATTGCGTGCCATGGCGGGTAATGATGAAGCAGGCGTGGGTGAGCCTAAGGTGCAGATGAACGATCTGGATAGATGGTCGCGCAATCCCATGAATGAGCGCGAGGAAGATGCATCTGCGGAGCAAGATGCAATGCGCGGGAAAATGGGGCTGCTTAATAGGTTTTCTGATCCAGATTCATGGGGTAAAAATTCAAATATGATTGACTCGAATAAGCAGCAAGTTGATACTTTGGAGAGTCGGGACCCAGTCTATCAAAATAATTTCATTGATATTCACTCTGAAAATGATCCGCTCTTCAATACCAATAGAGAATCCAGATTATTTAAAGATGGCACATGGCGACATGCAATGATTACCCCATTCATTCAAATAAGGCATCCCGACACATCTGAACTTGATACTTGGTCAAATCAGGCTATGGGTTTTGGCGAAAATCCAAATTCACCGACAAATTCCCTGCGATTCGTCATTGCCGCAAAAGGCGATAATATTTCCTCTTTAATTGGCAAGAGTGAACCACGGGATATTGGCAACTTCATGCATGCCAATGCCCTTGACAGTAGTCGCATTCAGATAGGGGAAACCTACATGATGCCTCAAAAAAATTACATCTATGGAGATGCAAGCAAGATCGGCCAAAAAGTATTGGATATAGATAATATGCGTCGCCTGTCCGCCGAACGACCAAGCATACCTCAGCAAGATTTATCAACGTCAGAAATTGAGTATCTAAGTAAGATGCTTAATCAAGACGTCCAGGGAAGCAAAAATATAATTCCAAAGGAGCCTCAATTGATGCGTGCTGGTGGCCTGCAAGCGTCACCTTTTGAAAGTACTCCACATTATGGTGCGATTGATGTTCGCGGCGGAGATGAGCGTTTGCGTTCTGTTCAAAGAGTTCCAAAAGAAATTCCTACAAATCATCTTCGACCCGGTGAATCTATCAAAGGCAACGTATTCTTTGGTGGGGCAGGAATGGACGGCCCCTATATCCAGGATATGGTTCGCGCATTTGACAAGCAAGGAATAAAATTAACGCCTGCAAACAGGGACACCTGGTCATATGGAACTTTATTAGATGCTGGTCCTGGCGTGCAAACGTATCGATACGGTCAACACCCGTTTCCGACGCCGCTTGAAAAATTCGACCAAAGCGGAAATCAGTTCAACCTCATAGGTTACTCCTACGGCTCAGAAGTAGCCGCACAAGTAGCCGTAAATTACGCCAAAGCAGGCACAAAAGTAGACAACCTTGTATTAATAGCATCACCAATCAGCGATGATTTTTTAGAAAGTGTAAAGAACACAAAAAATATCAACAATGTTATCGTATTAAATCTTGAAAAACAGGGCGATCCCATCAAAGCTGGCATACCACTCACATCTTTGATTGCAGGAGCACCTACCTTAATCAAGCAGATGCGGGCCGGCACCGGAGAAGGTCACTTTTATTATGCCCCTGACTCAGATGCAGGCAAGGAAAGAAGAAATGCGCTGGCCGAATATTTATACAAGCAAGGAGTTCGATGATGGCAGCTTGGTCGCAACGAGTAAGCATGATTTTTTATTTTTTTTCTTTGAGCATTAACTCTTTTGGATCGGCCTGGCTCATCTACTATCATTGGAATTTTTGGATGGAAGGTAAATTCTTTTTAGGTTCTGTTAGTGGAATCGTTGTGGCCGAATATGTCACTGTGAGTCTCGCATTGTGGCTCACTGGAAGATATCTCTATAAAAGAAAAGCATTGGATCTCGTCTTTTATGGATTGACAGCCATTCCCTTCTTAATGCTTATTTTCATACCTGCAAAATTCTATATTGACTGAACATCCATGGCGATCAAAGTGAAAACGACGTTAAAACGCTCACTCATATTTCTGATCGCCGTAAGTACAATGTTCATCAGTCCACGTAGATACGATTAGAAGCGTAATCGTATCTACACTCGCTATAAAAATCGATCAAAGTAAAATGCCAAAGCCTGTTCATCCTTAAAGATAAAGACATGAAATCCATTTTAAAAAAAATAGCGAGCATTCTTGTATTGATATTCCTTGCCTTGCTCCCCCTACTTGCTTTTAGTTATTTCCTGCTCCACGAGCCCGGAGAAAAGGTACGCGAGATATATTCATATGAAGATCAGAAAAAAAGGGGTGGCCATCATGTCACCATTTCATCTGATGGCACACATCAACATGGCTATTCTCAAGAGGAAGATCGCTACGTATTAAATGTTTTCTTTTATCGGCGTTCTATCAGCGTAGACATTTCCCTCATCAACCGGGATGAAAACATCATCTCTTATCTCAAAAAATGCAAAGTCACTGAAACCAGCGAAGGCATTACTTTTTTGCAGCCAAGCGGCTATTCGACGTTTATTCCCAAATCCGAGCTGCCTTGAAACGCATGACTGCAAGTAAGCATGATTAGTCATCTTAACAGTACCTACACTCGCTAATCAGCGACGGATATTTTAAAAGGAGTATCGCCAGTGAAAACGACGTTAAAGCGCTTATTCATATTGCTGGTCGCCGCAAGTAATCTATTGATCAGCGCTCCAGAGGCGCAGGCTTTGGAGCAAAAATTCGATCTCGAATTGAGGGTACTCAACGCTACAAAACATGGGATCGAAATCTGTCACGCTACCCCAACGGATTGCAGTGCCATAGTTCCAGAAGATACCTATGAAGATGGGCAAATCACAAACGGGAAGCAAGTTCCCAATTTCTACCGCTGGTTATATCGTGTCACCATCAATATCTGTGGAAAAAATGTGCGCCTAAGCAGGACGATCACGAATCCGGAACAGCAAAATAACGGTCGTGACATCATCTTTTACAGAATGACCATCAATGAAGAAGCTTATCAGCGAGTATGTAGTGACGAAAAAAACCGACAGGAAAGCATCCCTGAAACCAGGCAATGCTTATTGAACGTACTTCGTTCAGACGGTCTCTAATCAAGTTAAGGAGTAGGGTGCGTTATAACGCACCGGCTGTGATGCAAAAAAATGAGGGCGGCGGCAATGCAAGATCGCTGCGTCAAAACGCACCCTACGGACTGAAAACTACCACTTATCATTACATGGAAAGCAGGTAGCGAGTAGGGTGCGTTATAACGCACCGGCTGTGATGGTAAAACGAGAATATTAACAATGCAAAATCGGTGCGTTACAACGCACCCTACTGACTGAAAATTACCACTTATCATTGCATGGAAAGCAGGTAGTCCACGCAGTTCACGTAGGTACGATTAGCGCAGCGTAATCGTACGCATGATCGCTGTCACTCCCTACTCTGCTTGAAAAGCATGGCTGCTTCACAGTAATCAATCAAGTATAAGTATAAGCCACGCGCCTGCTGAAATAGTAGGTGCTCAGCACGAGATATCTTTGATGCCTCTGGTTATTCAAGCCCTGCATGCGTACGATTACGCTGCGCTAATCGTACCTACACTCGCTATATCAGGACGAATATTTTGCGAGGAGCATCACCGCGAGTAGGGTGCGTTATAACGCACCGGCTGTGATGGTAAAACGAGGATGATAGCAATACAAAATCGGTGCGTTACAACGTACCCTACGGGCCTCACCAGGTAGGGTGCGCATGGCGCCCCCTACAAAACATGCATGGTCATCGCTTGCCGGTTTGGCGACCTATACCCTGCCTGCGTATTTACATCACCGCAATCAGGCGTACCCTGACGGCATCTTGCTCGGCCGTTTCGCAGCGTTCTATGCAATAGCGCAGGTCTTCGATGAGGTCTTCATCGTCGCTTGCTTCGACAGCGGCTTGTTCCAGTGCGCGCAGGGTGGCCAGCAGTTCGGCTGGGTTGACCCATTTGGCGTTTTCTGCCAGCCATTGTTCTGCCTCATCTTCGTCCATGTCGTCTTCGCTGACATTGAGTTCCATGTCAGAAAAATCGACAAACTCGGTCAGGGCGACGACATCGAGAGTAGCGCATTTTTCATCCAGGGCATCCATGCTGTCGTAGAGAAAAGCCAGGTCATCCGGGGCAAAATCGTCGGGGTCGTTTTCCAGTGTGATCCATAAGACGGTGCTCATTGTGGTTGTTCTCCCAAGTAGAGGATAATCAAAGATGTTTCTGCGCACGCTATGCCCCTGGTAATTTGGCAGGCGAGCGCGTGACGATATACCAGTGTATGGCAGATTATCTGGTACTGTAATGACAATAGTGTGACAATAACATGACCAGCCGCTTCTGCCGTGCGCCAGTACTTTATCAAGGCCAGCTATAATCTGGGCTTTTCTCAGGCAAGACTGTCATGCAAGACCCGCTCATCGCTCTATTAAATGCCCATATCCCCGTTGACGCGACAGAAGCCGCCCATCTGCGCCTGGCTCTGGACTTTGTCAGCAGCACTGCCAATTGCTGCAGCCGTGCCACGCTGGCGGGACACATCACGGCATCGGCATGGATACTCTCGCCTGATCGCCAGTCAGCCTTGCTGACGCATCACAAGAAGCTCAATCGCTGGCTGCAACTGGGTGGGCATACCGATGATGCCGATGCCAGCATACAGGCTGCCGCTGCGCGCGAAGCGCGGGAAGAAAGCGGCATCACCGATTTGCACTTGCTGAGCGACGCCCTGTTTGATGTCGATGTGCACCCCATCCCTGCCAGAGGCAACGAGCCTGCGCATTATCATTACGACTTGCGGTTTTTATTCCAGGCACAGCATGAAGACTTTAGCGTCAGCGAAGAATCGCATGCGCTGGCCTGGGTAAGGCTGGCAACGCTGGCGGCAGATAGCAGCAATACATCGGTTGCCAGGATGGCGAGGAAGAGTTTGAAAACATAGTGTTTGGCAGATGTTGCAACTTGCTAAAAAAATTCAGTTGCGTTAGATGTGTAGGGTGCGTTGCAACGCACCGAATGCGAAAAGCATAGATAAGAAAATTTAAAATTCGAGATAAGTAACACATGTGCCCCATGAAAGTCATCGAAAGAGATTTCAATGTTTGACGATCATCATGCGGTGCGTTACAACGCACCCTACATGCTTGTTCCTGCTCTGGAAAAACGCAAGGCTGAACGACGCTGGATGCTGGATCAAGTCCGGCATGACGGTTTGGCGGCTAATTGCTGGCAATGTATATTATTGTGCATAGAACGTAGGTACGATTAGCGCAGCGTAATCGTACAAATTCTCAACATGCCGCATTGCCAGCCGTGGGCAAGGATATCTAAAACCTCCAAGACCTTTAAGCTTATTTGGAGCAAGCTGAAATTGCCATGGCCCACATGCGTACGATTACGCTGCGCTAATCGTACCTACATACTGCTTCCTTATTTTTATTCCTCAAGGCTATCGAACTTCACTTGTAAATATATGCAAGCCAATGAGATGTTGATTCTTGCTTCGTGATTTCTTTTGTCTCTATCACTGCTTTGCTTTTTACAACAAGCAAAATAATTTTATCGACTTGCACCGGGTGTCCACTCATTGCACTGAGTAGCTTTAGCGGGCCTAAAAAAGAATTATATTGATGGTGAATAATGACAATGTCCAAGTTATCCAACTCAGATTGAAACAAGACTTCGTCTGCATCAGCCAGAGCAAGCTCATCAAGCATCAGTTTTCTATTTTTCGAAGTGTAGCGTGCTATCTGAGGTAATTCCTGGCCAGTAATTGATGCAATTTTATGCAATGTTATTTCTGGCAGGCTGACAGAATAATTAGCTTGTAGGACGTTATTTTTAGCCTGTAACGATAATTGTACTTCGCTAGCGCACACAATGGGAGCGTGCAATAGCAACGCCGAAACAAAGAAATGACGGAGAAATTGAGTAGTTTTTTCAATAATTTTCATTGGCGTTTTTCTAGTCCCTCACTTTTCGAGTCTCTATTTTAACTACGGTGACTGCTTGTCGATGCATGATAGCTTGCAAGGTATGTCAGGTCCGGCACTATTGCTCTACATAGCGCCGTACCCCCTAAATAATATGCGCAAACACCGGCATTATTGGCACCAACATGAACGCTCCATCGATCATGCCATCAGATTACATGAATTCACCGGCTCTGCTAATGAGGCCTATCCGGTTTACCCCTTGCTGCTGCGCCAGCGCCAATACCCTGGCCACATGCCGGTAAGTGGTGGCATTGCCAGCATGCAGGTAGACTGCATATGTACTGCTCTGTTGTCTGGCCAGTGCCTGGAAGTTGCGGCCAAGCTGGTCCATGGTCACGGTATTGCCATTCCATTGCAGGCCGCCATGAAGGTCTACGCTGAGTGTGATTGTGGTAGTCTCAGGGCGCAGCCATCCGCAACTGTCGTTACTGCCATAGTCGATCAAATGGCGCTCAGGTGGCAGGCTCATCAGCAGCATCATGATCAACGCCAGCAACAGGCCTATCATGGGCGTATTGTCCAGGTTCATCATCAGTTCTGGCTCTGTTTTATGCTGATTTGGCATGCCGCCTCCCTTGTCGTACTGGCATGACAACTATAGCAGCCAGCGCCGCTTTGTGCAAAGCGCAACGACTATTTCAGTATTTTTGCTATCTGCCCATTATTTTGAGCTAGTATGGTAAGGACTTCTTAAGGGGAGGCCAACATCATATGAACAGCTTTTTCAGACTCTGGAAAAATCAAATACTGATCCTGGCGACAGTGCTGGTGTTTGCCTTTTACCTGGTCTTCCTGACTGCCGCACCGCCCTACTGCCTGAACCTGAACCGTTACCTGTCAAATCAGGAGCTGCTGGAGATCGTGGTTGCCAATGAGATCAGCCATGGCTATGTCAAATTGGACAATGAAAAAATGTCTGCCAATGACTATGTCAGCCAGCATTCGGCCTGCTGTCAGGTGTATCGCGCGCAACAGAAAAAATGGTATGAAACCTTGCTCTCGTCAAATAGTCCAAATACTGAGATCGATTATTGGATAGAGTTTGTCTATCAAAATAAAGAAGAGCGCTTTGTCGCTGCGCTGGTTAAATTGGAAGCCTGTGGAGATGTAAAGAAAATTCTCAGGTTAGGCGTCCCAAAAGAAAAAATGACGCCGCAATTGAAGGGATAATGCATAGTATCACCCTTGCCTATGCCAAAAGCAGGCTGCAAAAGTGAAGTCGACAATGTTTGGTTATACTAGAATGCATTTCATCAATACGGATGGAATGCATTCGAATGAAATGCGTGTGAATAATTGACTGCACTGAGTGGCAATCATCTTTTAAGGCAGGGAATATGAAAATCTATTCTGAAATCATCGTTCTGTATGAGCATGTCGCCATGCCCGGCGAAGATGATTTTTGTCCGGCATTCTGGCAAGCAGAAGAATTTGATTCAGAGGGCGATTTTTATGGCGATGACGAAGCCAGGGACTGGACCACGCTCAAGCTCAGCAAGCACTATGCCAATGGCCGCAATAGTGACTTCCATTTATATGTGCACCGCGAAAAAGGTGGCGACGCCACGCATGAACTGGCCCGTTACATCCAGTACCGCAATGAAGGCCTGTACAAAGATAAAAAACATCTGCAGGAAGCTAAAAACCTCTGTGTAGCCGCACTGGAAATCCGCGCTGCGTCTCTCGAAGACTACCGTGAATTTTTACGCACCGTGCATTTTTTCCTGGAACATACCGGTGGCATCGCCGCCAACGTCGGTGGTTTTGATGCCTGGGATTTCAAGACGGAGTTTGTGGATTGATGGCTCCGCGGGTTGCGCCATTTTTAAACTCGGTAGGGTGCATTATAACGCACTGGCTCTGGCGCTCAAACCCGCGTGACACCGATGCAATGCATCAGCTCGTGTAGTTCGTGTAGGTACGATTAGCGCAGCGCAATCGTACGCATGTACGCATGATCAGCAGCAATTTTCTATGCCGCTGCAAAAGCACGACAGCTTGATGATATTGTATCCAGCATGCATTACACTCGTGCAAAAAAGGACAGACGGCGATCATGGGATTTGCTTGAGGTCTATCGCTGTTTCAGGCATCGCATGCGTACGATTACGCTGCGCTAATCGTACCTACGGGCTTCAAGAAAGAGTTTGTGAATTGATGGTTGGTAGGGTGCGTTATAACGCACCACTTCCCTGGATCGCCAAAGCTCGCGTGGATACTGTTATTCCAGCTCGCGTAGGTACGATTAGCGCAGCGTAATCGTACGCATGGTCAGCAGCAATTTTCCATGCCGCTTCAAAAGCACGACAGCTTTAGGATATTGAATCAAGCATGCATCACACTCGTGCAAAGAAGGACAGACAACGATCATGGGATTTGCTTGAGGTCTATAGCTATTGCACGCATCGCATGCGTACGATTACGCTGCGCTAATCGCACCTACGGGCTATGCCTTGGCATTTACTTTTACGTGCTACACGGCTCATTGAGTATCTCTATCTCGTGCAAAAAATTTTCACAAACAATCCTGAACACGCTGCCCCGCGAAAAATATAATTCATGGATTAGGGCCTGTTTGTTTTCTGTCAGGCTCACTTCATGGATCAATAAATCACCATGACCAATGGCACCGAATGGAGGATGGGAAAACTCTTCTGGCGTCACTATGCTGTATTCAATCACACCGGAATACACAAGATGGATTTTCAGATCATGATAAGGCCCCAAAAAGCTTGTCTCTATCTGGATGGCCCGAATTTCTGAGCGTTCACCACTTGCCACTTCCGAAATACAAAATCGCTCCAGCCAGGCATCATGCAGGCTTTGATGGCTGGTCAGATCATAATTACGCGTATCTACGGCGAATGCATATACGCCTGCTGGAAATTGCTCACAATGGTCTTGCAAGTATTGTTGATATGCTGGGAAATCAAAGTCATATTCCCCTTTACGTAGCGATTCAAAGAATTTCATAGAATAAAAATCTGGATAAGTAGGGTGCGCCGCGCGCACCAGCTTGACGCAAGTATTGCCAATCCTCTTCAGTACAAAACCTATGTTGCCAGCCTGCGCACTATCAACATTAGCCTGCATGATGGAGCAAGCTATCACATCGTCCAAAAAAAAACACCACGGTATCAGAAATACCGTGGCGATAACAATACCTAAGGAGACACTACCCACATATGGTAATTAAATTGTGTTACGCAAGTATGACCATGCGATTTTACATTTACCTGGCAGCATCTACGCCTCGCAGGCGAACACAAGTCTGCATCAAATGCCCTGGCTTATCTTAGCCTGTGCGCACCTTGCCGGGGTGGGCGATGCCCAGTTCTCTGAGTTTGTCTTCGCGTATGCGGTAGGGGCAACCGCCCAGCCACATATCTTCTTCTGGATGCGGGAATTTGCTGGCGACGAAATCGACAAAGCGCCTGACCTTGGCCGACAACTGGCGGCGGCTGGGGTAGACCATGGATATCGAGACCGCACCAAAGCAATGTTCGGGGAATAGCCTGACCAGCCTGCCTTGCGCCAGATCGTCATCGATCTGGAAAGACGTGCGCAATACCAGGCCCATGCCAGCCAGGGCGCAGGCGCGCAGCACGTCGGCATTATTGCTGATGACCTTGGCATGGATGGGGATGGCGCGGTAAGAGTCGCGCCCCAGGCGTTTGTCAAAGGCCATCCAGTTATCGCGCAAGAAATCATAATTGAAATTGAGGCAGCGGTGGCCAGAGATATCTTCAGGCGTGAGGGGCGTGCCATGCTCTTGCAAATACGCAGGCGAGGCGCACAGCAAGACTTCTGAGGTGGCCAGCTTGCGTGAGATCATGCTGCCATCGATCTTTTGCAGATCGAGATAGAAACCGACATCAATGCCCTCCTCGACCAGGTCGACATGATGGTCGGTGATCTTGATGTCGAGCATGACATCCGGGAATTGTTTGGCAAACTCGGGCAACAAGGGGGCAAGTTGCGCTTTCCCGAAATGTGGTACAGAATATACGCGCAAAGTGCCGCTGGGTTTTTGCGCGGCATAAGAGGCGATGGCATCGGCATCGTCGATATCACTCAAGATGGCGCGCACCCTCTCCAGGTAAACCAGGCCGGTCTCGGTCAGCGACAATTTGCGGGTAGAGCGATTCAATAAACGCGTACCCAGATGGCTCTCCAGATCAGCCATATACCGCGTCACCACCGCATTGGACATGTCCATCGCCGTAGCTGCCTTGGCAAAATTGCCCAGCTCCACGACCTTGGCAAAAATGCGCATAGATTGCAATCTGTCCATTTCAAGTCCTTTATTGTTCCTGATTCAGCAATAGTATATTCCCGTTTCAATACTTTATTGTTGAATCCGAAAAGCCTACACTTCTTTCCATCGGTGCAGTGCAACATCAAAACCCGCTCTACACCGCGCCACTGACATTAGCTTGCTGTAGTTGTTATCGGAAGTGAAACTTCACTTCTCATGACAATTATGCAATAATGCGGGGAAGGCTTACTCTGAAACTTACTTATTGATCGGAATTATCATGAATGCGAAACAACTCTTTTTGGCAACCAGCCTGACATTTTTGACTGCTGCTTCTGCCTTTGCTGCCGATACTGCACCTGCACAAAAAACCCGTGCTGAAGTAGTTGCCGAACTGCAAGAAGCCCGCGCCAATGGCGAAGAAATCGGCATGGAAGGTTTCTCCTGGTACCCAGCGCAAAAAGCTGCCCTGGTTAAAGCCAATGCAGAAACACGTCTGGCAGCAGAAAAAACCAATGCTGACAAAGTAGCGACATCCAAAGCACAAAAATCGACACAGAACTAATTGTGTTGGCCATGTGCTGATGTGAAGGCCAGGTAATAACTGGCTGGCAGCAGAAATGATAAAACCCGGTGATCGATGATCAGCCGGGTTTTATTTTTTTTCAGACCTCGATTTTGCATAAACGCCGCTATGCACATACTCAACTCAGTATTAATATCCTACAATCACTTTCACTCGCACTTTCGTCCATGGGTACAAACCCTTTTCCAATTGCACCCGATGCCATGTTTCTAAAATTAGACATGAGCACAAAAAACTTGTTGATCCAGAATTTTGAATCGGAATGGGGCTTGACCGACGAGCGTCTCTGTTATTTTGACGATGTACTCATCGGACTAGCATCCGACACCAGCACCGATGGTAAGCAAATTTATATTTCACTGTTACCCAAGCTTGATTCAACGCGTCAATATCCCTGGCCTGACAGAGCGATGTTTATTTTGGGAATGACTAAATTACTAAGTACATCAAAAGACTGGCTGCTCATATGCGAGCGAGATGCGGATCAAAACAAGCTTAAACATATCAACGGGCTCGAAGAAACGCTCATTGCATTAAATACTGCATTAGCATTCAGTGCGGGCGAGCCCATCCATTGCCCGACTTTCTCCGCATCCTCACAAATTTAAATCTACAGTCATATGATGTGAAGACCAATGCAGATCTATTTTCATCTTCAGTCATCCCTCTCAACCATCATGCCAGACTTGATCTGGAATCCAGTGTCGTTAGGCTGCGATTCCGATGTGACAGAACCCGCAAAAAACCGCTGTTTTATACAAACAGCAAAGCACGCGAACAGTATGAAGCCAACGCCGCTGGATGCCGGATCGAGTCCGGCATGACGGTTTTTGGGGGGATGGGATTGAAGTGGCTATAAGCGTTATCTATGCCTAGCAGTTTCATAAAAACGTACCCCCCGTAGGAACGGCTTCAGTCGCGAATAGCTACACGGCAAAGCATGTTCGCGGCTGAAGCCGCTCCTACGTGTGGCAATGATGGGTTACAGGTATCCTGACATGAAGGGTTGACGAGCTGGGGAAAGACGGATCAGTCTCAAGGATGATGACCAGTTCACAAGCCAGCACATAGCCCAACCACACGTGAGAAATCTCTTTTACGCAAATCATCATCATGTATCATGAAGTAAAGCATGCCACTGTCGGTGCCCCACATGATTTCGTCATCAGTATCAACTTGCAAGAGCAGTCGCCAACGTGCTGCGTTTGTCCAGCCGTGTTGATCTCGCTCAGGATATTGACCACTGCGCGCATACTCTGCCTGTGCTTCCAGGCTATTATTTTGCAAGGTGGCAGGATAGCCGCCCAGGCGAATGCCTGAAGACAGGCCGTCTGGCAAGGTCGTTTCAAAAAACGCCCGGTATTCTTCCAGTTCATCGTCTGAAAAAAGCTGGGCTTCGATGATCGCTGCATCGGTTTGCGGCAATTCACTTTTATCCTTGACCAGGCACATGGGCCTGGGTGCGATACCAGACCCGCTGTGGCTGACTACACCTTGTTCTGATACTGCTTGAGGGAGCCAAAGCACGCTGACGGCCTGGGGATGAAATTGCTCATCTTGCAGTATCTCGCCTTCACTATCCACACTGACAAAGAACATCAGCACGCCCGCAGGCGGAAGAAGATTTTCTGTCAACAGGCTCGCTGCTGCACTCAAGTCTATCTGGCAAAGCATCAACATTTTATGTCCGGCATATTCAGGCCAGGCGACGTCGTTTGGCAAACTGGGGGTGCCATACATGGATGAGTTTTCGCCTTGTTTTTTGTTGGTTTCCTTAAGAGCCAGGGCTGGCTTCACGAGATTCTTTAGCACTTTTTGATAGGCAGGCAGTTTCTTGCGGCCACGTATCTTATCGACGAGTTTTGTCAAAACACCTTTAGATGCCGTAGCCCCCGCCTCGCCAGAAGATCTGGCAGGGATGATGAGCGGTTGCCATGTCAGCTCGCTAAAAGTGACATGGGACAGATTTTTCTGCGAGAGTGTAAAAACGCCGTGATCAGTGACCATATAGCTGGCGCGATACTTAAGGTCGGCAGAAAAATGGGCTTGATCCAGGCTGCTATCTTCCTCATCCATGGGAACAGCAAACTCGGCAACCCGTTTTCCATCAATGTCAATGACGCGCGCACCACTCCAGCTAGCCGCCATCAGGAAATTCCCAGCATATGACAAACTGAGGTGCATTTGATCATCAGTTGGCGCACGAGGATTGGGGCGTAAGGCATCGATGAACATCCCGTGTCCATCTATCAATTCTACGGTCCCGCCTTGGTGGCCTATGGCAAAACGATTCATTCCGGCGGCAGCGGCAAAGGCTCGATATGCCTTCTTATCGTATTTTGGAGGATAACGATGAGCTGGCTTATCCGCATGGAGAGGAACTAACTCACAGATAGTCGAGCTGTTATCGTCGTGAAAGAAAAAATCAGCTGAAAAAACCGCCTGCGCTATGTTGTCTGAATGCGCGATGCCGCTCAATGTCAGCTTGCCATGATCAAGTTTCAATAATTTTGATTGCAGGCCCAGCAATAAGAAGGCGTATCCGCTGCCGCTGGCAATGAGCTGTGCTTGCGCGAGCAAGCCTTGTGCATAGGCAGGAATTTTAATCTTTAATCGTTGGCACAGGCTGGCCGCAGTCTCTTCAGAAATGATACGGTTTGCCGGGATGTCGACAATACGAAATAATGCCTGCCCTGCCACACCGGCAAAGAGCAAAATAACGACACCCTGTCCCATGGAAGCAGCCGCGCTGGGTGATTCAAGATAGTCATCAGAAATTTGACCTGCACACCAATCGACACGCCCCTGGACGGAAGGCACTGCAGATGCCAACCTGGCACGCTGTGCTGCAAGCGTTTCAAGCAAGGTCGCGCGCGGCAGGTGACGCATGCATAATGCAAAGCGATCATGCACGGCACCGCCTTCCTGATGCCATCTTGCATAGCCATACAGTTGCGATGGAAGCGGAAAATAAAATGCGTCACCCAGGGTCAAGGCGAACAAGCCTTGCGGCCCAAGATCGACCAGCATTTCTGTGATGTGTAGCGTCACAGGGCATCTCCAGATATAAGTAAATTTTTTCCCATGTTTGCTTTTGCAAACATTTTTTCAATAACGCTTGAGCGCGATATCTTCGTCGAATCTTACCTCGCAAGCTTGTGTCGTACAAGCTTGCACGGCAAGCTATCTGCGCCACCACTAGCTCCCACTGCTAGCCTCCCCCCCACGGCGTCATGCCAGACTCGATCTGGCATGACGGGTTTGAGGATGTGGGTTTGCAAATACCTATACGTGCCCTGCCTCATCACAAACCGTATTCATCTTCGTAGGAGCGGCTTCAACCGCGAATGGCTGCACGGCAAACATGTTCGCGGCTAAAGCCGCTCCTACGTTTAGCAATTGTGGTTGCGGGCACTGTGTTCTATCAGGTAGGGTGCGTTATAACGCACCACGTCAGCTTAAAGAAAACCACCATGTGCAATATCAAAAGCAAAGCGGTGCGTTGCAACGCACCCTACTACTGGTCAATGCACAGCATTCTCCCTGCTCCACCACTAGCCCCCGCTTCGTCATGCCAGACTTGATCTGGCATCCAGCGTCGTTGTGCCGTATCGCTGGTTTGATCACGAATGCAAAATCGTCATCGTGTATGTGAGTAAAAATACTGCCTGCCATGTGCTACCAACGCCACTGGATGCCGGATCGAGTCCGGCATGACGGTTTGGAGAGCTGTCACTTATAGCCAGCCAGGCGTGTATGACTACTCAAAAAGACGCAAAATCCCAACATGATGTCGCCAGGATCAAAAATATTTTCTGCACCATCATGAAAACAAAATCCCCAAAACATGGGCTTTGCAGTACTTTTCGCACTAGCCTGGCGAGTTTATTGTCTATTCAATCTCAGCTGCACGCACCTCAATAATGCACCGCCACCATTATGTCTTTTGCGAATAATGCCTATATCAATTAGTGATTTTTTGCCCCGTTGCTGGCCACGTATATTGTAGCCATCTGCCTGCTTCGAGGCAGTCTTTGCCATCGTGGCCATCTACGCAATTTATATTTTCAGGAATCCATCATGAGCCCGCAATTACGCCTGTATGCCATCGTCACAACGCTGGCTTTTGCCCTGGTCGCCATCCCCGCTTTTGCCATGGATGCCAGCCAGGCCTTTGTTGCCTCTGGCTGCGACGCCCCCTCATACGACCAAAGGACCCTGACTGATGAAGTGCAGGGCCAGGTCAGCTTGAATTTTTTGCTGGATGAAAAAGGCGAGGTCGTCGATGCCAAGATCACCGGTTCCAGCGGCTTTCGTGTCATCGACAAAGAATCCATGCGGGCCTTGAAGGCTTGCCGCTTCCAGGTGGGTGTTACACCAGGCTGGAATAATCTGGCTTTTGTATGGAAGTTGAAATAAACCTCCGCTTGTCATTTACATGGTGCGCGCGGCGCACTCTACCTGAACAAATGCGTAGACCAGTGCTATATTATCCGCTCCGTAGGGTGCGTTATAACGCACCACACCCGCTTAAAGGATACTACAAGACGTAATATCAAAACACCAAGCGGTGCGTTGCAAGACCCCCTACCTGTAGCCACGCACACGACAATGAACAAACAAAAACTACGCATCGCCGCTTTCCAGCGTTATCCCATTTTTGATGACCTGCAAAAAACCATTGCGCAATTGTGTACAGACTTGCGCTGGTGTCAGGGCCAGGGCATAGACCTGGCGGTCTTTCCTGAATCTTATTTACTCGGTTATGCTTCTGATGCAGCGACGATAGCACAACGTGCCCTGCCCACAGACAGACCGCCTTTCACACAAATGCTGCAAGAAATGTCTGGCTTTGACACCGACCTGATCCTGGGATTTTTTGAGCAAGGCGCGGCAGGCATCTACAATGCTGCTGCCGTGATACGGCAAGGACAGCTCATGGGTCTCTATGCGAAACGGCACCCTCGCGAGCGGGGTGTTTTGGCAGGACATGCATCGCCTGTGTTTGAGAAAGCTGGCTACTGTTACGGCATCAATATCTGCAACGATGCCAATTACCCGGAATACGCAGCAGAACTCCGCCAGCAAGGGGCGCGCCTGCTCTGCTACCCCTTGAACAATATGCTGGCACCCGCCACTGCAGAGCTATGGCGCAGCAAGAGTGTCGACAACTTGCGTCTGCGTGCCATGGAAACCGGTTGCTGGGTGGTGTCGGCTGATGTGGTGGGCAGGCATGAGGACAAGATCAGCCACGGCTGCACCTGCATCGTGGCACCGGATGGCAGCATCGTTGCCAGGGTAGCGGAGGGAAGTGAAGGAGTTATCGTTTTCGACATAGAATAAAGATGCAGCATAAAAATGCAGAATGAAGGCCTAATCCGGCAAAAAGTGTCCGCCACTACCCGCAACAACTCTTATGGCATTATTGCCCATCAAAAATATTTAACAATCCCACCACCCCTATTTGATACACTCTTATACACTCATCACACGCCTGCTATCCGATAGGTAACAGGCTCAGCAGCTATTTTCTTGCATCACCATATAAACCAGGTCATCGCCCCTTAAAGGTCGACATAATGGAGTCAGCATGAAATTTTCAGCCAAGATCGTCCTTTGCTCTGCCATCCCGGCTGCCTTGTTTGCCATAGGTCTGGCGACTGCCATTACCTCGCTGATAGCGACGCGCACGCAGTTTGATAACTATATATCAACAGAACAGGCACTGGAACGTAGTATTTCCGAGATGTATGCCCAGGGTTTGCAGATGGGGCAGGCGCTCAGGAATGTGGTGCTGGACCCGTCGAATAAAAAAGGCGTAGAGAATTTCCAGGCGGCGCAAACTGCCTATGACAAGGCCTTTGAAGAAGCCAAGAAAATATCGGCCAGCAATAACACCACGCAAAGCCTGGCCGAATTGCCGAAGCTGCGCGCTGCCCATGCCCAGGCCCAGGAAAAAATTGTCACCCTGCTCAAAGACAAGGGCGATGCCGCCCCGGTGCTGAATGCCGAAGAAACCCCGGCCTGGCGCAACCTGCGGGCCGAGCTGTTAAAACAGCGCGATGAAGCCGGTAAACGCTCGGCGCAAGAACATGCCAATGTCAATAGCAAGGTCAGCTTCACGGTCACGCTCTCACTCATCCTGGCGGTGCTGGCGGGCCTGGTGGCGGTCTTTTTGAATTTCTATTGCCAAAAGACCTTGCACAAAGAACTGGGCGGTGACCCGGCCCAGGCCAGGAATGCATTGTCGAATATCGCCAAAGGCAACCTGGCGCAAAACATAGACAATAATGCCGGTGACGATAGCCTCATGGGCGTGCTGCAAGAGATGCAGACCTCGCTGGAGTCTTTAGTCAATGGCGTGCGCGGCTCGGCCAGCGGCATTGCCCAGGCCACCAGCGAAATCGCCTCGGGCAGCATGGACCTCAGCAACCGTACCGAAAGCCAGGCCAGTTCACTGGAAGAAACCGCCGCCTCGATGGAAGAACTCAATTCCACCGTCAACCATAATGCCGACAGCGCCAAGCTGGCCAATCAACTGGCGGCACAAGCCTCTGAAGTCGCCAGTCGTGGCGGCGAAGTGGTGGAGCAAGTGGTGGGCACGATGCGCGGGATTAATGAATCATCCAAAAAAATCCAGGACATCATCGGCGTCATTGATGGCATTGCTTTCCAGACCAATATCCTGGCCTTGAATGCGGCGGTAGAAGCCGCCCGTGCCGGTGAACAGGGGCGCGGCTTTGCCGTGGTGGCCAGTGAAGTACGTTCGCTGGCAGGGCGCAGCGCCGAAGCTGCCAAGGAAATCAAGTCGCTGATAGGCAAGAGCGTGGAAGCAGTAGGCAAAGGCACGCAACAAGTTGACCTGGCGGGCACCACCATGGAAGAAGTGGTCAGTGCCATTCGCAAGGTCAGTGAAATCGTCGCCCAGATCAGCGCCTCCAGCGCCGAACAATCTACCGGCGTCTCGCAGGTTGGTGAAGCCGTTAACCTGATGGACCAGACCACCCAGCAAAACGCCGCCCTGGTAGAACAAATGGCCGCCGCTGCCACCAGCCTCAATGAGCAATCTGGTGAGCTGATGAATGCGGTGTCGGTGTTCAGGACCAGGCAGAGCGGCGGGGCCTTGCGGGCACGGTGAATTGCCTGTAGCTAGCCTGATAGACTGGTAGGAGCGGCTTTAGCCGCGAACGATGTACCTTACCGTATTGTCGGCCTGGCAGGGGCCAGCGTCATTGCCTGGTCAATACCCACAAAAAAAACAATAGCGGCAAGGCCAGAAAACCGGATAGCGCCAGCGCCGCACACACGACACCGTTCTCGGCAGCCATGCCCGGTCGCCCTAAAAACCAGCGGCTTGCAGCACCCGCCCACAGGCCAGCGCAAGGGAAACCATATAGCATGAAGGTGACCAGGCCAGCCGACTCTTCACTACCAGGCTCTCCCTCGCCACCTGTCATCTCCGTGTTATGCAAAGAACTCAGACCGCTAAACAGTTGCCAGAGCAGGGCTGCACTGATCAAGACTACAACGATCAATAGCACGCGACGATTGGATATCATAAAAACCAGGCCGAATGGAATGGCATAAGGTATCAGGCAAAGGCAGGCCAGGATTTCCATGGGTGAACGCGATCTGTGATGTGAAATAAATTAGCGGGCCAGCTAGAACACCAGAGCATCATGTGCTAGCACCTCGCCATAGAGCCTGCAGCATGCCATGCGCATATGCAGTGGCGATGCGTTCAGTGTGAAGTGCGGGTTTGCTGGCAAGCCTGTCCATACTGAAGTCAAGACCAAACATCTCGCCACAGTAAGTAGGATGCGTTTTAATGCACCCTACGCACCATTCGCATCATGGGTGACATCGGCGACATAAAAGCGGTGCGTTATAACGCACCCTACTTCAAGACCAAACATCTCACCACAGAGGCACCGAGACACAGAGTGGGCACGGAGAACACTTTATCCGGCGCGATATCGGTCGGCAGGGGTCTTATATCGTAGGAGCAGCTTTAGCCGCGAAGGATGTACCGTACTGGTCATTATTGACATTAAGTAGGGTGCGTTATAACGCACCATCCGCACCATTCGCACACCACCGGCGACATAAAAGCGGTGCGTTACAACGCACCCTACTGGCTGAGGTCAAGACCAAACATCTCACCACAGAGGCACAGAGACACAGAGTGGGCACAGAGAACACTTTATCCGGCGCGATATCGGTCGGTAGGGGGTCTTATATCGTAGGAGCGGCTTTAGCCGCGAAGGATGTACCGTACTGGTCATTATTGACATTAAGTAGGGTGCGTTATAACGCACCATCCGCACCATCGGCGACATAAAAGCGGTGCGTTACAACGCACCCTACTGGCTAAAGTCAAGACCAAACATCTCACCACAGAGGCACAGAGACACAGAGTGGGCACGGAGAACACTTTATCCGGCGCGATATCGGTCGGTAGAGGCCTTATATGGTAGGAGCGGCTTTAGCCGCGAAAGATGTACCGTACTGGTCATTATCAGCAGGATGCGTGGGGTGCTTGAGGTGCTTTATAGTGCACCGGTTTTGCATTCATCAGGCATATCAAACATTCGCGGCTGAAGCCGCTCCTACAACAGCAGATCTAATTCCTGGTAACGACAGGTCCGCCTGCGGTAAAGCCCCCCCTTTTTTCTGCCCTACACCTTATTTGTATTTTTGTCTATACAAAATAAATGCAATTATTTATTCCAGGAAGTGTAAGTAATCGGAAATCCGCACGACTGATGCTTAAGTTCAGCTTGTTGATGCAAGTTGCAGGGCAGGCAAAGAACTTTGTTTGTAGTACAAAAACTTTCAATACTTTTATTTATTTCAAATCTACGGAGAACACATCATGAAAAAATCTATCCAAACTGGTGCCCTGATCGCTGCTGCCGCTGCTACTATGGCTTTGTCTGGCCTGGCCCTGGCTGGCACCAGCACTGTCAGCGCCGGTGACAAAGTGCATTGCTCTGGCATCAATAGCTGCAAAGGTACGAGTGATTGCAAGACAGCAGAAAACGCTTGCAAAGGCCAAAATTCTTGCAAAGGCCATGGCTTTGTAGCGACTGCTGCTGGTCAATGCCTGGCTAAAGGCGGCAAAATCATTGATCTGGATAAATAATCCAGGCTGATTGATGAAATGCGCCGGCTCTTGGGCCTGGCGCATTTTGTGTTTTTACTTCCTCTTTATTCATCATGACAAATTCCCTCCCACCCCCACTCTCATCTACCAGCTTTGGCCTGGGTTTGCGTACTGAGCACTACCTGCCGATACTGGCTGACAAGCCAGCGGTGGACTGGTTTGAAATTTTGTCAGAAAATTATATGGTGCCCGGTGGCAAACCACTGGCCATGCTTGACGCGATACGTGCTGATTACCCGGTGGTCATGCATGGCGTGTCGATGTCGATAGGCTCGCCTGAAGGGCCTTCTGCAGAATACCTGCAAGACTTGAAGAAGTTAATGGAGCGGGTATCTCCGCTATGGGTATCCGACCATATTTGCTGGACGGGTGTACATGGCAAGAATATGCATGACCTCTTTCCGCTACCGTATAACGAAGAGACGATACAGCTGGTCGTCAATAATGTGCGCCGTGTACAAGATGTATTGGGGCGCAGGCTGGTGCTGGAAAACGTCTCCAGCTATCTGCAATACAGCAGCGACAGCATGCCCGAATGGGAATTTGTGGCCGCCATCGCCGAGCAGGCAGACAGCATGATTTTGCTGGATGTGAATAATATCTATGTCAGCAGCGTCAACCATGGTTTTGATGCGATGGATTATTTGCGTGGCATCCCTGTTGGACGGGTACAGCAAATCCACCTGGCCGGGCATAGCGACCACGGCACGCATATCGTCGATACCCATGACCAGCCTATCGCCGACCCGGTATGGGACTTGTATGCGCAGGCAATACGCCGCTTTGGTGCCGTACCCAGCATGATAGAGCGCGATGACAATATCCCGCCACTGACAGAACTGGTGGCCGAGCTGGATCAGGCGCGCCGCGTTTGCCATGGCGTTTTGTCGCCAGCCCTGGCTGCTTAGTAGTTGAGGACGATGAACATGCATAACACCCAGACCTTGCAAGACAATTTCCAGGAATTTATTTTAGGCCAGCGTGATGCTGCCAGCATGCACTCGCATCTGGCAGAGACGCCTGGCCTGGATCGCGATGCCCGCCTGGATATTTACTACCAGGCTTATCGCCTGCGCCTGCGCGATGCACTATCCCAGGCGTATAGCAAGACCCATGCGTATCTGGGTGATGAATTATTTTACGAGGCATGCGCAAGCTATATCACCGCGCAGCCTTCGCCCTTTCGCAATCTGCGCTGGTTTGGCGACAAGTTTGCCCTGCATTTGCGTGCACATATGACCGAGCACCCGCAAGTGGCTGAGCTGGCGCAATTTGAATGGGCACTGGGGACAGCCTTTGATGCAGAAGATCACGCGATTCTGGGTTTGCCTGATCTGGCCACCATCAGTGATTGGGAAACGGTAGGCTTGCGCACCAGTAGCTCCTTGCAATTCCTGTCCATGCAATGGAATGCTGTTGCCATCTGGCTGGCCCTGAATGACGATGCAACACCACCTGCCCCCACCTGCACGCCAGAACCCGCCACCTGGATCATCTGGCGCAAGCAATTGCAGGCGCACTTCCGCTCCCTCGTTACTGAAGAAGCAGAAGCTTTGCGTCAACTCAGCCGGGGCCAGCGCTTTGCTGAAGTGTGCGAAGAAGCAGCAGAAAAAAATCCCGACATCGCCAACGAAATCGGCGGCTGGTTGCAAACCTGGGTGGTCGATGAAATGCTGGCAGGTGTTGAGGAAGCCTGATATCGGCCAGTAACAGGGTATTGCGTATGGTGACGACCATCGAGTAGGGTGCGTTGTAACGCACCGCTTTTATGTGACCGATGGTGCGGATGGTGCGGATGGTGCGTTATAACGCACCCTACTCTCTGTCAACAACGACCACCCCAGGCATCGTCGCTCCAGCGCAGACTGGAGCCTAGCGGCGTTCATTGTTCAACGAAGAAACGCGAGATCTGGACATTCATTTCACACACTTTACGGCAGTTTAAACCTCACGGCGCAAACACCATGGATTCCTGCCTGCGCAGGAATGACGATGGGGAAGATATCCAGGTAAAAGACGACAGGGTTTGCGCAGGTATCAACGAAAAATTTTGTAGGGTGCGTTGTAACGCACCGTTTTTATGTCGCCGATAGTGCCGATGGTGCGTTATAACGCACCCTACTCTCTATCGATAGTGACGACCCCAGGCATCGTCGCTCCAGCGCAGGCTGGAGCCTGGCGGCGTTCATTGTTCAACGAAGAAACGCCGCCCATCTGGACATTCACTGCACACACTTTACGGTAGCTTAAACCTCACGGCACAAACACCATGGATTCCTGCCTGCGCAGGAATGACGATGGAGAAGATATCCAGGTAAAAGACGGCAGGGTTTGCGCAGGTATCAATGAAAAATATACTTGCAGGGTGCGCCGTGCGCCACGCGCACCGCCTTGTGCGCCGCTTTGTGCACATTAAAAAAGGGCGCACAATGAGCTACTCTCCGTGTCAGCTCTGTGTCTCTGTGGTGAGATTTTTGGTCTTGACAGTGGTGCGCATGGCGCACCCTACGGGCCACCAAAATGTGGCAAATATCAAGCGTCGATGATACGTATTATAAAACCAAAATGCAGGTCATGGCCGCTGGGTTAAGGCTTGCGCGCGAATAAATGACTGCTTGGTTGAGACATTGCAACAGCCCACAAATTTCTTCAATTATTTTCATCACAGCCACTAGCGCTGCGCGCTTGCCTGCTCCATAATCCGCGTCCGCCAGAAAAAAGGGGAAATGACTTGTGCATAAGCGCATAAAAATGCCACGTTATTTTCATAGCACAGTCCCCTGCTCTCGCGTTTGTACTGATGTTTTTACCCCAGCAGTTTATTTCTCATCCACCCCTGATGTTAGCAACATCATTTACAAGGAGTCTCCATGAGTAAAAACGACGACGCTTTTTCCGACAAGCAGCAAACATCTTCGAGGCCCATGCGCCTGCCTACTGAATCAGGCCAGCGTGATCATCATTGGGCCATGACGCGGATTATCCTGCCGCGTTTCTTGCGTGAAGATGCTGCCGCGATTTTCACCGAACACCTGCGCCAGAGCGGGCGTACACTGGTGGCAGATACCTGGGATGAATTTGGCCGCAGCACCATCAAGAACCCGGCTGATATTATCCCTAGTGAAGAGCTGGCCGTCTTCATCGACCATACGGCCAAAGGCAGCGAGATCATCACGATACAAATGCCTACGCCCCTGTACCGCAATGAAACTTATTTCATGGCCATCGTCTGCCAGACGCCGCCGGACAACTATCGCACTTTCAGCCTGGAATACAGTGTCATGCCGCAAGGTGGCCAGGCATTTACCATGCTGACCGGTATCTGCAATGGCAGCCGCAGCAATTTTGGCCTGGGCCCGGCACCGGACAAAGCGGCCTTTGTTGCCGCTGTGGCCGCCATTATCGATGAAGGCCAGACACCCATGACGACGTTTGCCTTGCCAGCGATGTAAGCCATGACTAGCATGCCTGGCAAAATAGCATTTACTTTTCAATAATATCCAAAAGCAAATAAAGTAGTTGCTCTGAGGAGTACTGCCCTGATCTGATCTCATTCACTACAGGCAGGACTGCAACTTGCGGCCTGCCTGTCACTATTTATATTCCGAAAGTGTGTCTATTTGTAAGTTTCTGAAACAATTTGACACAATTACCTAGTCGATGTTCTAATCCACGCTTCCATTTTGGAGAAGTGTCTGCTTTTCCTTTAATAACAAGAATACGCAATATGAAATTTGACTCTTTCAACGCCAAGCCGCAAGGCCAGTCGGCCAGTGCCCTGAGCCTGGAAGACTGGGATAAGCCAGAAAGAACGCCCGAGATCAGCCATGTCCCTTCCAGTCAGCGCGAGTTGACGGGGCATGACATCGCCAATTTGCATCCTAAAGAATTTCGTAACGTCAGCCTGGGGCTGGAATTGTATGCGCCAGGTAATTGGCGCGAAACCAAGAATAGCCGCTCCCTGCAATTGCATGACATGGCCACGGGTACCAAGCTAAAAGCAAAGGGCTTTGCGCGCCAGGATGTGTCGATAGAAAAATGGGTGGGCATGCGCCTGCCCATGGTGACCAAAGAAATGCCAGAGATGACGCAGGTGACAAAGCCTGTTGCCATCCGGGGTGAGAACTGGGGCAGCCGCGTCCAGGGCATCGTGGCAGAATACCAGGGCCGCCTGCCGGGCGAAGATGAAGACAGCCATTTACTGATCTGCTGCCTGCGCACTGACAGCATGCTGATTTCAGTCACCATCAGTGCACCTGCGGCGGTGTTTGCCCAAAATCGTGCTGTGTATAACTGGATTTTTAGCCGCTGCGACATAGGCATGGCGTTTCCGGTGTTACCGGCTGCTGCACACAAGTCTGGTGCCAGGACCAGCACAGGCACAGGTACAAGTAGTGCCAGCAGCAGTACGCGAAACCCGTCAGCACCACATACTTACGATTACGTGGAAATCGGCAATCTTGCCAGTGGCATGCGCTTATTAAATTTGGCCATGCTGATATTTGCAGGCATGGTCTGGTCGGTGCAGCATTTCCACATGCGTGGCATGCAGGCTGCGGTCATGGTGTTTCCATTTCTGGCCCTGGTTGCGGTCATGAGCGCTTATGGTTTGATACGCATGTACCGTGGTAGTGGCTGGGGGCGGCCATTTAAAGTCATCGTCGGCATCCTGGCTTTCACCCCATTTGTGAATATACTGGCCATACTGGCCATCAATTTACGCGCCAGCTCCATTCTGCGCACCCAGGGTTACAAGATAGGTTTGCTGGGTTGCAAAGAGGCGATTCCTGAGTCCAATCATGACATGAGCAATGTCATCCTGTTGACGGTGGTGCTGATACTGGCAGAAATTGGTTACGCCTCGTACACGAATAATCACCTGAGTTCTGCACCGGAAACGGCAATGACGGAATTCTCTCCGGCGGGCCAGCACTTCAGCATCAATATGCCCGGTAAGCCGGTAGAGCAACAGCTTGCCGCCCCGCCTGAGGTCCGCAATAACCATACTTACCTGGCAGGTTCAGGCAAGCTCCAGTATGCCATTACCTATTTCGATATTGCAGATGAACCGGCCGAGCCCCTGCCTTTCCTGGAAGGGATACGGGATGGCATCGTCAGCGATCTGAAAGCCATTATCATTGAAGATAAAACCCTTACGCGAGAAGGCAAGAAGGGGCTCAGCCTGAAAATGACAGGCAAGGGCAGCCTCAAGCATATGCAGCTTTTTATTGCTGGCAAGACTGTCTACATCCTGGAAGCAACTGCGCCAGTCAAAGAAGATAGCTCAGACAAAATTGTGGCCTTCATGGATTCTTTTCATTTTAAATGAGGCCATGAATACACTGCTGGCCTGCTAACGAACAAGCAGGCCAGAAGTCATTGCGCGTTTAGAAACGGTCCGGCTGACGATATTTCCCACATCAACCTGGAGATCGCAACGAAGCTCCAGGTTGAGCCGCCAGCGCCAACCGAAACGACTCAGGCAAAAAATCAGCCACCGCCGCCGGGCGTGCCAGCACTCGTCGGCACTTGATTACTGGTGCGGGGAGAAATGCTTTCTTCCTGATTTTGCACCAACACCATCTGCGTTACCTCGCCGTTGGCGTTTTTCTCAAAACGCATATGTATCCGCGCCGGGCTATCCTTGACAAAAAATTCGCTAACGGAGTAAGGCAGAATTTCCATCTTGCTCTTGCCCGATCTTTGTATAAAAACCTGGCTACCTGTACGGCTGACGATGCGGTCTTCCTTGGCGTTGATTTTATATACACCAACTACCTGATCCAGCACCTCTGGCGCGAGTTGAATCGCCTTATATTCAGGAAACGGCTTGCCGATCGCGATGGCTGCAATTTTTTCCGCCATATAGGCAGAATTCGGATTGAGTCTGCCGTCATTGCTCAAGACTGCGACGAATACCTTTTGTTCAGGGATGCGCATGACAAAGGAATTAAATCCTGGAATGATTCCATCATGCGCGTTGGCTGCCACGCCCTGTATCTTGATGGACATCCAGCCAAATCCGTAATTGCTGCTTTTTCCATCGTTCAGCACATGCGGACGCAAGGCTTGCTGCCAGGACGCGGGCTTGAGTAATTTATTTTCAGCGATGGCTTGATCCCAGAGCGCCAGATCGTCGACAGTGGAAACCAGTGCGCCTGCAGCATAGCCAATATTGGCACTGATGGGGCTGGCTTTCTGTATGCCATTACTGCCTCTGACATATCCCTCGACGCGCCTTTGAGCATCTCTTTCACGCCCCTCGAAAGCGGTATGACGCATATTCAAAGGGCTAAATACTTGCTGGGCGAGATAGTCGCCATAGGACAGACCAGAAATTTTCTCTATGATCAAACCAAGTAAAAAGTAGCCTGAATTGCTGTAAGCAAAATGTTCGCCGGGCGCAAATTCCAAGGGCTCATTCTTGAAGAAATCCAGCATCTCCGCGACCGTCATTGGCTTGTCTGCGATGTCGCCAAAACCTGGCATCGCCAAAAAATTCTTGATGCCAGAACTATGTGTGAGCAAATGCTCTATCGTGATTTTTTGCCCTTTCGCCGGAAATGCGGGCAACACACTACCAAGATCATCATTCAGACTAAGCTTGCCCGCCTCGACCAGCTGCAGTATCGCCACTGCCGTAAATTGTTTGGTGATGGACCCAATGCGCATCATCATGTCGGGTTGCAAAACGGTTTTATGTTCGACATCGGCGAGACCATAGGCTTTGCGAAACAGGGTTTTACCATCACGCGTGACGATGACAGTTGCGCCCGGCATTTCTGCCTTGAAATAGTCGGTTAAAGCATCGTCAAAACTCTTTGCTGTGGCATTGCTGGCGACATTGCTGGCGGCGTTGCTGATGTTTGCAGCGCCGGTACTTTGCGCCCAGCTCGCGACTGGCAAGGCTAACATGGCTGCAGCCAAAATACTTACACTGAATTTACCTAAACCATGCGTCTTTTGTGTCTTTGGCTGCCGTGCAGAATTTTTATTGTAGATGGAAGACATGGTGAAGAACCCTTAATCTGATCAATGATGAATGGAAAAATTGCGGCATTTCTCCCTAAAAAAAATCTGCTGACACCGAAGCTGTCTGGTGTACAGCATCAGAATTTCTGCTGGGATGCGCCATTCTTATTGAATCGGATTTTTCACATAAGCTGTTTGCGACAGAACGTGGAAATTTGGGGGCAGATGGTATGAGCGTGGATATTTCTGAAGTTAAACCCTACTCGCGCATCATCATTTTTCGCACTGGAAGCTGCGGTAAAGATATCGCGTTTTTTGAAAATGAACCGGGCAAGCGTTCACAAGATGCTGGCGATCTGTAGCGAACGTCAGTGGGGATGAAGAACAGCGCATGCGCCTCGATCACACATGCGCACAAGTAGCACACAGCTATTAGCAATCACCCGGTTGCAGGGCAACTTTCCAGGTTTCTGTAGACAGATCATTCAAGGATCGTGCTTGTGTAGTGAAGACATATTCAAGCGCGATACGGTCATCGTACAGGGCTTTCATCTTGCCCCGGCAATACGCCTGGACCAGCGACTTTTTATATGCCTGGCGCTGCTCGGCTGAAATTTCTTGTTTGAACTCTTCTGTGGCATACATGCTCATGACACGGTCCTTGTAATCTGCTTTATCAATACGCAAGCCGTTGTCCAGGGTCATCGGCAATTTTTCCTTTATACGCTCAACGACCGTCTTAGCTTTCGTATCGCTCACAACAGATGTATATCCTTGCTTCCCCATGCCTAGCATGAGTTTGGCAATAACACCCACAACCATCAGGATCACAAGAAAACGCATTAGTTTTAACTTTCAAATAAAGTGGGGCAGGATTATGTGCAAGAGCAGCATTCTATCAAGCCGCGATATGCCTGCCTATAAAATTATGCTCCCGCGCCATGCGGGCAAGGACAGCCATGCGCAGACTATTCTTGTATGCTGAAAACGGTGAGATTCGAACTCACGGCCCCCGACAGCGATGCTGTATGTAGACAGGTGCATTGATCCACTCTGCCACGTTTTCAATTTATTTTTTTCTTCAACTGGCTACTGCAAGATGCGTTGCGCCACAGCTCTCAATATCGTCTGATTTCGTAGGGTGCGCCATGCGCACCAGCACGCGTCTTGCGTCACACTTGGCAGGCATGGTGCGCACAGCGCACCCTACTGAATTTTTACTTCTCAAACTGGCAGGGGATCAAGGATTCGAACCTTGGAATGCTGGGATCAAAACCCAGTGCCGTGACCGCTTGGCTAATCCCCTGTAAAACTGGTGCGCGCGGAGGGACTCGAACCCTCATGCCATTTGGCTCTGGTGTTTAAGACCAGCGTGTATACCAATTCCACCACACGCGCTTTCATCATTCACTCTCCCATGCCTGTAGGGTGCGTTGTAACGCACCACGACCGGGGCAAATTGGTGCGTTATAACGCACCCTACAAAACTGGCGGAAACGGTGAGACTCGAACTCACGGGACCTTTCAGCCCTACTGTCTTCCAGACAGCTGCAATGGCCGCTCTGCCACGTTTCCAAACTGGTGCGCATGGAGGGACTCGAACCCTCATATCTGACGAAACTGTTTTTTGAAACCAGCGTGTATACCATTCCACCACACGCGCTTTTATCGATCACTTTCAATTTGGGCATTCAGCCCGCTTCTGTAGCACCTTGTCTCGGGTGATTTGGTGCGTTATAACGCACCCTACAAAACTAAAACCAGCGTGTATGCCACTCCACCACACGTGCATTGATTCTTCACTTCAACCTGCTTTGGGGTGACCACCCGGAATCGAACCGGGATAAGCGGAATCACAATCCGCGATTTTCACCGTTAAATCATGGTCACCCCAAAGCAGGCTGCTTCTTTATTTCTTTATCTGTTTTTACTTGCTTCCAGTCTGTAGGGTGCGTTGTAACGCACCACGACCGGGGCAAATTGGTGCGTTATAACGCACCCTACAAAATCAGTCGCATCGTCAAATCCAGGGTGTAGAGCACGCCGTATCAACGGCGCGCCCTACAGAACGATGCAACGTTCAAACTGGTCGGAGTGCGAGGATTCGAACCTCGGACCTTCTGCTCCCAAAGCAGTTGCGCTATAGTGAACTGCAACAGTGGAATTCGGAGTGCCTGCCATGTGCGCGGCGATCATGGCTGCGTTGCAAATGCTCGCGATAGCCCCGCTATCTCTGTGCTCATTTTTCCAAACCTTGCCTTGCCCTGATACGCCGGGCACATGTCCTTCACTCTCGATTCCACTGTTGCAGTCCACTGGCTGCGCCACACTCCGATTAAACTTTCACTTCTCAAACTGGCAGGGGATCAAGGATTCGAACCTTGGAATGTCTGGTTCAAAACCAGATGCCGTCACCGCTTGGCTAATCCCCCGTAATACTGGTGCACGTAGAGGGACTTGAACCCCCAATCCTTGCGGCACTGGTTTCTAAGACCAGCGTGTATACCATTCCACCACACGTGCATTGATTCTTCACTTCAACCTGCTTTGGGGTGACCACCCGGAATCGAACCGGGATAAGCGGAATCACAATCCGCGATTTTCACCGTTAAATCATGGCCACCCCAAAGCAGGCTGTTTCTTTATTTCTTTATCTGTCTTTACTTGCTTCCAGTCTGTAGGGTGCGTTGTAACGCACCCTACAAAATCAGTCGCATCGTCAAATCCAGGGTGTAGAGCACGCCGTATCAACGGCGCGCCCTACAGAACGATGCAACGTTCAAACTGGTCGGAGTGCGAGGATTCGAACCTCGGACCTTCTGCTCCCAGGGCAGTAGCGCTACCAGGCTGCGCCACACTCCGAAAAATCTTGCTGTCTGCTTAAAACAAACAGGCTTTAAAAATTCTGTCCTGCAAAAACCAAAAAGCCCGGTGCTGTGATCGCATCCGGGCTTTTTGCTACAAGTGGCGTGCACCTTTAACTGGTGCCTTTGACTTGTGGGGTTTCCCCCCGGATGTTGAATTGCCAGCATGCGCCCAGATGATGCAGGGGCAGGCTGAATTGCGAGCTGGATTGTGCTGGCTGCAGGGGCAGTTGAGCAGTAGCCAGGGCTAAGGGTGAGGACGGGAGCAAATCTGCGTTCAGGAACGCTGCACCAGCCTGTGCCATTGCCTGCGCAATGATGCGCAAGTTCTGGTTCAGTTGTTGGAGTAGCGTGGCTTTCACAATATGTCCTGTTCTTTAATTGAGTGTTGGTAGTAAATCTGGGTGTTGCTGTATTCGATGGAGCTATCTTGCCACAGCTTTTTAAATAAAACAAGCATGGCATGACGAATTTATTCAATTAATTGATATATTTTTGCAACAGGGGATTATTTTTAAAGCTGACTGCGAGCTAAGGCATAACCAGCGCATCGCAGAAATATCAGATTTTATTAAATTTTATGCTAGACTTATTTACATCAAAATATTGTTATTTATGCGCAAGAGCAGCTGTCAGTAAAGTAATATTGATCAAAGCTTTAGCGCAAAATTGACTTGTCGCGCAACACCAAAGCCTGGGCTATGCCCATGTGCGACATGTGCTGCCGGTAAAGTCAGCAAGCTAAATACTGCACCTGTCCAGACGGTGCATCTACCCATGCCTTTGGGGTAAAAAGATACAGGCAAACCCCTACGCATCAAGCTCGCCTTTTTCACTTGCACCCAAGGAGAAACCCATGTCACAAAGCACCCTAGACAGCAAACCCGGCTCGCCCGTCTGGCAAAACTGGAGTCAGAATCTGCATTATCAGGGCGATAATTATTATTACACCCCGCGTAACCGGGCGGAGTTGCAAACCATCATCAGCAATGCCGCTGCGCAAAACAAACAGGTGCGCGTGTCTGGCCAGCGCCATGCGCAAACCCCGCTGGTGGCCAGCAGTGAAACCCCGACCAGCAAGTTCCTTATCGTTGATTTGTCTTGCTATGCCGATCTGGGCAGCGAGGGTGACCAGCGCCTGCAACTGGGCAGTGATGGCAGTAGTGTCACCGTCAACACTGGCGTGCGTGAAGATGAACTCGATGCCTTTTTGACGCAAAACAAATTGATGTTGCAAACCGTCACCGCGGGCGGCTTCTTCAGCCTCGGCGGCATGACGGCGGTGGATGTGCACGGTGCCACTGTGCAGGCACCAATTTTTGCAGAGACCGTAAGCGCCTTTGCCATCATGGGCCCGGATGGCGTAGTGACGACCATCGATGCCAGCACACCCAGCGTTGGCCTGTGGTCGCCGCTGCAATTTGCCCGTGTGTCGCTGGGGACATTGGGCGTGGTCACTGCTGTCACGATCCAGGTCTTGCCACGCCCTTATGCCAATAGCCTGACATCCGGCATTACTGACAGCGTATGGGAAAACGCCAATGACTTCAGCAATGGCATGGCCAGCTTGCTGGCCTCGAAAACCAGGCTGGAAGCTTTCTTCAATCCCTATGCCCTGACTGGCACCAGCAATTTCACCACCGCCTGGTGGAATGTAGAGACAGGCTCAGGCGCAGCCCCCGCGCCCCAGCCCGCTGCAGATGCCTGCCAGTTGGCGCAAAGGCAGGAGTTTGGCGCGCCCTATCTGCCCTTTGGTGAAAACATTGCCGAAGATGCCGCGCTGTATGCCCAGAGTTTCGATGCCCCCATCGTTGGTACTGCGGCGGCATCAGTCATCACCTCGACGGCGATCTCGGTCATCAAGAGTGAAGTCCGGGCGGCGGGCAAAAACAATTCTGACTTGTGGCTGGGGGATGCCGCCAGGGTCATTTTCATGTCTTACTTCATAGAACTGCCTGATCTGACACCTGCCAGCCTGAACAAGATCTGGACAGTCTTGAAGTCAGTCAGCGACAAGGTGAATAAAACCAGCAACTTCCACATCGCAGCACCGATGGAGTTTCGCTTCATCAAAGGCGGTGACACGGCCATGGCTGGCACCTATACCAGCACGGCCAATGCCTATTTTGTCAACCTTGATCTGATCGCCTTTGTCGCCGTCAATGCCAGCAAGACCGGCCTTGATTACCCAGGCAAGATGCTGAGTTTTTTTGCCGAAATCGAAAGCGAATGGGTGGCCCTGGGTGGCTGGCCGCACAATGGCAAGATGTATGGCTTCTATGACCCGGCCACTGGCCCTGGCGCTGCAACCCCCCCTTTCAACCCGGCTTTCCTGAGCCACTTGCGCAGCCGCCGCCCGGAGCGGGTGCAAGCCTTTGACGACTATCGCCAGAGCCGCGACCCCAAGGGGATGTTTGTTAATCCCTATGTGGCGAGACTGCTGGGGTAAGCGTGTTGTCCTGTAGGAGCGGCTTGAGCCGCGAATGGCCGGGCAACCCCGTAGGGTGCGTTATAACGCACCAATTTTTCATTGCAACCACTACGCGGTGTCAACCATTCGCGGCTAAAGCCGCTCCTACTTACTGCCTCGTGGTGGATTGCGGCCTGTTGCGAGTGCCGGGCTGGTGCGTTATAACGCACCCTACCCGGAATAAATACCCGTTGATTCAATAACGCGCTTCATCGTTTCAGGAGCGCTTTTTAATTTGGATTACTGGACTCAGCTGCTTTATCATGTCAGCACGCAATGGCGAGCGCGCATGGCAAGGTATAAAACTGCGCTTGCAAGTCTTGACCACATCAAAGGGCCCACCATGTTGAAACGCATTTTGCTGACGCTCACCGCCTGCTGCCTGCCGGTGTTTTCTGCACAATCAGTGCAAGCCGCCACAGTCAGCTCGGCCTATATGGACAGGCCCGAAGGCCCGCGGCATTATCTGCTGGCGCAGGCACAACAAGCCACGCCGGGCAAACATCCCCTGCTGATCTTGCTGCACGGCCATGGCGGTACTGCCACCCACCTGTTCGGACAAGAACGGCTGGCCTCGCCCTTGTCTTCGTGGTTGTCGATTGCCGACCGCGAACACCTGGTCATCATGGCTCCTGATGGCAGCAAGGGTAGCGATGGCAAGCAGGGCTGGAATGATTGCCGTCGCGATGCACCCACCAGCCCCAAAACAGATGACAGCGCGCTCATCAACAGCCTCATCGACAAAGCCATCGCCGAATACAATATTGACCCGGGCAGGGTATATATCATGGGCATGTCAAATGGTGGCTTGATGACTTTACGCCTGGCCAGTGAAATCGCCCCCAGGCTGGCAGGGGTAGCCACCGTCGGTGCAGGCATGGCCGCCTCAAGTTCATGCCCGCCAGCAGAGACGCCGCTGTCAGTCATGATGGTGGCAGGCACCAAGGACCCGGTCATGCCCTATGCCGGTGGCGACATCAGCTTTGCCTTGCTGCGCTCACGCGGCAGCGTACTGAGTGCAGAAGCCAGCGTCGAGCACTGGCGCAAGCTGGCACAATTGCCGGACACAGCAGCGAGCTATACTTTCCCGCACCGTGACCCCGCCGACACCACCAGCGCCAAACGCCTGCTGTGGGGTGAAGACCCAGGCAAACTGCAAGTTGAATTCTTACAGATAGACGGCGGCGGCCATATCGAACCCAGCATCAGCAAGCGCGCAGGCTGGATGTATAGCAGCATCGTCGGCGCACAAAACACCGACCTGGAAATCGCCGAAGAAGCCTGGGCATTTTTCAAGGATAAACGGGCGGGCTTGAAGCCTTGAAGCAGCCAGTAGGGTGCGTTATAACGCACCGGTTTTAAATGTGTGCAAGACGGTGAGCGCGGCGCAGATCTGTAGGGTGCGTAGGGTGTGTTATAACGCACCGGTTTTGTCTTGCATAAGCTATGGTATATCAAGCATTCGCGGCGGAAGCCGCTCCTACAAACTGCATTATTGCGAAAGCCGCATAATCTATCACCAAGAAACCGGCATCTTATGGGTGTGTGCATGGTGCGTTATAACGCACCCTACTGTGCCTGGGTGAGCATTCAACACATGCAATTATTCATTTTCATCAGGCTGATCTTCCTGCGACTCGTCTATGCATGCATCGTTTTATCAGGCGTACAAAACCACTCGCGCTTGACACCGTCCTGCAACATCGCCGCCTCATCGAGGATGGCCGGGAATGGCACTACACCCTGCTTTTCCAGGCTGGCATATAGCTCTGTGGCATAGCGATGGGCATAGTCTTCTTTGGTGGCCTTGGTTTTGCCTCGCCATTCTTCAAGCGTGCTACGGTTGAAATCCACGTGATGACCTATCTCATGCAAGAGCGTGCGGTAGAGGATGGTGTTGCGCAAGGACTGTACAGTGTGCGTAATCTGGACCCCACGTCGCGTCATTTCGATGTGATGACCGTCTTGCCGCAAGCGGTTTAGTTCGCGGACGCGCTCTGGGTTGGCTGACTTGGTCCAGGTATAAGAGTCAGTCATTTGCGCCTCGATGATGACAGCACCACCACGCTGCTTGCGTATATCATACGTATATTCTGCCCTGCCCCACACTGGTTGCAATATGCCCTGCTTACGGGTGGGCTGGCGCAAAACGATAAAATCAAAAGCTGCTATCGCCTCATCAGGGCAATGTGCCAGCACCTTGCAGATATCATCAATACTGCAGGGGTAAAAATAAGCAGAGCGTGTAGGCTGGACAAAAAAAAGCATCTCATGTCCCTTGATCTGGCGTTTGACCAACACATGTGAGCCCAGTTTTTCAAGAAAATACTCACCCCAGGCCTCAGGCACGACCATGCGATTATCATTGCCATGACCATGGGCCTTGGTGCCAAGGTTTTTATTTCTGCGGGTAGGATTCCAGCCGGGGCGCATAAGCTGTGGTTTTATCTGTGAAGCATCTATTTAATCATAGCTGTCGCCGTGGGTAAATAAGACATGCTGTGGATATTTATAGATTTTTCTTGAGACAAACACATTCTCGCTTAGGAGCAGCTTCAGTCGTGACGCAGACCTGTAGGGTGCCTAGGGTGCGTTATAACGCACCGGTTTTGCCTTGCATATACTGTGTCAAGCATTCGCGGCTGAAGCCGCTCCTACAAACTGCATCATTGCGAAAATTGCATAATCAATCGCTAAAACAACCTGCATCTTGCGGAGGTGTACATGGTGCGTTACAACGCACCCTACAGTACAGATATCATGCATGAAAATATGCTCAGTGCCAGCTCTGAGGTGTAGCAGGGAATTCGTGCGGTATATCGCACGCCTGCGCAACAAAGGCTACCTGCCAGCAGCCTTTTCTTTCTCTGTGTCTCTGTGGTGAGATTTTTGGTCTTGATTTCAATCTGCGCGGTACGTTATAACGCACCCTACACCGTGTCGCTGATAACAAACTCAGGGCAAGACAAAATCAAAGCTGTAAAAATGCTGTTTGTCTTTGATGTCTATGCCCATGGTGCCGCTGAGGCCGGTCAATTCTTCTGTGCCAGAATCTGGCACGACCTGTATTGTCAATTGTGGCTGGCCACGGTTCATGGTGCCGGTGTGCATGAGAACAAAGCTGCCTTTTTTGCCCAGCAAAGTGCCGCTCACTCTTTCTATGGCGACATAGCCTGCCGAGCCCTTGATCTCACCCATGGCGGACAACATCTCGCCCAGGCTATGGGCTTGCAGGTCGCCATGGAATTGCTTGTCTATGGTCATGCGGCCCAGCCTGGCGTCTTCTATGCCGGGGGCGGCGGCTTGCGGATTGAGTTTGACGTCAAACTTGCCGGTAATGTGTTGCATGCGCTGCTCCTTTACAATGGTGGCTGGGGTGGTGCTGCTTGTTTGTCCTTGTGCCAGGCTAGTCGTAGTGTACAGGCACAAGCTGCTGGCAACGAGCAACATGCTGGATAAAACTGTTTTCATGATGACCCCATCGCTAAATTTCGCCGCTCTGCATGAGCGACAACATAAATAAGTTAGATGAACAAGATTAAACCAGAGCCAGCTTACAGATGATAGTAAAAACGCGACAAGTCACCAGGCAGGTGCAGGCATGAGTCAGGCAGCCCCCAAAGATGCAGGCCCGGCCCGCGGCGTCTTGCGCCCGGCCTTTAGCGAAGGTGAATTCCAGCATCACCGCCAACTACCCTCGCCTGCACTGGCTGGCCTGGTGGCGCATTACTGGTATGTGGCCTGGGATTTGCGCGGCCTGCCAGCACAAGAGCAAGCCACCCTGCCGCATCCCAACCTGCACCTGGTAGTAGAGCAAGGCCAGGCCCGCATCTACGGCGTGCATAGCGGGCGCTTCATGCGGACCTTGCAGGGCAAGGACAGGGTATTTGGTATCAAGTTCCAGCCTGGCGGGTTTTATCCTTTTTACCGGCAGGCAGTGGCGCAACTGGGCAATACCTCGATAGACGTGGCTGCCCGCTTTGGGGCCGATGGCGCTGCATTTTGCGCAAACATCCTGGCGACAGATGATGTCATGAGCATGTGCGCCATTGCAGAAAATTTCTTGCTGCGTCAACTGCCACCTGCTGACGCAAAAGTCAGCCACATCAGCGACTGGCTGGCAAGGATAGAGCAAGACCGCAACATCATCGCGGTGGAAGATGTCATGGCCATCGCTGGCCTGGATAAACGCAGCCTGCAAAGGCTGTTCCAGAAATACGTGGGCATAGGCCCCAAGTGGGTAATACAACGCTACCGCCTGCATGAAGCCATTGCGCAGGTGCAGGCAGGCAAGACCCTGAGCTGGAGCGACCTGGCGCAAGAGCTGGGCTACTTTGACCAGACCCATTTTGTGCGCGACTTCAAACAGCTGGTGGGGATGACGCCGGGGGAGTATGAGAAGAGTCTGGGTTTCTAGGCGGCTTGTATAATTGCGCTCAATACGATTATCAACAACACAAAGTTAGCTACCAGCATGTTGCAAATTTTCCTTGTACTTGCATTACTGCTTTCTTCAGCTTGCGCTGATGCAGCAGTAAAACCATTTCTCGCTGACGTAAGTACATGGCAAGAAATTCCAGTGCCCACGTCGGATGGCGACCGTGAAGTATGGAATTATGCGGCCAATTATTCTGATCTGACGTGGCGCGTGTTTATTGAAGCTACTATCGTCAAGGCCAGGCTCGAAGATGCAAAGTCAAAGAAAACTATCAAAGACATGCGCTTTGCGATTGCAACAGAACCGCTGTCAGAATCCTTTAAAACGGACACCGCTGTCGTGGAAGTGGATGATGGCTGGCTGGTCGGCTATAACTGTGGTGAATTTGGGGCCGCTTTGTACTGGTTTAGCAAAGATAGAAAAAAATATTACAAAATATCTGATCACCATATAGTTGATTTCATCAAAAAGAATGATGGGCTGTATGCGATTGAAGGCTTATCTCACATGGGGTCTACTGACGGTTCATGGCTAAGGCTAGCGAAGATAGCTGAGCGCTGGCAAGCCAAAGTCGAAGTACAGCTCCCCTGCGTACCATTTGCCGCCAGCCTCAAGCGAGATCAGGATGTGTTAGTGGTCTGTACAGAAGCCTTGTTGTCCATAGGGCGCAGCAAAAAAACCAGCAATGGAAATATGATCAACGTCAAACACAAGCTCTTGCTGCAAGACGGTTTGTGGCCCACCTCATCTGCCATGTCAGATAAGGAAGACTATCTGTACATAGGTGCGCGTCAGTATGTGATTCAGGTCGACTTGCGCAATATGCAGGTACGCTACCTGATACCGGATAGCAGCTTCTTGAACAAATTGCCGCAAAAGAAAGAAAAGCAAATACGACAGCAATGGTCGGGGAAATAATCGCTCACACTTGCAATAAAATCAAGCATGCACTATCTTGAAATGACCACTGCTCCCCACTATTCAGGAGGTCGCATGCAATACGATGCCAGCAAGACCGCGCTGTTTCATCCTGAATCCCAGCCTGCCCTGCTGGGGACGGAATTACCCTGGACCACGCATGCGATTTGTGCCGAGCTGGCGCGGCTGGCGTATTGGCATTATGAAGAAGGCGGGCAGGTGCTCAGTCATTTTCAGGGCATATTGAAGCAGGCACAATTTACTGAGCCTGCGCTACTCCTGGACACGCGCAGCAACGTGGGCAAGCGCAGCAGCACCCAGGGCTTTGCCGTCAGCAAAGGCGATACTGCCTATGTGGCCTTTAGCGGCACCCAGCCAGACGACCCTACCGACATCCTCATCGACGGCTTGTTCTGGCCCGTGGCCTGGCAGGGCGATGGCCTGGTGCATGATGGCTTCTTGCGGGCCTATGAGAGCATCGCCGGGCAATTGCATGCATGGCTGGAGCAGGCCCAGGCCAGCCGGGTCTATATCACGGGGCATAGCCTGGGGGCAGCGGTAGCGACACTGGCGGCGGCCTTGCTGCCTGACAGCCGCCTGGTGACTTTTGGTTCACCGCGGGTGGGCAACGCCGCCTTCGCCGCCATGTTCAAGAACCGCGTGGTAGACCGCTATGTGCATTGCGCCGACATCGTCACGATCTTGCCGCCAGAATCAGAATATTATGAGCACTTGCACGGCATGCATTATCTGGACCGCCATGGCGCCCTGATCGCCGCCGCAAGCGGCCTGGACATGTTGCAAGACCAGACCATCGCCAAGGCAGAATACCTGTTTGAATATGCCTGGCGCAGCGAGAATGTCGGCTTTCGCTCGCTGGCCGACCATGCACCTGTGAATTATGTGCAGGCGGTGCTGGGCTTGTGAGGGATATGGCAGGGCGATGAATACCATCTCCGTTTATCAAAGCCTGATTCAAGACCTCTCACCACAGAGACACCGAGACACAGAGGAAAGGCAAGGAGCTTGTCGTTGGTAGCTTGAGCTAGATGCGTAGGTTGGGCTACGCTTCATCAGCCCAACACTGGGCCTCAACAAACGTATACGCCATTCAACCACCCAGTGTTGGGCTGGTAAACCGTAGCCTAGCGAGGCCCGGCCCAACCTACGAAGCGGCCCAAGCTACGAGCTATATCCGTTTATCAAAGCCTGATTCAAGACCTCTCACCACAGAGACACCGAGACACAGAGGAAAGGCAAGGAGGTTTTCGTTGGTAGCTTGGGCAGGTTGCGTAGGTTGGGCTACGCTTCATCAGCCCAACACTCGGCCTCAACAAACGTATACATTATTCAACTGCCCAGTGTTGGGCTGATACCCCGTAGCCTAGCGAGGCCCGGCCCAACCTACGAAGCGGCCCAAGCTTCGAGCTATCTCCGTTTATCAAAGCCTGATTCAAGACCTCTCACCACAGAGACACCGAGACACAGAGAAAGGCAAAGAGGTTTCCGTTGGTAGCTTGGGCAAGTTGCGTAGGTTGGGCTACGCTTCATCAGCCCAACACTGGGCCTCAAAAAACGTATACCTTATTCAACCGCCCAGTGTTGGGCTGATACCCCGTAGCCCAACCTACGAAGCTAGCGAGGCCCGGCCCAACCTGCAATATCCCCAACGTCATCGCCATCTCAAAAAATGCTATCCTAAGCAAACTCCCGATTTCATCCATCATGCCCGCCACCCCGCAAAAACAATTCACCATGCTCGTCTGCCAGCTACCCGGCGTGGAAGCGGTGCAGGCGCAATCCAGGCATAGCTTTGGGCGGCATATGCATGCGCAGTTTGGTATCGGTGTGGTATTGCAAGGCGCACAAAAGTCGCTCAGTGACCGTGGTGTGGTCGAGGCCGTGGCGGGTGATACGATTACTGTCAACCCTGGCGAGATCCATGATGGCACACCACTGGGGGATGCTGGCCGTAGCTGGCAAATGCTGTATCTGGAACCAGCGCTGATCGCCACGCTCATGGATGATATCAGCGAGGGTAACAGCAGGCAGAGAGAATTCAGCCTGCCGGTAATACGCAATGCCCGTATCAGCCAGGCGGTGCGACACTTGTTTGCTACTGTGACATCACCACAGGCTGCAATAATGTCGGCAGAAGAACAGATGCTCTTACTCTTCTCCCGTCTCATGCAAGAGCCTGCCAGCCAGCCGGAAGCAGCACCGCCCGCAATACAGCATGCGCGCAGCCTGATTGATGATGACCCGACCGCCGAACTGAGCCTGCAAACCCTGGCGCAGCAACAAGGCCTGAGCCGCTTCCAGCTTTTGCGTGCCTTTGCCAAGAATACGGGCATGACGCCACATGCCTATATCCTGCAACGCCGTTTGCAACATGCGCGCCGCCTCATCGCTGCTGGCATGCCACTGGTGCAAGTGGCCATGGAATGCGGCTTTGCCGATCAAAGCCATATGACGCGGCTATTCATCCGCAATTTTGGTCTTTCGCCGGGTGCTTATGCGCAGCGCTGATGCAGCGTCTCCCTGTTTAAATCTCCACTGCAATTTTATTCAAGACGCGCCCACAACTCACTGTCACGCTCATGCTTTTTAAGATGAACGGGGCAAAAGATGTCAGACAGGTTATTGGGATATATGTATTTGGCGCTGGCGATGATACTGGTCGGCAGCACCGTGGTAGCCAGTAAGATGATAGGCAGCGGCTTGCCGGTATTCACCGCCACGGCGCTGCGCTTTGCAATTGCCCTGCCCTGCTTTTTATTCTTGATGCGCGTCACTGGCACACGGATTCCCCGTTTAGATAAACGTGACTGCGCCTTGTTGATACTGCAGGCAGGTGCCGGCAGCGTCGGCTACACCAGCCTGCTCATCACCGGCATGCAGATGACATCTGCTGCCGATGCCGCAGTCATCATCGGCAGCCTGCCGATAGTCTCGGCTGCGATTGCCATAGGCTTGCTGAGAGAAAGGCCGCAAGCCAGCCTGCTGCTGGCGGTATTGCTGGCGGGGGTCGGGGTGCTATCGATAGCAGTCAAGGCAGGTGGCAGCGACCAGCATTCAATCACCGGCAATGCCCTGATCTTTGCTGCGATTATCTGCGAAGCCTTGTTCATCCTGCTCAATAAACGCCTGAAGACTGCCATTGCGCCGCTGGCCCTGTCCACCATCATGGTTGGTCTGGGCCTGGCTTTATCGCTCATCCCTGCCCTGTTTGAAATGCCCTGGAAGCTGGCCATCGGTAGCCATGCTATCTGGGCCACCGTCTATTATGCGCTGCTGCCTACCGTCGCCGGTTTCTTGCTATGGTATGCCGGTGCAGCCAAAGTCAGCGGCAGCGAAGCCGCCTTGTTCACCGCGCTGGCACCGGTATCCGCCGTGATGTTGGCAGTGCTGGTGCTGGGTGAAATCGTCAGCAGCGGCCAGCTTATCGGCATCACCTGCGTATTGCTGGCGATAGGCGGGATGGCTGTATTGGGCAAGCGTGGCGCAGATAATGCGAAGGAAAAAATTTCCTGAATTCTTAGGGTGCGTAGGGTCGATTATTGCGCACCACAAACTGTGTGTGTAAAGACGGTGCGTTATAACGCACCCTACATATGCCAAAATCAAACTGGGATACCTCTGCTATCCCAGCACCTCCGCACAAAAACCGTGTACATTAACAGGCTATTCCTTATTGCCCCTACTCTCTTGCAGGAACCTGCCATGTTCATCAAAAAGACGCTCTCACTTTGCATCGCTCTCTCCCTGTCCAATAGCCTGTTTGCTGCCACAGCCCAAGCGCAAAGCCTGTCGCCAACTGAACAGCAAATCGTCGCCGCTGTGCAGGCGCGTTCTGAGGCAGCCTTGCAATTACTGGAGCGCAGCGTCAATATCAATAGTGGCACGCTCAATCATGCGGGTGTACGCGAAGTTGGCAAGTTATTCAGCAATGAACTTGAGGGCCTGGGTTTCAAGACCAGCTGGTCTGAGATGCCCGCTGCCATGAACCGGGCCGGGCATTTGCTGGCCGAGCGTGAAGGCAAACAGGGTAAGCGGGTGCTGATGATAGGCCATCTCGATACCGTCTTTGAAAAAGACAGCCCCGTGCAATTGTGGGACAGGAAAGGCAATCGCGTGCGCGGCCAGGGTGTCAATGACATGAAGGGCGGCGATGTCATCATGATAGAAGCCCTGCGCGCCCTGCATGCCGTGGGCGCACTCGACAATACCCGCATACAAGTCATCTTCAGTGGTGATGAAGAAAGCGCAGGCCACCCCACCGCCACGTCCCGCGCCGACCTCGTCAATGCAGCCAAACGCAGCGATGTGGCGCTGGCCTTTGAGGGCACGGCACTCGACAGCCAGGGCAATGCCACAGGCACCGTGGGCCGCCGCGCCTCTGGCGGTTTTGTGCTGGAAGTGAAAGCCAAACAGGGCCATTCTGCCGCGGTATTTGGCCACAATGGCTACGGCGCGATTTATGAAACAGCACGCATACTGAATAGCTTTCGCGAACAATTGATAGAGCCCGACCTCACCTTCAACCCCGGCAATATCATAGGCGGCACCGAGATCAGCTACGACAGCCAGACCGGCAAGGGCACGGCATTCGGCAAGACCAATGTCATCGCCCCCAGCGCCGAGGTGCATGGCGATTTGCGCTACCTCAGCACAGAGCAGGGCCAGCGCGCCAGAGAGCGTATGAAAGACATCGTCAGCAAAAGCTTGCCCGGCACCAGCGCCACCATCCGCTTCTCAGAAAACTACCCACCCATGTCGCCCACACCCGGCAACCTGGCCTTGCTCGATGTGTATTCCAAAGCCAGCCATGACGCCGGCCTGGGCGAGATCAAGGCTTTCCCGCCGGGTGAACGCGGCGCTGGCGACATACAATTCGTCGCACCGTATGTAGACAGCCTGGATGGCCTGGGCGCTACCGGCAGAGGTGCGCACTCACCGGATGAAGACCTGGATATTTCTTCGATACAGAAAGCGACGCTCAGGACGGCGATTTATTTGTATAGGTTGACGAGGTGAGAAATAAAATTCGCGACGCTACAAATAGCAACCAATGAAAATTCAAAGCACATGTCGCACTACAAAAATTTTTGCCTGGCCAACTGGGAATTCCCAGGCCGTAGGTACGATTAGCGCAAGCGTAATCGTACGCATGGTCAGCGACAAGCCCCCCATGCAGCTTGATAACCCTGGACATGTGATGAGATAGAATCTGACATGCATCACGCTCACATCGCAATGGGGCAGGCGGGCAAGTGGATTGCTTGAGACGACTTGCAATTTGAGGCATCGCATGCGTACGATTACGCTGCGCTAATCGTACCTACAAGAGCTGCTTCGAAAGGATAGCAAAATCTACGGAACTTGAATCTGGGAAAAAGTATTTTGTTGACGCGCATGGAACTTGGCTGACCGAATCTGAGTGCAACCAACTTGGCTCACGTATTTCATTTGATGAGATTCGCTGGGACACTGATCTAGCTCCCCTTTTCGCGTCCAGATAAAACCTGTTAATGATATTCATGATTCTCCTCACAGGGCCGTATGCACTAATTGTACCTACGCGGGGTAATACAATAAATTTAGGAAATAAGTCATGCAATTGAACATCAGTTTGGTTTCTGATTTTCACTATACAAGTGAGATTCGTAAATTCCCTATCAATATAGAAATTACTAGCGATGATCCGGTGGATATATGTTATCCAGTTCATGTAACGGGAGCAGTGCTCACAAAATTGGACAATTCAGAACTATGGTTTGGATACGCCATGCAAGTTACGCCGGCAAAAAGGAACGTAATTACGCTGACCTCAGCGATACCGTTGCGTATGCAAGCTGATGTTTTTGAGCACGATGATGATTTTGGCGACTTGATCCCGGGAGAGTATCTTTGTGAAATTAAGGTTTCAGTAGTAACAATAGTTGATGATAAAGCCTGTGCAGGTGACCTTCGAGAAAGCTTTACAATTATGCTGACATGATTTTGACAGCTTGCTGCTAGCGACTACCCTGGTCAGTGTTTAGGACTGTAGGTACGATTAGCGCAAGCGTAATCGTACGCATGATCAGCAGCCAACTCCCATACTGCCTGACAATCCCTGGCCTAGTGATGAGATAAAGCCTGGCATGCAACATGCTCACATCGCAATGGGGCAGGCGGGCAAGTGGATTGCTTGAGATGACTTGTAATTTGAGGCATCGCATGCGTACGATTACGCTGCGCTAATCGTACCTACGAGAGCTAGGAAACTATTAATTCAAGAAGACCACACTGCCCAGTACCAGCATCACCATGACAAGCAAACCCCAGGCGACAAATTTATTTGAATTTTTGGTCGCAGTTTTTTTATGCTGTTCAATAACCAGCGGCCACAGCAATATGTAGTCAGCAATAGATTTATTGTCGCTTTTTAAGATGCGAAAAAACAGGAAAGCTATCCCGGTCAGTAACAAGAGAAACCCTGTCACATGATAAGCATAGGGATTATTTGCCAGCCAGGATAAAAGTGTGTCCATAAAATTTTACAGGGTACGTTGCAACCCAATGAACGTACCGCTCTCTTTTCATTTTCCTGATGAATAGTTTTTTGATGCTGACGTGGTGCGTTATAACGCACCCTACAGAATGATCCGCAACCTGCATCATCCACAAATCACTCCGCACTACGCGCACTACGAAATTGCAAGCTTAGCACAAGCGGCACTGCGATCGCATACACCACCACGACGCTGAGCCAGATCGCGCCTGGCCATTGTGATCGCAGGAGGAAGTAAAGTGTCGAGAATGTCAGCGGACCGATGATGGAGGCCAGGCTGACGGCGGATGCCAGCACGCCCTGGAATTGCCCCTGCCTGCCGTCATCGACCATGCGGCTTGCGAGGGACTGCAAGGCCGGTATGCCGACGCCGCCCATGACAAAGATAGGCATGATGGCAAACACCATCCAGCCCTGCGTGGCAAAAGCCATGACGACCAGGGCTATGCAGGTGCCTGCCAGGCCGGTCAGTATGGTGCCGCGCTCGCCCAGCAACTTGACGGCGGGGCCGGGTAAAAAGGCTTGCGCCAAGGCCTGGCACAGGCCATAGGTGCCGAGCGAGAGGCCTATCCACAAGCCATTCCAGCGAAACACGTCATTGCCCCAGAGTGCCCAGCAAGTGCCATACACTTCACCCGTCATGCTGAGGACGAAGAAGATGATGGTGACGGGGATGAGCTTCTTCATGGCGAATATCCAGCGCATGGGCAGCAGCGGGTTAAGCGCCGCCAGGTCCAGCTTTTCGCGGCTAGGTGTGCGTGATTCTGGCAAGACGAAGTATGCCATCAGCAGGTTGGCCGCATTCAAGATCGCTGCGGCGATGAAAGGCAGGCGCAGCCAATAGTCACCCAGCACGCCACCAAGAATGGGGCCGATAATGAAGCCAGCACCAAACACTGCATTGAACAGGCCAAAGCGACGTGCCCGCTGCTGTTCTGGCGAAATGTCGGTGATATAGGCCATGGCCACCGACATATTGGCGCTGGTCAGCCCGGCTATGGCGCGGCCCAGCATTAACATCCAGAGTTGTGGCGCGAAGGCCATGACGAGGTAATTGATGGCCGCGCCAGCCAGCGAGATCAGCAGCACCGGGCGGCGGCCCAGCCTGTCACTCAATGCGCCCAGCACCGGTGCGAAGATGAATTGCATGATCGCATACAGTGCGGTCATGATGCCTATATAGGGCGCGACATTGTCGCCATGTATCACCTCTGCCAGCAGGCGCGGCAGGATGGGGAAGATCAGGCCTATGCCGACCGCATCGAGGCCAATGGCAGCGAAGATGACGCCCAGGGCGCGGCTCCCGCCCGCCTGGCTATGCGGCTGGCCTGTACTAGTTAATGTAGTCATAAAATCAGTCTTTCTTAATATATACTCAATATAAACATATACTGAGTACATTTAATATATGCTATGATTCCTTCCATGTCAAATCCCACTGATCTCCGCACCCGCAAACGCCTGGCCATGCGCCAGGGCATCTCTGACGCTGCCACCCGCTTATTCCAGGAGCGCGGCTTTGATCATGTGACGGTGGATGAGATAGCAGCTGCGGCTGACGTGGGGCGCATGACGGTGTTCAATCACTTCCCCCGCAAAGAAGACATGTTCTTTGACCGCGATGAAGAAGCACGCGAGATGCTGCGTGCAAGCTTGCGCCAGCGTGACCCAGCCATTTCCCCGATCGAAACCCTGCGCCTGCTGGCGCATAAACTGGTGGCGGAAGAAAGCCCCTATGTCAGGTTTGCCTCTGCAGCCAGGGGCTATATCTCGCCTGGCAGCCAGGGCTTCATAGAAACCATAGAAGGCAGCGCCAGCCTGAAGGCACGTGCCAGGGCCATACGCGATGAGATCACACAAGTCGTGGCAGAAGCCATGGCCGCATCCGTCAGGCGCGAAGCTGGCGACACCGATGCAGCATTGGCAGCGGGCCTGTTATTGGCGACATGGACAGTGGCGCTGATCCAGGCTCACCAGTGTTTCCGGCAAAAGCAGGATGCAGCAGAAGCAAAGGCGGTTTTTTTGGCAATAGTGGATAAGGGCAGCCTGGGGATCAAGGCGGCGATGGCGGGGACGGTTTACGCCTGAGTTCAAGCGCATGAATACCGGAATCTCATTTTGCTGTGATGTAGCCTGCCTCCATACTCCTGAAAGTACTCACTATTGCTGACAACGGCATTTGCGCAGATGGATCCCAGCCTGCGCTGGGATGACCTGAATGTGTATTGCAATGCTTTAAACTTCATTGCTTCGATACGGTTATAAGGGCGATATTTTCTTTCTGAAACCGTACCCCGTAGGATGCGTTATAACGCACCACCCGGATGCTCGCTGACAGATATCCTCTCTTTTACAAACCCTCTGTCATACTCGTATTTGCATGCCCGGCATGCAAAATTTCTTCATTTTCCCCAACTCACATGCGGTGCGTTATAACGCACCCTACACGATGTGTCAGGCTTATCCCGAGGATTCAATAAAACAAATAAGTGAATTTGAAAAACAGATTCAAATAACAAAACCAATACACAAACATAGAAAATAAATTATTCCTGTTTCTTTTGCGAGCAACAGTATATGCAAGCATGACGACACCAAAAATTGCGCCTGCAATGAAAAAAATGCGCAATGCTTCATTTGAAGTAAGGAAACTGCTTATGCTAGTGATCATCATGCTCATTTCAAAAAAAACATCCTTGCACGACACCGAGGTCATATCGGCAAAGAGAGATTTATATGGATCCCAGCCTGCGCCGGGATGACCTGAATACGTATCGCCAAACTTTAAACGCAGCAGCTTCGATATGTTTGCTGACTAGGCGTTGCCGTATCCTGTAGGGTGCGTTATAACGCACCGCATGGATGCTCGCTGACAAGTACCGTTCTTTACAAACCCTCTGTCATACACGCATTTGCATGTCCGGCATGCAAAATTTCTTCATTTCTCCCAGGTCATATGCGGTGCGTTATAACGCACCCTACATGAGGTGTCAGGTTTATCCTGCGAGGGATAATGCCTTACGCTGCATTTGCGTCTATGAACCATCACCACATACTACAAATACGGCGAAATATTTTTCATCGTGCGGACGACATACTCTTCCTTTTCCCCCACAGGCGCCACATAATCTATGGCACTGATTGCGGCCTCTGTGCCCGCCAGGCGGGCGATGACCCAGGCGGCCAGGTATTGTGATGCCAGGCAGCCGCCAGCCGTGGCGAGATTGCCCTTGGCGAAGAAAGCTTGATTAAGGACATCGACGCCTGCCGCCACAACCCAGGGCTTGGTCGTCACGTCAGTACAGGCTGGCACGCCATCCAGCAAACCCAGCTTGGCCAGGATCAGTGCGCCAGAGCATTGGGCCGCCAATAATTGGCGCGCCGGATCAAACTGCAATTGCGCCATCAGTTCAGCATCTTCCACTACCTCTCGCGTGCGCGAGCCACTGCCGACGATAACGGCATCAGCCGTGCAGGCTTCTTGCAATGAAATCTGTGCCTCCATCAGCAAGCCATTCATGGAACGTACTTGCGCAGTCGGGCTGGCAATGGAAACGCGCCAGCCTGGTGTCTTGATGCGATTCAGGATGCCGAGTGCGATCAGTGAATCAAGTTCATTGAAGCCTTCAAAACTGACTATGGCGATATGCATGTGTGTGTCTTTTCAGATAAGGGATCGGGCAGTTTTCACCCTGAGTGTGGCAATACTTTAACACGGTAGATAATGGCTATAAATATGCCGTAGAGTGTGCCATGCGCACCAATACGCATGGCGTTCAACAACGCTGGTGCGCGTCGCATCCTGCAGGCTGAGTATATGAATGGGCCATTTGGTTCAAACCATCATCTTCCATTATTTTTTTGCCCCTTCTCTTTCCGCCACTCTTTCTCACAATCCGCATAATTTGCAAACTCATAGCTGACGCCGACTTCGCCGCGGTTGATGGCGTGGGCCTGGGCGAAGACGATGATGTTGAGGATGTTGTCGGGCAGTTCGCGTTCGGTCTTGCCATTGGCCCACAGGTAGCCGTAACTGACTGAGCCTTCCTTGAGGCCAACCATCCAGAATTGCGGGCGGCGGCTGTAGATGTCGGTTTTGACTTTGTCTTTCTTGAGACTGGGTTTGCCATATTGCTGTTCCAGCGCCAGCGCGATACGGTCGGCGGCGACTTTGATCTGCTCACCTGTGCCGCTGACGGCGGTGATGCTACGCGATGCACCGAGCTTGCAGATGCCGCTGATGGGGGCCGTGACGGCGAAGTAATCGCTGAAATCTGCCAGCGGCGCAGGTGGCTGGCCTTCGAACAGATGTTTGGCTTTGGCGGATTTGACGAAGCCCAGTTTGTTGATGAGTTCTGTTTCGCTGATGGCCATGGCGAGGCCGAAGGGGCCGGTGTAAGTGCTGGTTGCGGTGAGTGCTGGTGTCGCTGGTGCGTCAATAAGGGCGGCACTACCGCTATTGGCGGCATTGCTCTGCGCCATTGCAGCAGCGCCAGCAGATGCCTGAGGTGTTTGCACTGCGACCTGGTTCACGCCTGGCTTGCAGGCGGTGGCGCTCAACAATAGGGCGACCATGCAGTAGCGATGGCGTATGAAGTGTTTCTGCATGGGCTAGGCTGTAAGGGATGGCAAATCAATTTTGTCCGGGTCGCGGCAATTTAATGATATCCAGATAAAAATTGCAATGGCTTTCATGTTGAAGTTTTACAGATAGTCAAAACTCTGGGATATAGTGCCTGCTGTTGCAAACCATACACCATAACTCATGACGCGCTTGCTTATCTCCAGCATTCTCCTGCTTCAACTCTGCCAGACTGCGATAGCCGCAGAGGACTCAGCTACTACCGCCCCCACTGAAGAGCCTCAGTCAGTCGCCGTGAATGGTATCAAGAATCCTGAATTGCGCTCTTACCGTAATATGCTGGCCGGGCTGGATATGTTCGAGAGCAAGCACCAACTGGCCCCGGCTGCGGATAATTTGCGCTTTGTGCTTAAACCGCGGCATGCGGCTACCTCGCTGGCAGGTTTGAGCTTGCGCATCGCCACAGACGATCTATCCATCCCGGTGCCGCTTGCTGCGGATGGCAGTTTTATCCTGCCACGCGACCAGGCGGCTGCTGATGGCGATGCTGAATTACTGCTCAATCGCAGCCGTGGTGAATTCAGCGGCATGCCACGCGTGGACAGTGCTAACGTGCCGGCAAATATGCGCCGCCTTGGCGATGTGCGCCTGGAATGCCAGGTCGCCATTGCGATCGCCAAGAAAGAATTCAATGTCTTCCTGCGTGCTGCTGCCGCCGTGGCCTTGGGTGGCACGGACTGGTGCCTGTCATCAAGGGTCAGCTATGGCACGTATACGCCTTTCGCCTCTGACAGCGTGACCCTGATATCGGGCGACAAGCGTACCGTGTTCACGAACGGCCATCGCCTGAAGTATGTGGTGTTGCCGCTTGCTGACCGCAACTGGCCGGACGACACCCTGGTTGAATTCCAGCCATCGCCAGCCACCAGCATGGCCCATTACACCGCCCAGCCTATCTACCTGAGCGGCAGCATGAACAAATGGGATACCTCATTACCCTTGACGCAGATTGATGCCAGCAATTTTAGCGTAGATGTGGTTTTACCCAAGGGCATCAGCAAGTTCAAGATAGTATCGAAAGATTTCAAGATGCTTGACCTCGGTATCGCCGACAGCAGGGCCAATGAAACCAGGGGCAATTTCCTCATCAACACAGGCAAGGCCCTGGCATGGGCAGGCAAGGATATTTGGTTTGAACCGCCGCAGGCGGGCAAGTATCGCGTTGTCCTGGATGTGGCTGATCCAGATGTGCCTGTGTTGACGATTTCGGCACGGGAGTAGAGGGGATATAGCTTGTGAACATTGTAGCTTGGGCCGGGCCTCGCTAGGCCGGGCCTGGCGAGGCCCGGCCCAAGCTACGAAAACCGGGTATTCGTTGCAAGCGATATCCGGCATAGCAAAGCACACGGCACAAATACGATGGATTCCTGCCTGCGCAGGAATGACGATTTTGAAGGTATGCAAATATGCGGGCGATGCGGTTTGTATGAACTTGTTTTTGTGGACTTGTTTTTGTGAACTTCTTTGTGTGAACTTGTTTTTATGAGCTTTACTGAGTGTTTGAGAAGTATCAGTCAAGCGATCTATTTTCTGAGCAAGCTCTATCAATCACCTCTATCCTTTGCAACGTCGCTCCAGCGCAGGCTGGAGCCTAGTGGCGTTGGTTGACGAACTAAAAAACTTCGCAAATCTGGATACTCGCCGCAAGCAGCATAAGGTATCTCAAAGTTCCCGGCGCAAATAGGCGGGCGTACGGTTTGCATGGCCCAGCTCGTCGCTAGGCCGGGCCTCGCCAGACCGGGCCTCATCAGCCCAACACTGGGCCTCTGCAAACGGATACGTCATTTAAACGCCCAGTGTTGGGCTGATGAAGCGTAGCCCAACCTACGATATTCACACCCTGTCCAGCGGCAATCTCGTCATCAAAAAATCCAGCAAGGCGGCCACTCTTGGTGGTATTGCTTCCTGTTTATAGAACACTGCCCAGACTGGCTGCATCCAGGGCAGGCTGATGTCAGCCAGCACGGGTTTGAGCCTGCCGTGGGCACGGTCGGCCATGGTGAGAAAGTCAGACAGGCAAACGATGCCCGCGCCCTGCACTGCCAGGTGGCGCAGGGTTTCGCCGTTGCTGGCGCTGACGACGGGGTCTATGGTGTAGCCTTCATTCTCTGCGCCATCTTTGGCAGTATCTGATTTGGGCAGCGGCCAGGTATTCAAACTGGCGGGGGCGGTGAAGCCCAGTAATCTGTGCTGAGCCAGGTCAGCCATGGTGTGTGGTTCACCATGGCGTGCCAGGTAATGCGGTGCGGCCACCAGGCGGATGCGGCTGCTACCCAGGCGGCGTGCGTGCAGGCTGGAGTCCGTCAACTGGCCTATGCGTATCGCCAGGTCTGCCCGCTCTTCGATGAGATCAACAAAGGTTTCGCCACTGACCAGTTCCAGCCTGATGAGGGGGTAGGCATCCAGAAAATCTGCCACCAGCGGGGCCAGCAAGTGATCCAGCGTGGGGGTGGCGGCATTTACCCGCACCAGGCCGGATGGTTGCGACAGGCGTGCTGTCAGTTGTTCTTCGGTGTCATCAATATCGCAGAGTATCTTCCTGGTCCTTTGTAGTAGCCAGTGGCCTTCCTCGGTGATTTCCAGCTTGCGAGTGGTGCGCGTCATCAGGGTCATACCCAGTTGCGCTTCCAGACGGGAAATGCTACGGCTGATGCCGGATGGGGTCTGTCCCAGGCGCTCGGCGGCGGCTGAAAACGAACCGGTATCGGCCACCGCGACGAGCGACTTCATGGTTTCCAGACTTAGCATTGTTGATTCCCAGTCATAAGTTAAGTGTAGCTTAAGCTATTTTTCTTATGCTTGCATGGGTTCAGACTGGCATCTCGTTCACATTTACATCGAACTTACGCAAAATTGTCCCAGCAAGGCGTCAGCGACGAAGACAGTACTTTAGTACGGCTAGGAGCTGCAACGCAGCTGGGGCGGTTTTGCGTAAGTTCAAACCAGGAGTTATTTCATGCCACTTGCCCTGTGGGCGCTGACACTCAGCGCCTTTGCCATCGGTACGACAGAATTTGTAATTGTCGGCCTTATCCCCACCATCGCCAGCAGCCTGGCGGTGTCTGTGCCTTCTGCCGGTTTGCTGGTCAGCCTGTATGCATTGGGTGTTGCTGTCGGCGCGCCAGTGTTGACGGCGCTGACTGGCAAGCTGCCACGCAAGCAATTGCTGCTGGGCCTGATGGCCTTGTTCACAATCGGTAACCTGGTGGCCTGGATGGCACCCAACTATGCCTCGCTGATGGCGGCGCGGGTACTGACTGGTCTGGCGCATGGAGTATTTTTTTCCATAGGTTCTACCATCGCCACTGGCCTGGTGGCCAAGGACAAAGCGGCGAGTGCGATTGCACTGATGTTCAGCGGCCTGACGGTGGCGCTGGTGACGGGTGTGCCGCTCGGCACCTTCATCGGTCAGCATCTGGGCTGGCAGTCTACCTTTCTGGCGGTGTCGGCACTGGGTGTGATTGCTTTTATCGGCTGTGCGATCCTAATCCCCTCGACGATTGCCAGCAGCAAGCCTGCCTCTTTATTGACGCAAATGGCGGTGCTGAAAAAACCACGCCTGTTGCTGGTGTATGCAATGACGGCGCTGGGTTATGGCGGCAGTTTTATCGCCTTCACCTACCTCGCGCCTGTACTGCAAGACATCAGCGGCTTTAGCGCCAATGCGGTGGGCCTGGTGATGCTGGTGTATGGTGTCTCGGTAACCTTTGGAAATATCTGGGGCGGCAAACTGGCCGATAAAAAAGGCCCGGTCGCGGCATTGCAAATCGTCTTTGCTCTATTGGCCCTGGTCTTGCTGGTGCTGACTTTTACTGCACACAATAAATGGCTGGCCTTGCTGACCGTATTGGCCTGGGGTGCAGTGGCATTTGGCAATGTGCCGGGTTTGCAGGTGTATGTGGTGCAGCGTGCTGAGCAGGATGCACCGCAAGCCGTGGACGTGGCATCAGGCTTGAATATCGCGGCCTTTAATGTAGGCATTGCGGTGGGTGCCTGGGCCGGTGGCCTCATCGTCAGCCATCTGGGTTTGATGCATACACCGTGGATAGGTGCGCTGGTGGTAATCGGTGCCTGGGGCTTGACGACGCTGGCGGGGCGGCTGGACAAGGCAGATGGGATTTCCTTTGTGCCTGGGCAGGCAAGGGTGGTTGCCATGCATTGAGCGTGTTAAGAGAAGCGTCGATTTTTACTCCGCAGGATAGGCCGTGTAGGTTGGGTCTGGCCCGTAGGTTGAGCCGGGCCTCGCCAGGCTTCGTAGGTTGGGCTACGGGGTATCAGCCCAACACTCGGCCTCTGCAAACGTATACGTCATTTAACCGCCCAGTGTTGGGCTGATGAAGCGTAGCCCAACCTACAAACTGTGCATTGAGCGTGGCCAGGGAAGCGTCCGCCTTTACTCCGCGGGAGCTGTTGGACTGGGTGCAGTTTGGGCCGGGTCCGTAGGTTGGGCTACGGGGTATCAGCCCAACACTCGGCCTCTGCAAACGTTTACGTCATTTAAACGCCCAGTGTTGGGCTGATGAAGCGTAGCCCAACCTACGGACCACTACGCGCGCCGGACAGAATGATGTGCGCATAAAAAAACTTGGTAGAATGCGCCTTTCTTTCCAATGCAAGAGCAGGCGGGCAAACTTATCCAGCTCTTCCAATGCAAGCAATCTCTATCCAAGCACTTTGATGAACATCTCCAAACTATCTCTCGCTCTCTTATTTTCGCTGGCCAGTCAGTTACCGACTAGCAGCCTGGCGGCCAGCCCTGTCACCCTGATCGCGCCAAAACAAGTTGTTGCTGGCAAAACCCAGGGAGAATGGTCCAGCGCCTGGTGGCAATGGGCGCACTCATTTGATGGCGAAGACAATAGTCCAGTGGCAGATAAAAGCGGGGACTATTGCCATTTGAAACAGCAAGGCCCGGTCTGGTTTTTGACTGGCACGTATAGTACGCAAAGAACCATCAGGACTTGCACCGTCCCAAAGGATAAATACCTGTACTTTCCTCTGATTAATTACATGGTCAATTCACATATACCAGGCAAAATCAGTTGCCAGGGCGTCACCGAAGCTGTCAGGGAAAGCATAGATGGCATCCATATGCTGATACTGGAAGTTGATGGCGTGCGCGCCACCAAACTTGAAGCACACAGACAGGTCAGCCCTGGCTGCTTTGACGCAGGTGCATTGACCGGCGGCCGCGTCAAACTCGATCCCGCTGCTGCCGATGGCTACTATGTCATGCTCAAACCTTTGAGCCCGGGCAAGCATACGATCAACTTTGGCGGGCGTGGCAATGATATGTCGCAAGCGGTGACGTATACATTGATTGTTGAATAAAGACCGTTCAACCAAACTTCTTGCAGGAGCGGCTTTAGCCGCGAACAGTAAGCACCGTATTCGCGGCTGAAGCCGCTCCTACATTCATGCCATGTATCACCCGCCCGACCGAAAAAATTACCCTGGCAAAGAATGCATATAGCTTCGTAGGTTGGGCCGGGCCTCGCCAGGCTTCGTAGGTTGGGCCGGGCCTCGCTAGGCTACGGGGTATCAGACCAACACTGGGCCTCTGCAAACGTGTACGTCATTTGAGCGCACTGCTTCGTAGGTTGCAACACTCGGCGTTTAAATGAGACGTCCGTTCGTTGAGGCCCAGTGTTGGGCTGGTAAGGCGTAGCCCAACCTACGGCCCTGAAGCTGCTCCTACATTCATGCCATGCATCACCCGCCCGCAAAAATTACCCTGGCAAAGAAATGCATATAGTTTCTTTTCTTTCATATTAGTTTTCGCAAAGACAAGTCCATCACTTGAACGCATTCAAAGGCGCTCAGCAAACCCTGATTGACGCCGCAATTTTTCTTTGTTAGGATCGCGCCATATCACTGGAAACAGTGACGTAAGCGTTTACGTTAGCCAACGCGCAAACAAATTTGTCATGCATTTGCAAGCAGATTTGTCGCGCCATGGATAATGTATATGCGATTACTATCACAGCTGGTATCTCTACTACCACGATTACCACTCTGGCTTTGTGCCTCTCTCCGCATTTTTACGAATGCGCCTCTTGCCACTGCTGTTGGCCTCTTCCTTTGTTTTTTTGTCGGCTTTGCTGATGGTGTACTCATGCCTTTTTTTGCCTTGTGGGCAGAAAAAGAGGCAGGCATTTCTGCCAGCCATATAGGCTTGCTGCTGGCTTGCTATTCTGGCGGCGAGTTGCTGGCTACGCCTCTGGTGGGCGGCATTGCCGACCGTGTCGGACGTCGCCCGGTCTTGCTGATCTCCACTGCGGGCGTGGGGATGGGCTTTGCCATGCTCTACTTTACCCACGGTGTATGGGCATCTGCCCTGGTGCTGGTGTTGATAGGCGCGTTTGAAAGCGTCTTGCATCCCACCATCTCTGCCGTGATTGCCGATGCCGTACCGGCTGAGCAGCACCGTTATTATTTTTCCATCGCACGCGTCATGTCGAGTGCGGGCCGCGTGGCAGGCCCGGCGGTGGGCTCTGTGCTGGCGCTGTTTTCACTTGGTGCGGTGTTCCTGGGGTCTGCCCTGGCGACACTCATCAGTACGCTGATCATTGCGTTGTGGCTGCCGGAGACGCTGACAAAAAATACCGTCCCTGAAGACGAAGATGAAAGTTTGCTGGGCATCCTGCCCGCCTTCCGGGATGTGCGTCTCGCTGGTTTGCTGCTGTGGTCAATGTGCCTGCAAATATCCGCGGGCTGGCTAAGTTCAGTCTTGCCGCTGCATGCGGTCGATGCGGGCACCCTGACACCTTCGCAGATAGGTTTGCTGTTTACTTATGCGGCGGTATTGACAGTGCTGTTCCAGTTGAAGATCAGCGCTGTGCTGGCGCATGTGTCTAATTTCAAGATGGTGATTGCCAGCGGCTGCGTACTGGTGGCTGCTTTTTTGTGCCTGCTGTTTTCATCCAGCCTGGCGGCGCTGGTGCTGGGTGTGAGTTTGCTTTCGCTGTCGCAAATGCTGTTTGGCCCTTTGCTACCTACCTTGATCATGGAACTCGCACCTGCACATGCACGGGCTACTTATATGGCAGCCGCATCGGTAGCGGCAGATTTGAAAGATACCGTAGGCCCGGCGGCGGGCACAGCCCTGTATGCAGTTGCCGTACGCCTGCCGTGGATGGTGGGGATACCGGTTGCGATGTGCGCCACGCTGGCGCTGGCGTTTAATGTCAGGCGGTGTGGGCGAAGAAAAACTATGTAGGTTGGCAAGACCTGTAGGTTGGGCTACGCCTCATCAGCCCAACACTCGGCCTTTGCAAACGTATACGTCATTTAAACGCCCAGTGTTGGGCTGGTAAAGCGTAGCCCAACCTACAGATCAGCCCAACCTACGCACTTTGCCCAACCTACATCCTGACACAACCACAATCATCAACTAACACGAGCTACGGCTCACAAAATAAAAACCATCATGACCACAAACACTAAACACCACATAGAACGCCTGCACTGGGAAAAACGCCGTAGAACCCTGCGCGTCATCGACGTCACACGCTTGACACCGCATATGCAGCGCATCACTTTCCAGTCAGATGAGCTGCATGACTTTAGCAGCCTCGCGCATGATGACCACGTCAAGATCTTGCTACCCATTGCGGGTGAAGCAGACAGCTTTGTTACACGCGAATATACGCCGCGATATTTCGACACACAGACAGGCACCCTGGTGCTGGACTTTGCGTTGCACCAGCACGGGCCAGCCCATGCATGGGCGATGCAGGCAAAAACAGGCGACATGCTGATTGTCAGCGGGCCGGGCAAATCAATGGTCGTGGCCGATGACTTTGACTGGTATCTGTTCATAGGCGATGCCACTGCCCTGCCTGCCATCACACGGCGCCTTGAGCAATTGCGCGCAGGGGCACAGGTCACCAGCATCATCATGCTTGCTGATGCTGCAGATAAACAGACTTGCGTAACAGCCGCCAGCTGGCAGGCGCATTGGCTGTTACGTGACAGCGACGCAGTCAGTGATGAACAGGCTTTGCTGACAGCCGCCGCTGCATATCAATTCCCGCCTGGTGATGGCTATATCTGGATTGCCGCTGAAAAACAGGCTGCGCGCGCATTGCGTACCTATATGGTGGAACAGCGCGGACAGCCAGAGGCATGGATAAAATCATCGAGTTACTGGACGCGTGAAGAGGTGTAAATTGCGTTGCGAAAATGCTGGTCAGGTCCTGTTTTTGGCTCATCAATTGTAAGTTTTCTGTAACAGGGAAATCAATTTGTTTCTTACAAATTTGTCATAAACCAGGGAGCGGTAATACCACTTTCTTTTACAGGTCAATTTTGTGTATTACAAATTTAAATTTGATATTTTCTGGCCATTTTTTGTCAGCGGCATATCTTGGTCTGCAGATGGTTTGCACAAGTGGTATTACCACGGGCATTGCCATAAAAATGGAAAAGTTTCCATTTTTTGCAGATCAAATTTATCAGCCAGCACTGGAATGCTTTTCAAACTGACCAATTCTGTCAGTCCCACTGACAAAATTTGAGATGGACCACGCCCCAATTCAGGGCAGATACACGCCCGCTTACACGGCCTTGCAAGCTGCCTGGCATTTGGATACTGTCAGGCCACAAACAATAAATAGTCAACACAGACCCGTTTTACCTGATTCTCTTTTGTGAATGCCTGGTACAGACCAGGCTTCACTGACGCATCCACAAAAATGCAGCTTACCGTTATCAATGAGTATCGATGGATGTCGTGTACCCACACATCTACTTATCCATATGCACCAACGTAAAAAACCAGGAGTTCATACGTGAAAAAAATATCCAACCGCATGACGGCCATCTGCCTGGCCTCATCGCTACTTTGTCTGCAACTGGCAGGCTGTGGTGGTTCCAGCACTGCTGATTCCGGCAGTACTAACCCCACCGCCAGCCCCATGGCCGCGCCGCCGCAAGCTGCACCTGCCGAGACTGCACTGACGCCTGTCGCTGCCACGGCCAGCTCGGTGGAACGTGGTGACCTGTCGGCAGCAGCGGCTATCGACCACAACGACAATACCCGCTGGGGCAGCGCTTTCACGGATGACCAATACCTGACGCTGGATTTTGGCAAGACAGAAAGCATCACCCGCGTGCGCATACAGTGGGAAAACGCCCATGCCACGCAATACCTGTTGCAGGTGTCTGACAATAATAGTGACTGGACCACCATCAAGACGGTAGACAATAGCCAGGGCGGCATAGAAGACCTGACAGACATGAATGGCAAGGGTCGCTACCTGCGCATGAAAGGCATCAAACGCTCTACCCAGTATGGTTATTCCATCATAGAGATACAGGCTTTCTCTGGCACGCCGGTGACACAACCAGGCACGGACCCAAGCCAACCCAGCCAGCCTAGCAATCCGGGAACGATAGATTTGAGCAAGCCTGGCGTGGCCGTCAAGCCTGTTGCCGCGACTTCATCCGCAGTAGAAAACCAGGCCATGTCAGCCGCCATGGCGATTGATGGCAAAGCCAATACCCGCTGGGGCAGCACGGCAGAAGACGGTGCCTGGATACAGTTTGACTTTGGCAGCAAGACACCCGTCGGCTATATGAAACTGACATGGGAAAACGCCTATGGCAAGGAATACGCCCTGCGCGTATCCGACGATGGCCAGACCTGGACGCAGCTGCGCTATGTCAGCAATGGCAAGGGCGGCACAGAAGAATTCTTTAACCTGGGTGCGAATGCCCGCTACCTGCGTCTGCAAGGCGTGGCCCGCGCTACCCAGTATGGTTACTCCTTGTTTGAAGTGGAATTCAAGTCACCGGGCAGCGACAATACCTTGCCAGATGCGACTACGTCTGCTTTAAAATTCCCTGCCAGTGGTAGCGGCTGGGCACCCTTGCCTGCCGCCGCAGAACCATTGGAAAGCCTGCAATTCACCTTGGCTGATGGCACCCTGGTGACGCGCTTTGGCGCACGCGGCCTGGCACGCCATGGCCGTGAACGTGGTGAAGAATGGAATGAAATCGGCTATGGCCCGAACGAGACTGTAGACCCGGTGACGGGCTTGCCTGTCGATAAAGGCCCGGGCAATTACCTGACCTTTGTGCCGCAATATTTCAAGAACCGCACCTGGGGTTTTGAGATCATCGACAATAGCCGCGTGGCAGGCGTGACCAAGCCTGTGCTGACCGTCAACCAATATAACACCGTAGACTTTTTGCCGGGTGGCGTGGCCTTCTTCCGTGGTTTTGATCGCGTCGGCGTCACTGGCTATGGCTGGATGAATCCGGGTGAACTGGTGGACCGCAATGTCGCCATCTGCAAACCCGTGCCCTACCCTGCCAATAACAAGCTTAACACGCCTGATGGTGTGAATGGTGCCTGCACCTTGCGCGTGAAGGATTATCCTGGACATAGCGACCTGGATGCGAATGGTTTCCCGAATGGCAAAAATATCCCCGCACGCCCACTGGTGGCAGGTGACATCATCGAAGTATCGCCATCGATGTTCTCCACGCCCGATGGCATGGCTGCCAAGGGGGATAGCGGCGGCGTGCGTTATTACTCGTCTGAATGGATATATGTGGTCGGCGCTGGCCTCAAGCCATGGTATGGCGTGCAGCCGCGCCTGAACTCGGTGCCTTTGCCGGATGAGACTTTGTCGGGCGGCCAGGGTTCAGTCTCTTACAATTATTCTGACAATGGTCTGTTCATGTTCCAGCAGCCGCACAATAATGCGGGTATGCAAAACATACAGCGCTTTGTGGAGGGCCGTCGTCTGGTGCATACCAATTTCACCACCGGTGACCATAATGAGAATGGCAATGACCGCTACCTGCAGGCCGTGGGTTTGCAGGGGCCGCGCTTCAACCAGTCTGCCTGTATTGCCTGCCACGTCAATAATGGCCGCAGCCCTGCACCTGTCGCCATCAACCAGCGCCTCGACAGCATGTCAGTGCGGGTAGCTGCCATCAATGCCGCGGGCCAGCAATTGCCACATCCGCAATATGGCACCGTAGTACAGATGAATGCCTTTTCGACCAGCGGTGTGCCGCAAAACTGGGGCACCAATGTCAACGTCGCCGGATTTGAAACCCGTACCACCAAACTGGCCGATGGCAGCAATGTTGAGTTGCGCAAACCTACGCTGGCATTTGAAGGTGCAGTACCAACTGTATATTCGCTGCGCGCTGCCCAACCCATGATAGGCATGGGCTTGCTCGAAGCCGTGCCTGAAGCTGACATCCTGGCACGTACCCGCACTACCCCAGATGCCGATGGTGTGCTTGGTCTGGCCAACTATGTGTATGAGCCAGAAACCGGTGCAGTACGGGTAGGCCGCTTTGGCTGGAAGGCATCCAAGGCCACCCTGCGTCACCAGGCTGCTGCTGCGCTGTTGCAAGACATGGCTGTCACTTCACCAAGCTACCCTAACCGCAGCTGCACGACAGACCCGGCTGGCTGCGCCACCGCACCTGCGCAAAAAGGGATCTCGGAAACTGACCTGCAAGCCATCACCCGCTACCTCGGTCTGGTGGCCGTGCCTGCACAACGCAGCATTGCCAGTGGTTTCCCCAAAGGTGTCGCACCTATGGATGAGCATGTCGTCAACCCGCAGCAAGTCAGTGCCGGTGCCAAGTTGTTCCAGAGCATGCGTTGTTCAGCATGTCACACGGTAGAGATGAAAACTGGTAACGGCCATCTGCTGGCAGAATTGCGCAACCAGACCATCAAGCCCTACACAGACTTGCTGCTGCATGACATGGGCACAGGTCTGGCCGACAAGCTGGTAGAAGGCCAGGCCCAGGGCAATATGTGGCGTACCTCGCCGCTGTGGGGCATAGGCTATACCGACAAAGTCATGGGCAATAACAGCAAGGTCGGCTACCTGCACGATGGCCGCGCCCGCAACCTGACCGAAGCCATACTCTGGCACGCAGGCGAAGCAGATAAATCCCGCCAGCGTTTTGAGAATTTGTCCAAGGCTGATAGGGATGCGTTGCTGGCTTTCTTGAAGTCTTTGTAATTGACTGGGGAAACTCTGATGCAGTCCTGTGTCTGACAGTGCAGGCATCTACACATCAGAGTTTCCTTGCCCCATCCCGTAGGAGCGGCTTCAGCCGCGAATATCACACCGTACCGGCCAGGCGCACGCTCGCGGCTAAAGCCATTCCTGCCACGTCTCATGACGACCAATAAAATCAACACGAGGTATTCATCAGTGAAAAAAATATTACCAGGCCGGATAAGGGCCATTTGCCTGAGCTCGTCCCTATTAAGCTTATGTCTGGCCGGTTGCGGTTCTGGCAGCAACTCGAATGACAGTAACCAGAACAAGCAGGCAGCACCACCGCCCATGGCGGCCGCAGTAGCAACATCGCTGGGTGCAGCCGATCTGCAATCCCTCGCTGACGCATCACGCCTCATGCACCAGGCCACGTTCGGGCCTACGCTGGCGGGTATCGCCGACATACAACAACTCGGTGCCCGGCAATGGATCATGAAGCAGTTTACGCTGGTGCCTACGCAATACACCGTTGGCAACGAGTTCATTGACAAGGTCGCTGGCGGCTGTGCAGGCGGTAGCAATTTTGATGAACACTATACGGCAGAGCACTGTGGCCGCGACAATATGACCAGCGACCCGCTGGTCTGGGAATTTTATCGTCAGGCCATCAATGCCGATGACCAGTTGCGTGGCCGTGTCGCACTGGCGCTGTCAGAAATACTGGTAGGCATGGGAGAAGATTCTGATCACACCTATGGCTTGCGCATTCATCAGCAAATCTTTCGTGACCAGGCATTTGGCAATTATTTTGACATCCTGCGGGCTTTTTCACTGAGCCCGGTGACGGGTGACTTTATCAACTCGGTCAACAATGACGGGGTTGATCCAAACCAGAATTATGGCCGTGAATTTTTGCAACTGTTTTCAGTTGGCCCCTGTCTATTGAATCATGATGGCAGTTTGCAGCAAAACAAATGCAAGCAAACCTATACCGAAGAAATCGCCCTGAATTATGCCTATGCATTCTCAGGCATGACTTATCCTGCTGGCGGTTATTCACGTTACACGATACGCAATCCCAATTCCTGGAACAACTCTTACTATGGCGGCCCGATGATTTTCATCGACGCCAAACATGATGACCCAGCAGCGATTGCGCGTGGCGACAAGCGCTTGCTGGTCTCCGACATGACGATACCGGCATCGCGCAATGCCAAACAGGCTTTTGATGCGGCCTTGCAAGCGGTGCAGAGCCACCCCAATGTCAGCCCCTTCATCAGCAAGCAATTGATACAGCGGCTGGTGACCAGCAACCCCAAGCCGTCCTATGTCAGCCGGGTAGCCGATGCATTTGACAGCGGCAAATTTGGTGATATTGGCGCTGGCAAACGCGGTGATATGCGGGCCGTCATCGCCGCCATTTTGCTGGACCCGGAAGCACGCGACCCTGCCAGTACAGCAGACCCGTCTTTTGGCAAGCTCAAAGAACCCATCATGTTCATGACATCGCTATTGCGTGCGCTGCCCGGTTCTGTTACCGATGGCCGCCAGATGGGGCGGCATAGTGTGGGTGAAGACCTGGGGCAACTGGTGTTTGATTCACCCACCGTGTTTAACTTCTTTAAACCGGATGCACCACTGCCTGGTTCCAATCCCAATAATCTGGTCGGGCCTGAGTTTGAAATCAATGGCTCCAACGAACTCATTTCGCGCGCCAATTTTGATAACTACCTGATCTTCAGCCAATACAATGAAGGCGAAGGCATCTTGCCAAATTGCGATACCGGTTTAAAACGCAAAGACGGCAATTGCCCGCTCGCTGCCGATGGTCAACCGCGCTACAACTCGCCGTGGGACCTGGGTACCAGGCTGGAATATAAAAACCTGGTAACCCAGGCAGCAGATGCAAACAGCCTGGTGCGCTGGATGAATGCGGCCTTTGCTGCTGGCAGCTTGCCTGAGGCAGATATCAAAACCATCGTCGATGCCATCAGCAAATGGACGCCGGCCAGCGATACGGCCAACAACGGCAAGCTGGTAAAAACCTATAAGAGCGATTATTTAACCGAGCGTGTGAAGCTGGCTCTGTATCTGATCCGCAAGTCTGGATACTATCAAATTCAACGCTAAGGACTTCCCCATGAATCGCAGAAAATTTTTAAGAAGCGGGATCGCCTCGACTGCTGCCTCAGTCGCTTCCATCGCCACTGGCGTCTCGGTATTTTCATATACAGACGCCAATGCACAAAGCGCTGACTACAAGGCACTCATCTACGTCTATATGGTGGGTGGCAATGACGGTTTCAATTGCTTTGCCCCTCTGGATGAAGCCATCTACAAGATCTATAACCAGTCCCGCAATGGTCTTGCCCTGCGTCGCAATGACAGTGACAAAGGCATCGCTGGCGAGAATGGTTTATTGCGCCCACTGGATGGCCCTGAACGCCTGGGCATGCACCCGGCCATGGCCGCGCTGCAAGAATTTTGGACCGACAAGAGCATGGCCATCATTGCCAATGTAGGCCCGCTGGTCAGGCCCATCACCAAGGCCGAGTATGCAGGCCTGGTCAGGGACGGTGACACCAGCCAGATACCCAGCCAGTTATTCGATCATGGCGGACAGCAAAACTGCTGGCACAATGCCATGGGTGACCCCAAGGTACAAAGCGGCTGGGGCGGCCGTGCATTGCAAAATGCAGGCATGGGTAAATCCTATTCCTTTGCCGGTGACAAGCGCTGGGGGCAAGCACCGCGAGTTGCGCAATTACGCCTCTCAGGTACGGCGCTGACGTATAACGACAATGCCATCAAACAAGCCGGTGTGGCGACGACCTCGCGACTTGACCTGATCAAGATGCTGGTCGGATCAGCGACAGGCAGCGCCTCTGAATTTGTCAGGGCATGGGGTGAACAGGAGAAGGGCACGATAGACGTCAATGAAACCATCAGCCCACTGTTTTCTGGAGCCATACCTGGTGAAATAACGACAGGTTTCAGCCAGGCCAGGGATGTGGAATTTGTCAGGCATCTCAGGCGTGCCGCCACGATTATCAGCGCCCGCTCAAAACTGGGCGGCGTGCGCGATATCATTTGCGTAGGCACGGGTGACTTTGATATGCATTCCAACCAGTTACAAAGACACCCGATTTTATTGCGCGATATGTCAGAAGCTTTGGCAGGCTTTACCAAGACCATGCGCCTGATGGGCTTGTCTGACAAGGTAACGGTTATGACCGCATCTGACTTTGGCCGCTCACTCAAACCCAACAGCAGCGATGGCACCGACCACGCCTGGGGTAATTGCCAACTGGTGCTGGGAGGCGCAGTCCGCGGACAAAAATCCTACGGCACCTGGCCCGACTATACCCTCGGCGGCCCCGACGATAAAGGCAGCGGGCCAAATGCGAAGGGCCAGTTCATCCCCACCACCTCGGTCAATCAATACGCAGCCACCGTGCTGGACTGGTTTTTACCCAACAGCCAGTTAGCCAGTACATTGCCCGACCTTGCCAATTTTACGGTGAAGAATCTGGGGTTCATGAAGCCAGCGTAATGATGTAATTACCAGACCTGGGGAAGCTCTGATGTAGTCATGTGCTTTATGCTTGCTTGAATACTCAGAGTTTCCTGGCATCACCCTGCAGGAGCGGCTGAAGCCGCGAATATTAAAACAATCGAAATGAATGACACGGCCCGCTATTCGCGGCTAAAGCCGCTCCTGCAAGCTCAAGCAAGCGCCCCGCTGCACGCCTGACAAGACTACTGTATAGTTTTCCTCACATTGAATGAAGAGAATTTCTGAGGGGAAATGTATGACTGGTCTGGCTGGAAAAACCGCAGTAATCACAGGCGCAGGACGCGGCCTGGGTGCAGCACTTGCCATCTCACTGGCAGAGGCAGGCTGCAAAGTGATTTTGTGTGGCCGCAATCCTGCACAGCTTGCTGATACTGCCAGCACCATACAAAACCTGGGACACGATAATCCGCTATGTGTAGCAACTGATCTGGCCGATGTACACAGCGTGCAGGCTGCCGTTGATACCATCATCAAATCGCACACCCACATCGACCTGCTCATCAACAACGGCACCATGTGGCTGCAGGCCAGCGATGAGCCCTATACACCTGCACAGGTACTGGGTGTCATCAATTCTGCCGTCACTGGTACCTTCCTGCTGACTCAGGGCTTGCTACCGCTGCTGAGATTATCAAGTGGTGCAGACATCCTCACCATAGGTTCCATCAGCGGCTTGCCCAACGCCCGTATGCAAAGCGTGTCCGTCCCTTTCTACGCCGCCAAACACGCCCAGGCTGGCCTGGCAGATGGCTTCAAGCAAATGCTGGCAGGCACACCCATACGCTCCATCAGCGTACATCCACCTTATCTTGATGATGTCACACCACAGCAGCCAGAATGGGATGCCGTGCAAGACCGCAAGAAAGGCGAGCGTGCAACCAGCAAGGACGTGGTGGATGCAGTGCTGTTCGCACTGACACGGCCACGGCATATTACTTTGTCGGTGATACTGGATGCGGATGAGGGTGGGGTGTTTGGGTGAGGTTGAAAGGCAGGGATGTAGGTACGATTAGCGCAGCGTAATCGTACGCATGCTGCCTGTTCCAGCCTGCTTTTGCACCATGGCTGCTTTGCGATTTTCAGTCAGCAATAATCATGTTCATGTTGAGATAGACTAGCAATGACCAAGCGATCTACTTGAGGTATTTTCCTTTTCTTTGGACACGGTTGTGTACGATTACGCTGCGCTAATCATACCTACGCGAGCTACACCGGCTACAATGTGATTTACTTAATCTAGTATCAGAAAAATTTCCGTCATGACTGACAGCCTATTCCTTTTTTCCCCAACAAGCCCATGGTTTCCGGTGGTGTTTGTCCCGTTTATGTTCAGCATTTTGGTGTCCCTGTCATTTCTTGGTGGATGGGCCAGCCTGGCTACACATTTTCGGGCGACACAGGCGGCGACCGGTGAACGTTTTCGCTTTGCCTCAGGCTCCATGGGTTCCAGGTTTTTCCCGGTCAGCTATGGTAGCTGCCTGTTTGTGTCTGTCAATGAACAGGGCCTGCATTTGTCCGTGTTTTTTCTTTTCCGTCTGTTTAGTCCGCCGCTATTCCTGCCTTGGTCACAAATAGAAGCCATCGAGAAGAAGCGCTATTTTTTTCGTAACGCTACCGTTATCAGCATGCGTGGCCAGTGGCCAAGAATCATGCTGCTCGGTGCTGCTGCCGAGGCAGTTGCAAATGCATATGCAAAGGCTGAGGGACGTAGGTACGATTAGATTCTATGGTTCCCGTCAAGTTTTTATCGAGATGAGATCAGAATTAAAATCAACGCCGTTCTTGAACAGGCTAAAAGCAACTCGCAATATTTTACGTGCGATGATCATGATAGCGGCCGTTGAGGGCCAGCCAAGTTGCCGGTAATGTTGATACAAGGGTGCCCATACCTTTGATTTTGCAGCTGCCATACCAGCGTTAAATAGCAAGCGGCGCCCTTCAGCAGGGCCTCGCTTGGATAACCTCCTGCGGCCACGTTTTTGACCAGAGTCACACGGACGTGGATCCATACCGACAAATGCAACGACGGCAT
>NZ_JBMPOS010000018.1:0-102506 GCF_049340345.1 Undibacterium sp. Di27W | reverse complement strand
TGCTGTTGCTGTTGCTGTTGCTGTTGCTGTTGCTGTTGCTGTTGCTGTTGCTGTTGCTGTTGCTGTTGCTGTTGCTGTTGCTGTTGCTGTTGCTGTTGCTGTTGCTGTTGCTGTTGCTGTTGCTGTTAGGTTTGACTTTGGGGTTGTTTTTGACGTTCGCAGTTCCCATGTGTAGCTGCCATTTGTGCAGTACAGAAAATGGAAAAAGAAATGACCGTTGTTTGAGCCGCAGGCGAGTTTCGGGCATTTCCCATTTTTTGTACTGCACAAATGGGAACCCCGAAGGGGCAGCTACGCCTGGGTCGCCTTCTTTTGCTTCCTTTTCTTGGCGAGCAAGAAAAGGGAGTAGCCGCCGGTCTACCACCGGCCAGCGATCGTGAATTACGAGTACGGTCATTTGAAAATCAAATCGCCCAAAGCTCCACTATTCAGAAGCTAATACCTTCGCGATATGCCACGAACGCCACTGGATTCCTGCCAAAAGCACGCAGGAATGACGTTAAATTAATTGCCCTGGCATCAAAGGCCTGTTAACCAGGACGAGCTAAACAAATTAATTCTAAAGCTTCCAGAACCAAGCATTCCGAAAAAATATCGCCCTCAAAAAGCGTAAATACAAAAACCCGATTGACACATTCAATACACATATGTACTGTTAACAAAACCTACCCAATATCACATTAAACAAACACCACGCCGATGACCTCCAAACCCTATCAACTCCATGGCTGGCACCTGTCCTACTTCACCGGCAAAGTGATGTGCTATCTGAATTACAAAAAAATCCCTTATGACTATCAGCAAGTCAATTTCTGGACACTGACCCGGACAGGCAAGCGCAAGACTGGCGAAGTCGTCATGCCCCTGCTGGTAACACCAGACGAAAACTGGTTGCAGGATTCCAGCGTCATGATTGATCACCTGGAAGCGCTCTTCCCACAAGCGCCAGTCATACCGCATAGCCCGGTACAAAAATTTGCCTCTTATCTCATGGAAGCCTGGGGGGATGAATGGTGGGTGCCCATCGCCATGCACACACGCTGGAATTATCCGGAAAACTATGCCCTGTTTGAGCGTGAGGCAGGCAGTGCACTGCTGCCGCATTTCCCGCGGTTTGTGCAAAAGCGCGCAGTCTCTTACGTTGCCAATAAATTGCGTGGCATGCTGCATGCCGTAGGCATACGGCCTGAGCAGTACAGGATGATGAATGAGTGGACCATCAATATGCTGGACTTGCTGGAACAGCATTTTGCCAAACACAATTACCTGTTTGGCGATGTGCCAACGATAGGCGACTTTGGTCTGGTGGGCACCATGTATGGCCATCTGGGACGTGATCCCTGGCCTGCGCGCGTCCTGGTGGCACCACGCCCCCACCTGCGCGCCTGGATAGACAGGATGGCGGCGGGCAAGGCTGCCAGTGCTTCCTTGCTTGCCGAGGATGCGCTTGCCCCTACTCTCACGCCTATCTTTAAAATCATCTGCGCAGAGTTCATTCCCATGGTGGCGGCGATTAATCAGCAAGTCAAAGCCGTGCAGGCGCATGCCCCAGCAGGCAAGACCTTGCCACGCAGGCTGGATGACATTAGCATGCCCATGGGAGGGCAACAGTTTTCCCGTGTCGCCTTGCCGTATACTTTATGGATGGTGCAACGCTGCCTGGATGTGCTGGCAGCAATGAATACGGTCGAGCAGGCGAAAGTCAGGCAGTGGTTGCAGTCTGTAGGCGGTGCAGACTTGCTGGCGCTGGAGATACCGCGCCTGCGCCGCGTCGGTTTGCGGATAGCGATCGAAGCCGGGCAAACCAGCAATATAATGAAATTAAAGACAGCATAAGGTCAGGCATGCGTAAAAACAGGCAGGTATATATCTTTATCGCAGCGATTATTCTTGTCGCCGTATTTGCCTTGGTATTTTTCAAAAAACCTGCCATTGCTGGAAAAACCGATACCAGCCTGGTCTCAGTGAAAGCGGCAACTCCCACGCAATGTGGCGTACCAGCAGATGCGGGCAAAACGCCTCACCCGGGCATGGCCTGGATACCGGCTGGCCGTTTTGAGATGGGTGACAACAAATATCCCGAAGAAATGCCGATACAGGAAGTGGCCGTCGAAGGCTTTTGGATGGATAAGACCGAGGTCAGCAATGCCGAGTTTGCTGCCTTTGTCAAAGCCACAGGCTATGTGACAGTAGCAGAGCGCCCTGTCGATGAAGGCCTGCACCCTGGCTTGCCAGAAGACATGTACAAACCCGGTGCGGTGGTCTTTGTCATGCCCAGGGATGCCGATGTAAATGGCCCGGCCAGCCAATGGTGGCACTATATCCCCGGTGCCAACTGGCGCCACCCGGGCGGGCCGGAGACGACGATAGAAGAGAAAGACAATTACCCGGTCGTGGCGGTAGTATATGAAGATGCACTGGCCTACGCCAAATGGAAGGGCCACAGCCTGCCTACAGAAGCCCAGTGGGAATGGGCAGCGCGCGGCGGCCAGGCCAAGGCTGGTCTGGACCACGATCAACCCAAAAACGCCAACACCTGGCAAGGGCTGTTCCCGGTACAAAATTCTGGTGATGATGGTTTTGTCGGCCTGGCACCAGTCGCCTGCTATGCGCCAAATGCTTATGGCTTGCATGACATGATAGGTAATGTCTGGGAAATGACGGCCGATGCATTCACACCCGATCACGCATCCCTGCGTTCACCCAACCAGCCAGCAAAGCGAAATGAAGCGGCTGCCAGTCATGTCATCAAGGGCGGCTCTTTCTTGTGTGCGCCCAATTACTGTGTACGCTACCGCACTGGTGCCAGGCATGAACAAGAGGATGATCTGGCTGCCAGCCACCTCGGTTTTCGCACCATCTTGCAGGCAGCGCCGCCAGGCCACACTCATTAGCACTCATTAGTACTCAATAGCGCCCAATAACACACAAGGTCATCATGAAACAAACCACCATAGAAGACTTGCAGATTCTGCTGACCATGCAGCGTGCCGCCTTTGCGCAAGAATCCATGCCTGAGCTTGCCGTTCGCATGTCCAGACTGGATAAACTGCTGGCCATGGCACGCGAGCACGCACTGGAAATTGCTGCCGCCATCTCGGCTGATTTTGGCAATCGCTCCATCCACGAAACCTTCTTGCTGGAGCTGGCCACCCTGGAAGAAAAAATCAAGTATTGCAAAAAACATTTACCACGCTGGATGAAGCAAAAGCGCCTGTCCAGCAGCCCGCAACATTTGTTTGGCAAGAACCGTGTCTTGCCACAGCCGCTGGGTGTGATAGGCATACTCAGCCCCTGGAATTATCCTTTTGATTTATGCATGGGGCCGGCACTGGATGCACTGGCGGCGGGCAATCGCGTCATGCTCAAACCTTCAGAATTATGCCCGCAACTGTCTGCCCTGCTGGCCAGGCTGGTGGCTGAATATTTTGATCCATCGGTGCTGACCGTGGTGCAGGGAGATGCCAGCGTGGCTGCCAGTTTCAGCAGCCTGCCATTTGACCATGTGGTGTTCACTGGTTCAACCGAAGTGGGCCGCATCGTGGCGCAGGCAGCAGCAAAAAACCTGACGCCAGTGACGCTGGAACTGGGTGGCAAGTCACCAGCCATCATTGATACTGATGTGGATATTGCCATCGCCGCCAAACGCCTTGCCTGGGGCAAGCTCATCAATGCCGGACAAACCTGTGTCGCCCCTGATTACCTGCTGGTGCCGCAAGAACAGGAAGCGACTATCGTCGCCGCCATCAGCGCAGCCATGCAGAGTCTCTACCCGCGCCTGGCTGATAATAAAGACTACACCAGCATCATTAGCACCCGTCAATGGCAACGCCTGCAAGACTTGCTGGCAGATGCGGCGCAGCGTGGTGCCAAACTGCACGTCATCAATCCGGCGGCAGAACAATTTGACCCAGCCCTGAAGAAGATGGCTCCCGTCATCGTCACCGGTGTAACGGCAGATATGCGCCTGATGCAGGAAGAAATTTTTGGGCCCATCCTGCCGGTCATGACTTATCAGCGTTTTGATGAGACTATCAATTACATCAACCAGCACGCGCGGCCACTGGCTGTCTACTGGTTTGGCAATGACAACGCCCACAGGGACCAGGTATTGCGCCAGACTATTTCTGGTGGTGTCTGCATCAATGATTGCCTCTTGCATGTGGGCCAGCCACAACTGGCTTTTGGTGGGGTAGGCCCCAGCGGCCAGGGTGCTTATCATGGGGAAGCGGGTTTCAATAGCTTTAGCAAACTCAAACCTATCTTCATGCAATCAAACTGGAATGTCATGGGCTTGGCCTACCCGCCTTATGGCAAGCTGGTAGCAAAAATGCTGAGCATGTTTACACGCTGATGAGCTTGTTCTCATGCACTTGAAAAGACTGAAGCAGGCTGGCTGGATTATTCTTGCCGCCGTGCTGGCCACTGCCGCTTTCCTGTATGCCAAACTTGACTATATCAAGGGCGGGGCCGAAGCCTATGTATTTGGCTACCCTCTGGTGATGATGGAGTTGACACGCCAGACGGCGGCGCAAAGTATAGGACCGGAAAATCATTTGCGCCGCGTGCGGCAATTCCCTGATGCCAGCTTCAGGGATGTGGTAAGGCCCAATGTCGATACCCTCTACACCACGGCTTTCATCGATATGCAGCAAGGCCCCTGGGTATTTGAGATGCCTGCCAACCAGCAGCGTTATGAAGTCATGCCTTTCATGGATGCCTGGACCAATGTCTTTGCAGCACCGGGCAGCCGCATGAATAGCAAAAATAGTAAAGGCGATGGCAAGGTCGGAAGCAAATATCTCTTGGTCGCAGCAAACTGGCAAGGCCAGGTGCCACCTGGCCTGCAAGTCTTGCGCGCTCCTACGCAAATTGTCTGGCTCATAGCTCGCACCCAGACCAATGGCGCGGCAGACTTTGCCCTCGTCCATGTCTTGCAGGATGGTCTGCAATTACGCAGTCTGGCTGACTGGCAAGTCAACAAGCCTGAAGCTCCGCCCGTCTGGCGACCCCAGTCAGAAAAAGCCCTGCCACCTATAGTGCAAATGCGGCAAATGGATGTGATGCATTTCTTTAGTCACTTGAGCAAGCTCATGCAAGACAACCCTCCAGCCACTGCCGACGCGCCCATGCTGGAAAAAATGCGCCGCATAGGTATCTCCTCTGGCGCAGCGCCAGACTGGTCATGGCTGGACGAAAAATGCATCGCCCTGGGCAGGTGGCTGGCTGACTGGAAGATTGCACAAGAATTAAAAAAACCGCGTGATGCAATCAATGGCTGGGTAACGCCACCCGCCAATCTTGGCAATTACGGCACTGACTATAATATCCGCGCCGTAGTGGCCATGATAGGCCTGGGTGCCAACCTGCCTGCCGATGCCATCTATCCCAGCGCCAGTGTCGATAGCCAGAACCGGCCACTGGATGGCAGCCAACGTTACCGATTGCACTTTCCGCCTGATCAACTACCACCCGCCAGGGCTTTCTGGTCAGTCACTGCATATGGGGCAGATGATTTTCTCATAGAGAATGCCATACAGCGCCATGCCCTAGGCAGCCACGATGCACTCACAAAGAATGAAGATGGCTCGCTTGATCTTTACATACAAGCCTCGGCCCCGCCAGACAAATGGCAGCCCAACTGGCTGCCCGTCAAGCAGGGCCAGGGCTTTGTGCTGAATGCCAGGCTTTACTGGCCCATGCCTGCCGCACTGGAGGGTCGCTGGCATATGCCGGTGCTGGAACGACTTGATTAAAATCTGTTGACGATCCTACTGCGCGAGCGTGATCGGGGCTCATGCGCTGCTCAAAATGCTCATGTACTTAAGTACATTCCGCTTTTTGCGCTGCTCTTCACCCCGCTGACGCCCGCTCGCTACGGATCGTAAACACATTTTCAGGGAAACTTTGATTTTCGGGAACAACAACTATGAGCCTGTCCGCTATTTTCACGAATATTTATTTGCGCTATCGCTTCAAGCCTGTGCCGGGTGCTGCGATCGATGTTGCCAAGGCCAGGGAGAAAATCGCGCGCATGCTGCGCTACCAGGGTAAATTGCCAGCAGATATACAATACCTGCCCGTCGCAGCGCATGCGGGTTTATGTGGGGCGGCCTGGTTCCAGCCTGCACATAGCGAAAGAACTATCCTGTACTTTCATGGTGGTGGATATTTCTTTTGCAGCATAGAAAGCCATCAGTCTGTTTGCGCTTATCTGAGCCGCGTCGCCCAGGCCAGGGTCTGCTCCGTCGATTATCGCCTGGCACCTGAACATGCCTACCCCGCCGCTGTAGATGATGCCCTGGCCTGGTATCAGGAATTATTGAAAACCACACCCGCCAATAAAATCATTGTAGCCGGTGATTCTGCCGGTGGTGGCTTGGCCCTGGCTTGCCTGCTGGCGGCGCGCAAGGTTGGCCTCGCCATGCCAGCAGCAGCCGTCTTGTTTTCACCCTGGGTAGACCTGGCCTGCGAAGGTGCCAGCATGCAAACCCAGGCCCAGGCCGATGTCATGTTCACTCCCGATAGCCTGCCCAAGGCGGCAGCATTGTATTTGCAAGGGACACCGGCAAAAACTGAACTGGCCTCGCCTCTGTATGCAGATTTACGCGGTATGCCACCACTGCAGATCTTTGCCAGCCGCCATGAAATCCTGCTCGATGATGCCACCCGCCTGCATCAGCATGCACAGGCAGCAGGCGTCAGCAGCGAGTTGATTTTAGCAAGCCGCCTGCCCCATGTCTGGCCTACGATGGTGAACTTGCCAGAGGCAAGAGCAAGCTTGCGTCAGGCGGCAGACTTTATCAGGCAAAACAGTCTATAAAGGGACGGCGGCAGAAGTACCTGTAGGAGCGGCTTCAGCCGCGAACATTGACTCCATGCTTATGCTCGACATGGTGTGCGGCTGTAGGCTTTCGCGGCTGAAGCCGCTCCTACGGGGGATGGAAATTTACGGTTTCTTGCTCAGTGATACAGCTCGTGTTTCCCGACCAGCACACAATATTCCACAGGCACGGTACGCACTAGCGGCGTAACACCATCTGCCGCCACCTGGCCATACCAGATGGCATAGTGATCTTCGGGCACATCCGGCATGCCATGGTAGCCAACAATGACGCCAAGCTCGTCGCCGACACGCACAAATTGCCCAAGTGGATGGATATCTGCCATAAAAAAGTCGCGATGAATGCTGGAATCAGCATTATAGGCGCAGCTATTTTTTTGCCTGAGCATACCTTGGTATGCCCACCTGAAATTTATTTGTTTCAGTGGTTTATTTTTTCAATACACTAGTGTATTGTTAACTGCATGCGCAAGATAATGCGCTGCTAAACTACATGGAGCAAGGCAGGCAAATGACAGCATTTTCAATAAGCACATCTCTCCAGCAAAAAATCTACGATATCCTCATCGTCGGCAGTGGCTTTTCCGGCCTGGGCCTGGCGATTAGCATGCAAAAAGCAGGATACGACTGGCATTTGCTGGAACAGGCAGATACCCTGGGCGGCACCTGGCGCGACAACCACTATCCTGGCGCGGCTTGTGATATCCCGTCGAATCTGTATTCGTTTTCTTTCATGCCCAATCCTGACTGGACACGCCTGTATCCACCGCAGGCAGAAATCGCTGCCTATATGCAGCGCTGTGCTGACCAGGCTGGCGTACGGCATGGCATGCAATTCAATGCCAGGGTAGTCAGCGCCAAATGGCTGGAAGAGCAGGCACACTGGCTGGTACAGCTAGCCAGTGGCGAAGAATTACGCGCCCGCACTCTGGCAGCAGGCACAGGTGGCCTGAGCCGCCCGCAAATGCCGAAGATAGAAAACCTTGAAGCTTTCCAGGGCGAGCTGTTTCATTCTGCCCGCTGGCAACATGAGGTAGATTTGCGCGGCAAGCGCGTTGGTGTCATCGGTACAGGTGCCAGCGCCATACAGATCGTGCCTGCGATAGCAGCGCAATGCGGCAGCCTGAGCTTATTCCAGCGCACGCCTGCCTGGATCATCCCGCGTCATGATGAAGCCGTTCCCGAAACCAGGCGCGCCCGCTACCGTGCCCAGCCCTGGCGACAGCAGTTAAGCCGCAAGCTGACTTACATCAAGCTGGAATCGCGCATGTATGCCTTCACCCGCGCGCAATGGCTATTGCGCCGGGCACAGAAGCAGGTAGAGGCCTATCTCCAGCACCGCATCAAGGATGCAGGCTTGCGCCAGAAACTGACACCCAATTACACCATAGGCTGCAAGCGCATTTTATTGTCTGACGACTTTTATCCAGCCTTGCAAAAACCAAATGTGCAGCTAGTACCGCACGGTGTGACAAGGGCAACAGCAGATGGCGTCATCTGCGCTGATGGCAGTACCCACAAACTGGATATACTGATTGCCGCCACCGGCTTCCAGGTAGCGGACGCCGGTGCACCTTTCGATATCACCGGACGCGATGGCCTGGACCTCAACCAGATCTGGGCGCAAGGGCCACAGGCTCACCTGGGCACGGTGGTGCATGGCTTTCCCAACCTGTTTATCATGACTGGCCCAAACACAGGACTGGGACATAATTCCCAAGTGTATATGATAGAGTCACAGATCAATTTCGTGCTGGCGGCCCTGCGCGCGCTCGACAAAAAACAGGCCAGGGCTTTTGATGTCAGGGCTGAGGTGCAGGACAATTACAATCTGGCAGTACAAGATAAACTGGTCGGCAGTGTCTGGAATAGTGGTGGCTGCCACAGCTGGTATCTGGGTAAGGATGGCAGCAACCGCACGCTATGGCCAGACTTTACTTTCCTGTTCCGTCGCCGTCTCAAGCAATTTGACTGGGCAGAATTCCATCTCCTGCCCCACCTTAATAAAGCATGATGAATACACTGGATAAAAAACTCGTCGTCATCACTGGTGCAGCATCCGGCATAGGTGAAGCACTGGCACATGTCTGTGCGGCTGCAGGCGCGAATCTGTTACTGGCAGATGTGGACAGCCAGCGCCTGGGCAGGCTGGCAGCGACATTGACTACGCAATTCAAGAGCACAGGAACAAGCCAGCGGGTGTTGGTGCAAGCCTGCAATGTCGCCAGCGAGACTGACATGCACGCCCTGGCCGCGCTTGCCCAGCAAGAATTTGGCGGCACCGACATCCTCATTAATAATGCAGGCGTGGCCCTGGTCGCGCCCGTACTCAGTGGCAAGCTGGCAGATGCACACTGGCTCATGAATATCAATTTCTGGGGCGTGGTCCACGGCTGCCGCGCCTTTGCAGCGCAGATGCAGGCCAGGCCAGATACGGTCATCGTGAATATTTCCAGCATCTTTGCCATGCTGTCACTGCCTACGCAGGCTATCTACAATGCCAGCAAGGCGGCTGTTCGGGCGTTTTCTGACAGCTTGCGTGAAGAATTGCGGGGGAATGACAATGAAGCGGGCGAGCAGCATGGCATCCATGTGCTATGCGTACACCCCGGTGGCATACGCACCCGCCTGGTTGAGCAAGCGAGGCTGGGTGATATTACTGCCATGGCCAGCGATGCCGCCAGCCTGAATCAGCAATTCATGCGCATCGCCCGCACCAGTCCTGAGCAGGCGGCAATGGCCATCATGAAGGCCGTCAACAAGCGCAAGACACGCTTGCTGATAGGCGCTGATGCCAGCGTCGGTGATTTTTTCTACCGCCTCTTTCCAGCCAGGGCATCAGCCTGGTTTGCTGGCTTGCTGCGCAGGCAAGTGCGGCGTGACAGGCGCTGATGCTGGGGTCGCAGCAACGGGCAGGTCTGGCTTGCTGACCTGTTCCACCTTCTGGCTTTCCTGCTTTGTCTGCTCTTGATTTTTGATAGCCCGGTATTGTTTTCCATGCCAGGCGCCGCTGGCCCAATGTGCAGGCCCCAGCAAGAAGTAGATGCATCCTGACCATGCGCCCTGGTCATTGGTGACCAGCACGATCAAGACAGACAAACCAGCCACCGCCATGTTGATCAGATTGCCCGCTGTATCGGCGCGCAATTCAGTGAGTTGCGGCAAGCTCATGGCGAATCTTTCGCGCAAACGCCAGGCATGCTTATGCATGAGGTAGAAAACAAAATTGACAGCAATGATTCCGGCACCATAGATCGTCATCAAGGTACGCACTTCTGATACGGTGTTAAAGTTATCTCCTGCATTTCTCCAGATCAGGGAGTCAAACAGACTGGTAAACAGAAACTTGAGCGGGTAGACATACAAGAGGATGACGAACAGCAAGGCCATGTTCAAAGTGATCATCCACAGATCGGTAATCGGGAAACGTTTAAAAAATTTTCCATGCTGATACCACAATATCATCAGCAGGGTGAAAGCCACGCCAAAGGCAAGAAAACCATGCATGAGATGGAATAGCTCATGGGCAGACTTTGGCACTTCCAGCGACACCACCAGCAAGGTCACCGCAAAGGCAAACACCGCATCGCTAAAGCCATCAAGGCGATGCAAGGAAATATGGCCATGCTGCTTGTGATGATCAGTGTCAGACAAAATAAGCTCCCAGAGTCAGTGTATGCAAGAAATGGCGTAGCAAGTATAGCAATGATTATCAGATAAGCAAGCACCCGTGCACAGCAGGCCTGGCACGGGCGTGGCTATTTTTTCACAGACTGTTTTATTTGCGGCGGGGCTTTGCTGCCTGCTGTTGCTGTACCAGGTAATTGGCGATGAGGCTCTTCAGGTATTCCCTGATCATAGGCGGGTTGAGCGGGCGGCTCAGGGCCTGGTAGCTGCCGACAATGGCGAGGTAAAACAGGGATGCCAGTTCCTGTGATTTTTGGGCGTCATTATTGGTCAGGCGCATGTATTTTTCTATGACCATGTCCATGCGTTCCTGGTCGACTTCGACCAGCATCTTGGCGACCTCGGCATCGCGTCTGCCGTAGCCGCGCAGGGCCAGTTCAAAGCGCATGTATTCCAGGTCTTTGCCGCCGTGGCGCAAGGCGATGTCGATGAGTCTTTCCAGATCTTTTTGCGGGTCTGGGTCAATTTCGCTGCGGGCGACGCGGTCTTGTTCGCGCTGGTATTCACGCCATTGCTTGAGCAAGTCGCTGACGAGTTCTGCATGATCGGCAAAATGCCAGTAAAAACTGCCACGCGTCACACCCAGCTTGTCTGCCAGCACCAGCACCCTGACATTATCAAAGCCACCATCGACCACCGCCTTGAAGGCAGCATCAAGCCAGTCTTCACGGCTGAGCCTGGGGCCTTCCGAGGTTTTTCTTGTTTTTACTGCGGCTTTCATATCGTCCTTTTTTCGTCTACTTTGAGATGCAGATCAGCGCCTGCAAAGCCAGCATTTTAAGTCGCCAGCGGCGTGACTACAACAAGCAGGCGAAATCAATACACTTGTGTACTTTAATGCTTGACAAGCGGCAGCGCAGACCTCTACATTAACAGCATCAATACACATGTGTATTGAAACTCAAATAGCGCACAGCGCCTATAAAAACGAAGGAGATATGCATGCAACAAAAAGACAAGCAAGTGTTGTCAGAAATGCGGCCAAAAATACATCCAACATCCTACCTGGGCGGACTGGCACTAGCCTGCTGCACGATGACGGCCATGGCGGGAGAAGGCTATAAGCTCAGGCAATCCCCGGTCGGGGTATTTGGCGGTGAAATGGCAGCCTCTTTAGAAAATCCGGGCTTTTTTGGTACGGCTGCGCTGTCACATACCAGCATCTACAAGGTGGTTGATGGTGATGGCAATAACATCAGCCTGCCTGCCCGAAACCTGCCCCTGCCTACCAGCACCCTGACCAGGGGCGCCGTACCCGACGGTACTTATGCATTGACCGTGCCTGCTGCCGCGATAGGCTTTGAACAGCCACAGACGCAGATCAATATCCTGGCTGGCTATCTGACGCAAAGCACCTATGGCGATGGGCATATTGCCTTTGCCATGAATTTGCCGCTGATCAGGCAAAGCCGCACATTTACTGCCACCAACCCGGCTGGCACTATCAGCCCCACCCCCAACCCTGCCCTGCCAGCCGCCTTGCGTGGTGCGATCAGCGGCGTGGCAACGGCTGCCAATGCCCAGGTGCAGGCAGCTGTTGCCAATACCCTGGCCAGCCAGAATGCCGACACCTCGGGCATGGGTGACACAGAATTATCAGTAGTCTGGATCAGGCAGCAGGATAGATTGAAAATCGCCGCCGGTGCCTCCCTGTTTGTACCTACCGGCAATTACAACAAGGACAGGGGGCCAAATCCCGGCTTTGGCAATTTCTATACCTTGCGCCCCGGTGTGGCTGTCAGTTATGCGCTCAATCCCAATCATGGCAGCGAGGTCTGGGATAGCGGCATCACCGTTGCTGGCCGTCTTTCATTTGGCATCAACAGCACCAACAAGGACACCAATTACCGCAGTGGCAATTACGTTTATGCTGAAGCAGGCATCGTCAAGGTCATGGGCAACTGGGCAATAGGCTCGAATGTGCTGGCAGTCAACCAGGTGACGGACGATAGTGGCACCGGCGCGCCAGTTGGTGGCAATCGTTACAAGACTTATGCCGCAGGGCCGTTTATTTCCTATAAGCTGCCAGGCAAGGAGGCAGGCTTTAATCTGCACTTTAGCCAGAGCTTTGGCAGTAGCAATGCCCTGGTGTCGCGCACCCTGCAATTGCGTTTCATCAAAGCCTGGTAAAAACTGCGCATGTCCATCAAAAGCCTGTTGATGCCTATAGTTACCCAGCACATGCTGGGTAGAACACGCCTGCTCCGGCAGCGCGAGCGCTCAATGAAGACCAGACTGCGTAGTGGTGCGCCCAGGCAGTTACACTATTTTCACCAGGCCGACGATCCTTATAGCGTGCTGGCGGCCCATAGTCTGGTGGCCTTGCAGCAAAAATATGCGCTGCAAATTCTGCCCCATATAGTCAGCCCGCCTGAGCAGGCTGCCGCACCTGAACCCGACAAATTACAGACCTATGGCCGCCAGGATGCGCACTTGCTGGCACAGCATTATGGTTTTCCAATTTTTCCAATAACAATTTTTGCAGAACAGCCTTCAGCAGAAAAAACTCAGATGGCAAACCGCCTGCTGGTGGCTGCCATGCACATGGGACTATTTGTCCAGTTGGTGGACAGCATCAGCGCGGCCTTGTGGAATGCCTCTCAGCCACTGACTGAGCAGACCGCCACGGCACTGGGCATTTACCCAACTGCGCCAGGACTAACTGCCTCAGAAATGCAGCAGGCCAATCGACTCAGGAAAGAGCTAGGCCATTACCTGGGTGCCTGCTTCTGGTATGAAGGGGAATGGTATTGGGGCATAGACCGGCTGTATCACCTGGAACTAAGATTGCAGGATGAGCTGGGCAGCAATGAGATGAGCAGCAATCAGCCTCTGCTGTACCCGCCAGCAACCGAGCTTGCTCAGCCACTCCATATCGCTCAGCCACCTGAGATCGACTTTTATTTTTCCTTGCGCAGCCCTTATTCTGCCATCGTGGCTGAACGGGCATTCAGACTGGGGCAGCTTGCAGGTGCCAGTATCAAACTGCGCTATGTGCTGCCCATGGTCATGCGCGGCTTGCCTGTGCCTGCGAATAAAAGATTGTATATCGCCATGGACGCTGCACGTGAAGCCCATGTCCGGCAGATTCCCTTTGGTCGCTTGAACGACCCGGTAGGCCGCCCCACCGAACGTGGCCTGGCCCTGATGCCGCTGGCTGAAAGTCTGGGGCGCGGGCAAGACTATGTCCTGTCCTTCATGCGCGGAGTATGGGCCGAGGGCCTGGATGCGGGCAGTGACTGCGGTTTGCGCAAGATTTGTGAACGGGCTGGCCTACCCTGGGACGACGCCCGCCGGGCTTTGCAGGACCAAGCCTGGCGCAAGACAGCCGAGGCCAACCGGCTAGCCATGTCCGCACTTGGCCTGTGGGGCGTGCCCTCGTTTTCTTGCGCTGGCACGGCAGTCTGGGGTCAGGATCGCTTATGGGTCATCGCCGATATCATGAAAAAAATGGCGGGCCAAGATACGCCATTACCGAAACAAGTTGAACCATACAATCACCAGGAATAGCATGCGCATCAAACAATTGCTTGCCTTATTATGCATTTCCAGCCAGCTGGCCCAGGCCAGCGAGATCCCGCCTGCACCGTCCGGCAGCGCAGGCAAACCGTCCAGGCCCAATATCGTGGTCTTGCTGGCCGATGACTGGGGCTTTAGCGATGTGGGTGCCTTTGGCAGCGAAATCGCCACCCCCAATCTGGATACCCTGGCCAGGCAAGGCATGCGTTTTTCCAATTTCCATGTGACGGCATCCTGCTCGCCTACCCGTTCCATGCTCCTGACCGGGGTGGACAACCACCTCAATGGGGTCGGCAATATGCGCGAAACCATACCCCAGGAACATGAGGGCAAACCGGGTTACCTCAGCGTCTTGAACGACAGGGTCGTAACCGTAGCCAGCCTGTTGAAAGATGCAGGCTATCGCACCTATGTCGCTGGCAAATGGCATGTAGGCAAAGAACGCCATAACCTGCCAGACCAGCGCGGCTTTGAGCGCTCCATCATACAAGGTGACAGTGGCTCGGATAATTGGGAAACCGGCAAACGCTATCTCGACCTGACCGACAAGGTCTACTGGTTTGAAGATGGCAAGGAAGCCGCCATGCCCAGGGAATTTTATTCGTCGGAATATTATGTAGACCGTATGATCAATTACATCCAGCACGATCAGCAAGCCAGCAATGCAGCACAACCCTTCTTTGCCTATGTCGCCTTTCAGGCCAATCATATTCCTGTTCAAGCACCGCGCGCTTTCATAGAAAAGTACAAGGATAAATATAAAGACGGCTGGACAGCCTTGCGCCAGTCCAGACGCGACCGCGCCATCGCCCTGGGGCTGCTACCCAAAGACACACCCATGGTCACCATGTCCACCACGAAAAACTGGGATGCGCTGACAGTTGAGGAACAAGCCTACCAGGCCAGGCGCATGGAAGTCTATGCCGCCATGGCAGAGGCCATGGATTATCACGTAGGTCGCCTGATTACTGCCTTAAAAAAAAGCGGCCAGTACGACAATACGGTATTCATGTTCATGTCGGACAATGGGGCAGAAGCATCCGACCCCTACGCCATGTTGAGCGCACGCCTGTGGCTAGGCATGCATTACGACAGCGACATGGACAAACTCGGCGACAAGGGGGCCTACAGCATCATAGGCCCAAGCTGGAGCAGTGCAGCAGCCTCGCCTTTGAGCACCTATAAATTCTATGCCGGTGAAGGTGGCATACGCGTACCCCTGATCATTGCTGGCAAGGACATACAGCAAAACAGTATCCAGCAAGGCTTTACCCATATCAATGATATTGCCCCCACCATACTGGAACTGGCGAATGTCGCAAAACCAGCTGGCAGCTACCATGGCAAACCCGTGGAAATCATGCGAGGCAGCAGCTTGATCCCGGTTTTGTACTATGGCCAGGACCGCGTGCATGCGCCCGATGAAAACATAGGCTATGAATTGTCTGGCAACCAGGCCTTGTTCAGGGGCGACTATAAACTGGTGAAAAACCTGCCACCGGTTGGTGATGGTCTGTGGCATTTATATGATATCCGGCTAGACCCTGGAGAAACCCGCGACCTGCAAAGCAGCCTGCCTGAGATGTTTTCCAGCATGCAGGCTGCCTATGCACAATACGCCAAAGACAATGGCGTCTTGCCCATGCCGGATGGCTATGAACCCAGCCAGCAAATTTTCACCAATGCCATGGTGCATGTATATATACCGCGCTATAAATATCCCGCCATCCTGCTCTTGCTGGGCCTGGTCACTTTGACATACCTGCTGGCGCGTCGACGCCGCCCATCCGGCAATAAAGGCAAATCATGAAAAGTCAGCGTTTTTTTATCACCACCCTGGGTGTACTGGCACTGCTCACGCTTGGCTTGTTTTTGTTCCGTACCCCCATCAGCCTGGCCATCGCCGAGCGCATGATAGTCAGACATCTGAGCGCCAATCCCCTGGCAGAATTGCCGGATGGCTTGCATGTGGGTTTATGCGGAGCAGGTTCACCTTTCCCTGACGACAAACGTTCCGGTCCCTGCACCCTGGTCATCGCCGGGCAACGCCAGTTCATCTTTGATGCAGGCAGCAGCACGGTGCGCAACCTGGGCAGGATGGGGTTTAGTGCAGGGCAGATTGATGCTGTCTTCCTCACTCATTTTCATTCCGATCATATTGATGGCATGGGAGAGTTTTTATTGCAGCGCTGGGTATCTGCCAGTAACCAGAACCCGGTTCCTGTGTACGGCCCCACTGGCGTCGAGACGGTAGTGCAGGGCATCATGCAAGCCTATAAACTGGACCAGGGCTATCGCGTGGCCCATCACGGAGAAGCCACCATGCCGCCCAGTGGTTTTGGTGGCACGGTCAAAAGTTTTACCCCACTGGCACAAGGCAGCGTGACACTGCTCAAGGATGCCGATCTGGAAATCACCGCCTTCACGGCTGAACATGGCCCCATCCACCCTGCCGTTGGCTACCGTATCAACTACAAGGGTCGCAGCCTGCTCATCAGCGGTGACACCGTCAAATCAGCGATTGTACAAGCCCAGGCCAAAGATGTGGATTTGCTGCTGCATGAAGCGCTCTCCATCCCGCTGACCAATTTGCTGGAAAAAGCGGCTGACCAGGCGGGCAAGGCCAATCTGAAAAAAATCTTCAAGGACATCACCAATTATCACACCACACCCGAGCAGGCCGCCGAGATTGCACGTGATGCCAAGGTGGGTGCCTTGCTGCTGAACCATATCGCCCCACCCTTGCCCCTGCCGGGGATGGAAACGGCTTTTCTGGGTGATGCAGGCCATATTTACAAAGGCAAAATCAGGGTCGGTGTCGATGGCGATTTTGTCAGCATGCCTGCGGATAGCAAGCAGATTATTTTCAGCAAGCGCTTTTAATCGTTTTTTCATCACCGAGGCTCAGCATGTCAGCACTACCCGTCGTAAAAAAATTCTTGCGTACCCCCGAGCATAGATTTGCCCATATCCCCGACTTCCCTTACCAGCCTCACTATAGCGAGATAGGCGGCTTGCGCATCGCCTTTATTGATGAAGGCCCGCGCGATGCTACGCCCATACTGCTCATGCATGGCGAGCCTACCTGGTCTTATTTGTACCGCAAGATGATCCCGGTCTTGCTGGCAGCGGGTTTCCGCGTGATTGCACCTGACCTGGTCGGCTTTGGCCGCTCGGACAAACCGGCAAGCAGGAAAGATTATTCCTACCTCAACCACGTACTGTGGATGAAGGCCTGGCTGATCGCCAATGATTTGCGTGGCCTGACCCTGTTTTGCCAGGACTGGGGCTCCCTCATAGGCTTGCGCATGGCAGCAGAAGAACCTGAACGTTTTGCGCGCGTCGTGCTAGCCAATGGTGCCCTGCCTACCGGCACCATGGCCGTACCCAAAGCATTTAAAATCTGGCGGGCATTTTCACGCTATAGCCCCTGGTTCCCCATAGGCCGCATCGTCAAGACTGGTTGTGTGCATGGTTTAAGCAAGGCAGAAATCGCCGCCTATGATGCGCCCTTTCCCGGTCGAGCCTACCGCATCGCTGCCCGCCTCTTCCCCAGCTTTGTACCGACTACGCCAGATGACCCCGAACGACAACGCAATGAGCAGGCCTGGGAAGTTTTCAAACGCTGGGATAAACCCTTCCTGACCCTGTTCAGCAATCGCGACCCGGTCACCCGTGGCGGCTACAAAGCCTGGCAAGAACTGGTGCCCGGCGCGCAAGGCCAGCCACATGCGATTACCCGCAATGCCGGGCATTTTTTGCAGGAAGACAAAGGGGAAGAAGTTGCAACGGCGATAGTCAGGTTTATGCAGCAGACTGGTGGCTAATACCTTCTACTGCCGCGCATGCAGTTCCGCCAGTTCTTTAAACCTGCCTATCACAAACTGCGCCACTGGCGAATGGCTGCGACCCCGTAAAGAAACAATGCCCAGTTCTGAATGCATGGTCGGTATACCGTCTATCACCAGCGGGACAATTTGCCCTCGCTGGATTTCATCTGCGACGGCAGCATTGATGGCGGCAAGGATGGTGTCAGATTCCAGGGCAGCGCGTTTGAGTGTCAGCACATCATCGCATTCCAGCGCTATCGGCAAGCTGGCATTGGCAGGCAAGCCCAGCAATTGCGCCAGGGCCTTACGTATGGCTTGCGGCAAGCGTACCGATGCCAGGCCATATTGCAAAATATCGGCGGGTAGCCTGCGCGACTTGCTCAATAAAGGATGATGCGCACGTACGAAAAAGCCACCGCGCTGGCGTGCCAGCAAATTGATGTCCAGGTCCTGGCCGGGCGGGAGATCACGGGTATCAGCCACAAAGAAATCCAGTTCTTCATTGCGCAAATGTTCTGCCAGGTATTCCCAGTTATTGACTTCGACACGCAAGTTGACACCCGCAAAGTGCTGCCGCAATTCAGGCATCAGCATGGGCAATAGCGTCGCCGCCGGAAAAGGCCCCACGCCTATGGCCAGGTCACCGATCTGCTTGCTGCGGTACAGCTCTATATCTCTTTGCAGGCAGCGGCTGTCAAACAAAAGCTTGCGGGCGCGTTCTATGAAAAAGTTACCTGCCGGGGTTGCCGTCACCTCTATCGTGCCCCGGTCAAACAATTGCACCCCCAGCTCGGTTTCCGCCGCCTGTATGCTACGACTCAGGGCAGATTGCGACAAATGCACACGCTCTGCCGCACGGGCAAAGTTCTTTTCATCTGCCACTGCAACGACGTGCCTCAGACGTTTCAATTCCACGGTATTCCTTCCTGCAATTAAATATAGCAAAAACACCACAAAGCCATGCATTGAGTGCATTGATTCTAGCTCAAGAATGCATTGGACACCAAAAAAATAGCCCCATACACTCAATAACATCAGGAGACTACAGATGTCAAAATCCCAGGAATTCGACTACATCGTCGTAGGCAGTGGCTCAGCCGGTTGCGTACTCGCAGCCCGGCTGACGGAAGACCCCGGCATCAGCCTGGCCTTGCTAGAAGCCGGTGGCCCCGACAAGAGCGTGCTGATCCATGCACCGGCAGGTGTAGCTGCCATCGTCCCGACCAAATACCATAACTATGGCTACCAGACCGTGCCCCAGGCTGGCTTGAATGGTCGCTGCGGTTATCAACCGCGTGGCAAGACCCTGGGTGGTTCCAGCTCCATCAATGCCATGCTCTATGTACGCGGCCACCGCTGGGATTATGATCACTGGGCTGCATTAGGCAATGCAGGCTGGACTTATGACGAGGTGCTACCCTACTTCAAACGCGCCGAGCATAATGAAGATATCCAGAATAACTATCACGGCCAGGGCGGCCCGCTGAATGTCTGCTACCCCCGTCATCAGAGCGAGATCAACCAGCTGTTCATCCAGGCTGCTGGCGAATGCGGTTTGCCACATAACCCTGACTACAATGGTGAACAACAGGAAGGTGCTTTCCTCTACCAGGTTACCCATAAAAATGGCGAGCGTTGCAGCGCTGCCAAGGCTTATTTGACGCCGAATCTGGCCCCCAATCTAGCGCGTCCCAATCTGCAAGTCATCACCCAAGCTGTTGCTGCCCGCATCCTGTTTGAGGGCAAGCGCGCGATCGGTATTGAATACCATCAGGCTGGGGAGCTGAAACAAATACGTGCACGCCGTGAAGTCATCTTGTCTGGCGGTGCCTTTGGTTCACCTCAACTTTTACTATTATCCGGCATAGGTCAGGCCAGCGAGTTGCAAAAGCTGGACATCCAGCTCGTGCATGATTTACCGGGAGTAGGCAAGAATCTGCAAGACCATATCGACTATGTACAAAGCTGGCGCAGCAAAGGTAGCGCCGCCAAGAATGCCACCTTTGGCCTGTCGCTGACAGGCATGACAAAGATGAGCAAGGCCATGTGGGAATGGCGCAAACAACGTACAGGCATGGTCACCAGCACCTATGCCGAGGCCGGTGCTTTTCTGCGATCTGACCCCAGCCTCACTGTACCTGACCTGCAAATCGTCTTCGTCATCGCCCTGGTCGATGACCATGCGCGCAAACCACATCTGGGCCATGGCATTTCCAGCCACATCGATGTCTTGCGACCACACAGTCATGGCACGGTCAGCCTGGCCAGTAAAGACCCGCATGCTGCCCCCGTCATCGACCCGCGCTTTTTAAGCGATGAGCGTGACCTCGAATTATTGGTGCGCGGCGCGCAATTCCAGCATAAGCTATTTGCATCCAGCGTGTTTGATCACATGCGCGGCGACATGCTCTACCCCACCAGGGCAGATGATGTGGCAGGCTTGCAGCAAGACATCAGGCAAAGGGCAGATACCCAGTACCACCCCGTAGGCACTTGCAAGATGGGCCAGGCTACAGACGCCATGGCAGTCGTCGATGAGCGTTTGCGTGTCATTGGCATGCAAGGCTTGCGCGTGGTCGATGCCTCCATCATGCCCACACTGATAGGCGGCAATACCAATGCACCAACTATCATGATTGCCGAGAAGGCAGCAGACATGATCAAAGCAGATAACGTATAAAAACCGGAGACGATATGAAAACACCTCAACACCTGCACCTGAAAAAAACTGTGGCCTTGACTATGGTGGCCATGGCAGCCATGCTGCTGGCCGCCTGTGGCCAAAAAACTGGCAACACTGCCATGGGCGACGCCACGGCCACCACCGTCAAAGCCAATACCGACATGGCACAAGGCCTGGCACTGGATGACCAGCAGGATTTTGAAGATGCCAGGCGCGGCCTCATCGCCAAACCAGAAGGTAAAATCCTTGGCCCATCAGGTGAAGTGTTGATCGATTTCGATGCCTGGAAATTCATAGAAGGCGCAGCCCCGGCCACCGTCAACCCCAGCCTGTGGCGGCATGCCAAACTGAATGCGCAAATCGGCTTGTTCAAAGTCACCGATGGCATTTATCAATTGCGTGGTTTTGATATCGCCAACATGACTATCATCGAAGGCAAGACAGGCTGGATTATCGTCGACCCGCTGACTGCCAAAGAGAGTGCCGCCAATGCCATTGCCTTTGCCCGCAAACACCTGGGTGACAAGCCTGTAGTCGCTGTCGTTTTCACCCACAGCCATGCTGATCATTTTGGTGGTGCACTCGGTGTCATCACGCCAGAAGAAGTGGCAAGCAAAAAAATCCCCGTCATCGCCCCCGATGGCTTCATGGAAGAAGCCACCAGCGAAAATATTTTGGTCGGTACAGCCATGGCCAGGCGCTCTGGCTACCAGTTTGGTAAAGACCTCGAGCGTTCGCCCAAGGGCCTGGTCGACACCGGCCTGGGCAAAGGTGTCGCCTATGGCAGCATAGGCGTGCTCGAACCCAACCAGCTCATCATCAAAGAAACCCAGGAACTGACGCTGGATGGCGTCAACTTTGTATTCCACAATGTGCCGGGTGCAGAAGCCCCCTCAGAACTGACCTTCAGCATCCCCGATAAAAAAGCCTATGCCGGTGCCGAAATACTCGCGCAAACCATGCACAATCTCTTGCCAGTGCGTGGAGCCAAAGCCCGCGATGCCCAGCGTTGGGGCGGCTACCTAGAACAGGCACTGGCGCAAAGTGCTGATGCTGAAGTGTATTTTGGCCAGCACAACTGGCCAGTCTGGGGCAAGCCACGCATTGCAGAATTCATCACCAAGCAGCGCGACGTTTACAAATACACCCATGACCAAACCGTGCGCCTCATCAATGCTGGTTATACGCCCTTTGAAATCGCCGACAAGATCAAACTGCCCAAATCCCTGGAAAGCTATTTCGGCGCACGCGGTTACTATGGCGACCTGCGCCACAATGTCAAAGCCGTCTACCAGTTTTATCTCGGCGCTTATGACGGCAACCCCGCCAACCTGAATCGCCTGCCACCACAAGAATCTGCCAAGCATTATGTAGAATTGCTGGGCGGCGCAGACAAGGCCATCGCCGCAGCACAAACAGCTTTCGACAAGGGCGATTATCGCTGGACCGCAGAGCTGCTCAATCATGTCGTCTTTACCGACAGCAATAACAAAAACGCCAAGGAATTATTGGCCCGCACCTATGAACAAATGGGCTACGCAGCAGAAGCATCCACCTGGCGCAACAGCTACCTGACCGCCGCCAACGAACTACGCAACGGCCCACCCACCAAAGGCGTGAACCGCGCCGCCATGATAGAAATGCTGGCCCAAACCCCGATAGACCGCTTCCTCGAAGCCATGGCCGCAGGCCTCAATGGCACAGATGCCGAAGGCAAAGACTACAAGCTCAACCTGGTGCTGACCGACACCAAAGAATCCTACGTACTATGGATAGAAAACGCGGTACTGCATCACAAGAAAGCCGCGCCAGTTAAAGACGCGAATGCCACCCTGACATTGACCAAACCCATCTTCATCAAGATGATGGCGGGAACGGCGGGTGTCAAAGATACACTGTTCAGTGATGACTTGAAGGTGGATGGCAGCAAGATAGATCTGGTGCGGTTTTTTGGCCTCATTGACAAGGCGGCGGGGACGTTTGCGATTGTGACGAAGTAAATGCTTTCTCTGTGCATGAAAGCTGGGTTTCCGGTAGCATCTGCAATGAATTCTGTGGTCGATGAGATGCAATATAAGGTGCGATTACACAGATCTGATCGCACCTAAGCTCCCCTCTATAAGTCAACATGCGTACTAGATTAGGTTAAAATAAAGATTACTTAAATTCCCCGTAAAAAATGATACTCAATATCATCGCGCTTTACCTATTTCTTCTTGCCGCGAGCATCAGTTGGTGGGTCACATTCTCATCAAATTGGATATGGTTAATTGTTGCGATTGTAGGTTTCTTTGGCTCAGGAGGTCTATTCCTGCGGAAACGGTGGGGCCAATACCTTTGGTATCTAATTGCGCTTTTCGCATCAGTTGGCTGCTTAGTTCTGGTGGCCTATACTTTATCAAAATCGAACAATCGGGTATTTGAACATTTAGACCAATTAATTATCGCCCTGATGCCTGGTTTCCTTTGGCTCTTTTCTTGGATAGCCGGTAGCTATGTCGTGACGATTCAATTTCGTAAATTTCGATCTCAGTTATAAACCTGCGTAGGTACGATTAGTGAAACGTAATCGTACGCATGTAAAAACTTAAAACTACGCCACCCCTCAAACACGACACCGCATCGTTTTGTGAAGTGTGCAAGCGGGATTTATGTTTATCATCATGGTTCGCTAAAATATGGTGGTCGTCACCTTTCTTCAATGTCTTGCGCGAGTCAACATGCGTACGATTACGTTTCACTAATCGTACCTACACAGGCTAAAATTCCGAGAGACAATGTAGCACTCCAGAAACTTCATGGCACCACGATCAGGATATGAGTAAGAGTTTGAGAAAAGAACACCTGCAATTCTTCAAGGATCTCATTGAGGGAAAGGCGCAAGTCTCGTTTCTTGGATATTTTCCCAGGCACGAGGAAAGTATCAAGGATTCCTTAGATAGAGCCAGTTTTCTCAGATTGAAATTCGCACCCTTTGAAGAGATAGAGAAAATACTCAGCAGCAGTGGAATGACTTATTCTCGCGATGAAGCAGCCGTCAAGCAGGAAAAATATTTTTTCAGTTTCCACAAGGATGTGCTTGATGAAAATGGCAAACTGTTAGCATCGCACAAGCGCAGCCTGTTTAACAATACCATAGGACATTATCTGAATGGTGCTCTTGAAGAGGCAAGGCTGTCGCTTAGTAAATATCTAGGCCTGACTGATAATGGCAAGAAAAAATATTCCTATGCCAAATTCCAGGATGTAGTGAGTTTTGCTGATATAGAAATCGACTGCGGCGATAAAGCGCTGGGGCAATTTATATTGACACTGATAGCCAGCCTGCCAAGAAATTACTCGGCGATTGATGATCTCAGTATCTATGCCAAAGAGAAATTGCAAATACTTGGGTAGGAGCGGCTTTAGTCGCGAACACAGTACCGCATAGTGCAAGTGGTTCGCGGCTGAAGCCGCTCCTACAGAGAATCAGGGTCTACCATGATCAAATCAACATGCGGCGATTACGCTTTGCTAATCGTACCTACCCAAGTTGAATGAAACTTAATTGTATTCAAGAACATGCAGTCCAGATTTTTTTGCCAAGCTTAAAACTGGTTCTGCCTTTAGGCGATCGTTAAAATAAAGGTGGTTGGTGTCGTCCCAGGATGCCATATAAAGACAATCAAATTCGGGCATGATGATAAATTGGAATGGACTGTTGCCCATTTTTAATCTGCATTGTGCAAGGTAGCCAGCCTTGTCAGTATATTGCTTGATGACCAGTTTCTCTTTTTGTGGCCAACGGCCACGGTAACGGAGCGTAAAAATCTCGGTGACATCAAATATAGCGGCCCAATGGGAAAGAAATTTTTGATTCCGGTTTTCTTGCTCAATCACGCCTATGTTATCCAGCAAATGATACTCGCTCTCGCAAGTGATCCAGTGATCAAAAACAGATAAGGCAAGCTGTCCCATTTCTCCGTGATTGATATTCTCTTTCACATTCTGCAAAAATGGGAATTGCAGATGAATACTTTTTTCTTTGCTGGCATTGAGTTTGGATAATGTTTTTACTTTTCGCATATTGTTCATCAAGTTGGATTACATAGCTCGCGTAGGCACAAACTTAATGCGCATTATCAAAGACAAGCAGGGAACGAAGAATAACATTGGCATGGCCTAAGCAGCAGTTTCAGGGAAATTCTGGTCTATAAATGCCATGGCAAACTCGTTTGGGTCGATTGAAACGCCGTTCGCTCGTAATTTAACAAGATTGCTTTCCCATATCTCACGAATTTTTTTCGGGAGAGACTCAGGAAAATCCATCTGATCGCGGACGATTTCTACCCATGTTCCGCTGGTGTTATATACGGCAGCGAGTTTCGGCTCCATATTTTTCAATGCCTCGCTCTGCCCGGCATCAAGTTGATCAATCGCTGCTAAAACGTAGCATTCAAGCAAACGGAGAAAAGGCTTTCCTTCATATCTGTTCATACTGTATCTCTTAAAAAACTTCTGCATGTTTATAAATGCAGGGTGAAATTCTCATATTCTTACATTTTTTCTCTGACCACAAGCTCATTCGTCGCCCTTGCCGACTTCTTGCGATACCGATACACCGGCACCCGCGCCAGCGCTCCCATGGTCGCGGCCAGCATGTCTTTTGGCATCCCAGATATCGCCTTGCTGGCCGTTATAGCTCGCGTAGGTGCGATTAGTGAAACGTAATCGTACGCATGTAAAGCCTGGAAACTACGCCCCCCCTCACACACTATGCCAGCATAGCTTTGAGAGCTGCACATGCGGTACTACTGATTTTTCATCCTGCTTCACTTTAATATCGCGGGTATCATTTCTTTCAATATCTTGCATGAGTCAACATGCGTACGATTACGCCCTGCTAATCGTACCTACCAGGCCGCATGATTCGTACGCGACATTGCATGGCGGTTCGCGGCTGAAGCCGCTCCTACAGAGAATTTGTGCCTGCCCTGATCAAATCAGGCATGTCTGATACCCGTGTTTGCAGCTCAGGCTAACTGGCTCTTTCTGTCCGTCATGGCTGCCTGGCTGCGGGCGATTTCCAGTTCCATGGCTTTCATCTTTTCCTGGTGTTCCATCGTGCGCTGTTGCAGCTCGGTTTCGTGCTGGCTGGTCTTGATCCAGGCATTGCAGATAGCGTAGGCGATGGCAACAGCAAATGCGCCCAGGGGAACGATTTGAGAGTAAGAGAGTATGTCTAACATGACTGCCTTTCGTTTTTTGATTGAGGCTTCAGTGTAGGGGGAAAGGATCAGTTGCATAAGTAGCAGCTGTCAGCAAAGTAGTATGACAATTGTCATGCTGATTTTTGGCAGCATTATTTCGCAGAGGAAACAATTGCTACTCTTTCCTCCATACTTAAGTATGAACATACTATTTTCTCAAGCTTTTGACACTAAGGCTTCGTTATAATTTGTGCTCAATTTTTTAGCGCTGCTCCTGCCCCTGCCTTTATCCCAGTGATGGAGTTGATTGCGTGAGCAGCACTGTGAGTCTTTTGAAGCATGAAGAAATTGAGGTATGTGCAAAGCAGACAAACCTGGTCGCATTTATCTTGCCAGCTTAAGAAAACAGAAATAGCGCTCTCAAAGCGCACGCCCATTATTCAGGAAAACCATGTCTGCAGAACCAAGAATCAAAATTTATCAGGACGATATCACGCCGTTTTTGCAGCGCTTGCCGACTTTTCTTTTATTTCCTTTTCAGCCTGCTCCCTTCATCATGATTGCGGGCCTGTCGGCCTTGAGTATCGTGACGGTATTTGCTTTTGGCATGTTTCGTGGCTTGCTGACCTTGTTCTTTTTGCGCTATGCCTATGCAGTCATGGAAATGGGAGCCATGGGAAAACTGGAGCCGAAGTGGGATGACATCCATGTCTGGGGCAATAAGGATGCGCGCCCCTATAAACAAAATCTGGTGTTCTTGCTGTATTTTATCTTGATGGTAGTAGTTGCAGGCTATGCCATCAAAGCTGACACAGCTACGCCTGCAGCGGCATACAAGTCTGCTGCCACCAGCAAACAAGCGGCTGCAGCAACGACGCCATTACTCATAGCGCCAGACCATCATGCTGACCCCGCACACAAGTCGGGCTCGCCGGATGAGGATGACGACAGTGCAGAACAGGACGATCCCAAAACTTTCAGCGCACATGATGTGGGCAACTCCAGGGCCAGCGATGGCGCACAAAATAATGAGGCAGACAGCGATCAAAGCTACCACCCACGGAGCAGGATGGATAGATTCCTCTCCCCGGATGTGCACTTTGCCAAATGGTTTTATCTGGTCGCCATGCTGTTTGCCCTGCCCTTACCCGCGGCAGTGATGGTACTGGCGATAGAAGACAATGTCTGGCGCGCACTCAATCCTATGACCATGTTCTTTTTCATACGGGGCATGGGGGCGTCTTATTTCGTGGTGTGGTTTATCTTTGGCATGGCCTCGCTGGCGCTGGAGGGTTTGCGGCATTTGATACCGCCTGCCTGGTCGCCATTTGTCAGTGTGCCATTGCTAACGTTTTTAAATTTCTATCTGATCCTGGCATGTTATTCGATGATGGGATATGTACTGTATCAATACCACCAGCAACTAGGTTTGCCAGTCGCTGTCGATTTTGATACGCACAGAGTGAGGGATAGTGTAAAAGCAAACACCAGGACAACGCCAGTATCGTCTGACCCGTTTATACAGCGCATTGATGCACTCTTGTTGAACGGCGAACTGGATACAGCCATACGTCTGCTGGAAGATGAAATGCGCTACGAGCGCACCAGCCTGAGCCTGAATGAAAAACTGTATCAATTATTACAGCGCAAAGGCGATGAAAAGCGTATCAACGAGCAGCGGCGGCGCTATATGCTGGTATTAAGCAAAGCTGGCTGTCATGAAAAAGCCTTGCATATGCTCAGTGAGCAAAAGAAATTCGATACCACTTATGAGATACAGCCTGACGACATACTGCAAATGGCAAACAGTTTTTTTGTCACCGGCGATTTCAGGAGCGCCATGAAATTAATACAAGGCTTTGACAAGAACAATCCCAAGCACGCAGATATCCCGGCAGTGTATATGCTGGCAGCGCGCTTATCAGGCGAACATTTCCGTAAATATGCCCAGGCTATTTCCATCCTCAAGGTGATTTTGCAGCGCTATCCTGAGGCTGGTGTAGTGGCAGAAGCAAGCAATTACCTGGAGAAAATGCAGAATATATTGGCGGTTTCACAAAACGCTGCAGCCCACGCACAGGCAGCTTCATAAGTAGTCATTCGCAAATATAAGGAAATGACAATATGTCGAATACACAGTTTGCCTTCATCCATCAAGACAAAATACCGAATCGCGAATCCCTGCAAGCGGCAATCGATCAATTGGGCTTTAAACTGAAACTGGATCCGGCATTCACTCCGTTTGAGGATTCCGGTTTTTCACCCTGCACTTTACATGAGCTTGAAGGCTGCGGATTTGACATATTTTATGAAGCTGCGGCTGATCTGCTGGAAGAAGATGAAGAATTGGCCGCTGTAGTTGATGGCAGGGATTACTGCATAAGCTTGATGTGGAGCAGCAGCCTGAAGGATCTGGCATGCGTCATGATAGTAAGCACTGCTTTGGCTAAATACTTTGATGCAATCATCTCGTACGAAGGTGATGAGCCAGAAAGCCTGGAAGAATTATTGGCAAACACCAACGCAGCTCTGGAAGATGCAGACAATGAAAACCCTGATGAATATCCAGATTCAGAAAATGCCTCACCTCCTACTGGAAATGCCAACGACTATGACATCGATGCGCTGTTAGCCCATTCCAATTATCACTTCCTTCATCGGCAGCGAATGATGCTCATGGATTTATGGGCGAATGGGAAAATAACAAAAAAACAGCAATCTGATTTGAATAAAATAGAGCTGGCACTACATAATTTGAAAAAATCTTGATTTCCAGGCATGCCATCGAGAGAAGCGTAGATACAATGAGTAAAACCTGACAGTACCCAGGTAAAGCCTTGAAATTACACGGGCTTTGCAAATTAATCATGTCCAGTTTTTTTACCAAAATACCGATACACCGGCACCCACACCAGCGCCCCCAGGGTCGCTGCTAACATGTCTTTGTGGGCATCCCAGATATCGCCTTGCTGGCCATTGTAGGCTTCGGCATCTTCGGCGGACATGGTGATGGCGACCAGCCATTCAAACCATTCATACCAGAGGCTGGTGACCATGATGGCTGCCAGCGCCAGGGTCAGGCAATAACCGGTCTTGGGTGTGTATTTATGGCGGAAATGTTCTACCAGGCCAGGCACCAGACAAAAGCCATACATGAAATGCACCAGCCTGTCGAAATGGTTGCGGCTCCAGCCCATGCTGGCCTGTAAGGAAAAACCAAACAGGGATTTGACCCAGGCGTCATAAGGCACGTTTGAATACAGCCATCTGGCGGCCACACAATGAACGGCAATGAACAGGCAAATCAGCAAGAAACTGGTATCGCTGATGGGATTTTTTCTAGCGTAATACCAGAGCAGGATCAAACCCAGGACAGTGAGCGAACTATGCAATGCTTGCTCATAGGGCCAGATAGGCTTGATCCAGCTGATGGCAAATACCGTAAGGGCAAACAGGAAAGATGAGGTTTTACTGAGTTTCATTATTTGGATAAAAAAGATGCTAGCAGTAGAACAAAGGCCCGGTAGTAACTAGTGCGGTATTCAATAGCGTAGCTTTCTTATTCTGTGTTGTCGCTAAAGTCGCGGGTCCACATCATAACCGAAGAGGTACGCTACATCTGCTCAAATATCGGCATTTTTATGTTTGCGGGCGATTTCAGTCATCGTAGGTGCGATTAGTGAAACGTAATCGTACGTATGTAAAGTGTAAAGCAGCAAATGCATCTGCAGTGAAATCAACATTCGTACGATTACGCTTGCGCTAATCGCACCTACGCGGGCTGGTCTATCTATTCTCCAGCCAGGCCTTAGGTGTGATGCCCATGTAGAGTCGGAACATGGCGATAAAGGCGCTGGCCCATGTACAGTGCGACCGTGGAAGCGGCTGCACTCACAAAGAATGCTGCCTGCGCAAGATTTTTTGTTAAGCTATGCAGCTATATAAACGCCAGCGTATCAGATGAAAAACCTGCTCTCTCTCATTTTCTTGCTACCTGTTCTTGCCTTTGCCGAAGCCAAGAATAGTGCAGCCACCTGCACAGACAAGACATGGCTCAATGCCGACACGCTGAAAAAATCGAAGGTACTTTTGCCAGTATTCAAGCATTATTGCTATAGCGATCAAAGCGGCAGTTATGTCCTCTACCTGACTGAAAAACAGGATAGAACATACGGCGCTGAAAAACTCTCCAGCGCAGTAGAGGCACATCTCTTCAAAATCGCGAGCGATAAATCCCTCAGCAATGTGATCAGCATACGCGACAGGGCCGAGAGTGAAGAAGCAGGCATGGAATTCTGGAGCAAGCTGACAGAAATCGCTGACATAGACAGGGATGGCAATATAGATCCCATCCTGGTCTATCGCTTTTATAACCAGGATGGTGCTAACACAGACCGCGAGGCTTTTTCAGGCCGTCTCAAGATCATCATGTTCTACAAAGGCGAAAAAGTCGTCATACGCGCCATTACAGGCAATCTGGATGGTGAAAGGCAGACGACCGCGACCGAGAATTTTTTCTCACTACCTGCGTCAGTGCAAAAGCATTTGGTGAAGAAGATGGAAGGGATGTACAAGGATAATTTGTATGGGTTTGATAATAGCTATCAATTTGTGCCGAGAAAATCGAAAGGAAACTAATGACTGTTTTCCCTGAGCCTGCATGAAAAATCAGTCTGAAAGTCGCAGCCTGATAAGCTGCCTCATGTTAAGATGGAGATTAATTTTTGAGCAAAGAATCACATGGCTTTCCCTTATTTAACCGATGTCGTGTACAGCCTGTCCGGCATTTCTCTTCCTTTGCCTGTGCCCATGTTTGGCTTATTTGTCGCCATCGCCATGCTGGCAGCCTCATACGTACTCAAGCATGAATTGCAGCGCAAATACAATAATGGTCAAATTGGTGCTGCAAAGATAAGGCGCAAGGACAAAAATAAAGCCGACACTTTTGTTGAAGTGTCACCCCAGGAAATTGTGGCAGATCTCAGCATAATCGTCATGCTGATCGGTATCGCCGGTGCAAGACTATTTCATCTGCTTGAGCATACCGACGAATTTATGACTACTCCATGGGCGATGATATTCACGACTTCTGGCCTGAGTATTTTTGGAGGTTTGATCGCAGGCACGCTGGTGGGTCTGTACTATGTCAGGAGATGGCAATTAGCCCTACGCCCCGCCCTGGATGCGGCGGCACCGGTGATGATGCTAGGCTACGCCATAGGTCGCATAGGCTGTCAGGTATCGGGTGATGGAGACTGGGGCAGCGTGGCGAACCTGGCACTCAAACCAGACTGGCTGCCGCTGTGGGCCTGGGCACAAACCTATGACAACAATATCGTTGGCACAATCATTGCTGCTCCAGGCGTCTATCCCACCCCCATGTATGAAGTCGTGATGAGTATGGCTTGCTTTGCCGTGTTATGGGCTTTCAGGAAAAACACTTTCCAGGCTGGATGGCTGTTCTCCCTGTATATGCTGCTGGCTGGCGTAGAACGTTTGCTGATAGAAAAAATCCGCATCAATCCTGTATTTGATATTTTAGGTATCCATGCGACACAGGCAGAATTTATTTCTGGTGCACTGATCGTTGCAGGGCTCGCAGGTATGCTGATATTGCGCAAGCGTTTGCCAGCAATGCCCATGACAGACGCAATGGCGAAGTAGCCCGGCTTGCTACCAATACCATTCTTAACATCGACACCTGGCTAGCGTTTGTCTTAACAATATATTTTTATTCCTGATGTCTGACAACGTCCCAGATATGAAACTGACTTCAATCGTTTTCCTGATTTTTTCTATTGCCATCCCTCGCGTGGAGTCAAACCAAAATTGGTAATACTGGCTGTGCCAATAACGCTATGTTATTGAGTGTGGGTACTTTAGAAGTCATTTCATAAATGGGGTGAGATGCGTTTGCCTCATAACGCGGGCTGGCCAATCAAAACCCATACAGGAATATCTGGCAAGGAAAATGAAGAAAATGTCTGAGGACAAGCTTTTCGCCTTTGAGCACAAGCACAATTATATGCCGCTCAAAAAGCGCGAGCCTTACAAGGAATTTTGAGGATAGCTTCTGGCGAATTCGCTGCCCTCTTTTCCTTTAGCCTCAGGCAGGTTTGAATTCCATGCGCTTGATGTCACCGACAATAAACACATAGCAAAAAATAGCGATGGCGGCATTGGCTGCGACAAAAACCAGGGCACCGGCAAACGAACCAGTCGCTTGCAGGATATAACCGATGACGATGGGTGTAGTAATACCGGCGACGTTGCCAAAAGTATTGAACAGCGCACCACTGAGGCCACCCGCTTCTTTTGGTGCTGTGTCAGATACCACAGCCCAACCGAGGGCGCCTATGCCTTTGCCAAAGAATGCCAGTGACATGGTCGCAATGACGATCACATCTGTGCTGATGTAATTGCAGAAGATCATGCTCATCGCCATCAGCAGGCCGATGACGATAGGTGTTTTCCTGGCCCTGGACAAAGACACACCGGCCTTGATCATGCGGTCAGAAATGAGACCGCCGAGTACCCCGCCAATAAAGCCTGCGATAGCGGGTATGGCAGCGACGAAGCCCGCCTTGAGGATAGTCATGTGCCGCTCCGTCACCAGATAGACCGGGAACCATGTCAGGAAAAAATACGTCAGTGTATTGATGCAATACTGGCCGATATATACCCCCAGCAGCATGCGGTTGGACAGCAATTGCTTGATGATGGAAGCAGTATCAAGCTGCTCTGTTTTTTTGACCTGATGGGCAGTCTCAAGATCAATCAAGGCCCCACCATCTTTTAAGTACTGGAGTTCTGCGGCATTGATGCGCGGATGCGTTTGCGGGTCGTGCAGTTTGAACTTCCAGACCACAGACATCATGATACCCAGAGAACCCATGACATAGAAGACGCTGGGCCATCCCCATTGATGAACTATCCAGCCCATGAAAGGCGCAAAAATCACGGTCGCAAAATATTGCGCAGAATTAAATATCGCTGCTGCCAGCCCGCGTTCACTGACAGGGAACCAGGCAGACGCAATACGGCTGTTACCCGGAAACGATGGCGCCTCTGCCGCACCAACCAGCAGGCGCAGCGCAAACAATACGGCAATCGCCGCAGCACCCGACAAAAAGCCCACGAGGCCCATGAGCATCGTAAACAATGACCACAGAAAAATACTGAAGAAATAAGTCCCCTTGGAACCATATCTGTCCAACAGCCATCCACCAGGGATTTGTGCCAGCACATAAGACCAGGCAAACGCTGAAAAGATAAAGCCCATCTGCACAGATGACAGGCCCAGGCTCTTGCTTAACTCCGGCCCGGCAATAGAAATAGATGCACGATCAGCATAGTTGATGGTCGTTACGATAAATAAAATCAGCAAGATACCCCAGCGGGTCCCCGTGCGTGTCTGGCTGTTCTGCCTGCCTGCTACTAATGCTTGCGCGTCCATCCTGTCCCCATTTGTATAGTTTTTCGATATCGCTTGCTGCCATAGAAATGGAACAATGCCAATGCCGGATTAAATCTATCTAAAACTATACATTGTTATATGACGTCGTACAACAATGGATTGTAAGGAATATTATTTTCAGAAAAACTTGGTACTTGTAGCAGGCGCTATTTGCGTGGCTTATAGTAAATAATCGCCACCTTGGGGTATCAAGGGATAATTATTTGGCTTATTTACAAAAACCTATGTTGTACGATAACACACAATTAAAATAAGTTTATCATACAGTCAACATGCGATCTTCAGCTTGTATCAATCGCAGGTTTTGAAGATTTGCAGAAAAACTGCCCGGGTGAATTGGGGCCGGGATTGCATAGCCATGCCCATTGGTAAAGTTGACACCTGCCCCGCTCCTAAGTCCTGCTCCGTCGCTCACGCACCCTTTACAAACTCTATCGCCTCTGTATCAACAGCGATGGCATGCATCTCGGTCAATCCATCTGGCCTTCTCCATTCCATGCTCACCCAGACTTGGCCGTTTTCATAGATATCAAACACCTGGACGGTTTGTCCCAACATGGAAGACACATCGGCCAACTCAGAGCCAGCCAGCCTTTTGATGATGGAAGGACGAATGGCGAGTAAGCGGACATAGTCATCGTCTCTGACGATGTGGCCGTTACGGTCTTTACCTGTATGTGTACTTGTCATTTATAAATGAGATAAATGAGATAAATGAGATAAATGAGATAAATGAGATAAATGAGATAAATGAGATAAATTAGATAAATTAGATTAGTGATAAATTCATATTCATGCTACCAAAATGCTCCCAAAAAACCTCTTCATTTTCGGAGCGTTCAATTCAGCGTTTACTTACATTGAATACTAAACTGATTTTTCTTGTTGATTTGATAGTTGCATCTGCTGACTCTTTGTTTGAGATCAACCCGCTCAACATGTCCATCGGCGTATTTGCAGAGCACAGTAACAGAACGCTTTTGATCGTAAACAGACTCCAACAACCAATAGCCTGAACGTTTGCCGCTCTCTTCTGGTACCAGACTGGCAAGCTCTTCTGGAGTACCGTCAAAGACGGTAACCGATAGGGGGAAAGAAGCGTCCCGGCGTGGGCAAATCTCTGCAGAAAATGCTGGCTGTAGCATGCTGAGTGTCATGCATGCGCAAACCAAGCTTTTCAACTTGAATTTAATAAGCACAGTATCTCCTTCTTAAGTGACAAAAAAGTGGCGAAAAGTGACGACAAAAGCTGACGTCAAAAAACTTGTTCCAGATTATCACATTGATGCGACGTGCCACTTGCCAGAATTTTCACAAACCCTGACCCACAATACAAGAAAGGCCCAAAAAGCGCCTCCACTTTTTGGGCCTATAACTTCCATCCACTACGCGATCACGCTGTCTGTGGCCTGGTCTTGTGAAAGCTCACTGTGCTGTATTGCACCGATGATGGTGGCGGTGCCTGCAAGATGTGTTTTTTCATCGCGCCTATGATGTGCATTTCGCAGGGCTTGCAGTCAAACTTCAGCGTGTACTTTTCTTCGCCTGTGACCAGGGTCATGGGTTCGGCCTTGACCTGCCCCTGTACACCTTGCACGCCCTTGGCCTGTTTGGGGCAGAGGTTGAAGGAAAAGCGCAGGCAGTGTTTGGTGATCATCAGCGATACTTCACCCGGCTCTTCATGTGACTCGTAGGCGGCGGCGATCAGTTGTACTGCGTGTTTTTCATAGAAACTGCGGGCCTTGTGGTTGTACACATTGGCGAGGTAGCTCAATGTCGTCTCTGGATACGCCACTGGCGGTTCGACTGCCGGTGTGCGTAATGGACGCAGCCATGCTGAAAGGCGTGCGGCCTCGTGCGCAGTGACAGCATCGCGGCGCAAGGCATTAATCACGGAGGATGGCACAAACCATGGCTGCTGCAAATCCAGATTAACCTGGGCTGCCTCAAACATGGTGTTGCCGAGCTTGGCGAGGTTGTCGCGCAAGCCTGCCTCTGCCTTGTCGCGGTTTTGTGCGGGTTCCAGTGCCAGTTGCGTATTGACTTCAGAGCTTACGCCATCTTCATCGGTGATTTTCAGGCTCAGGCCATCTGCGTGTTCTGTCAAAGTCATATAGACAGGGATACGGCGCTCGGCGGATTTTTTGGTCAGTGCATGTTCCCAGCGGTGATCACGGTTGCGGTTGATCAGGGTGCCGACTTTGAGGCTGACCAGCTCGGCCATTTTTTCATTCGGGAATACGCGCCAGATTTCACCGTTTTCTGAGGCACCAACACGTTCTACCGTGTTGGCTTGTATGCCTGCGACTTCGCGTTTGACCATGTAGTTGAGGCCGTCGCCGTTGGACATGGGTTCATTGGCTTCTATCTCAAAGTAGTTGGCGGCCAGACGGGTGACATAACCGAGGTGCAGGCCTACATATTTGGGCGAATCAAATGCGCCTATGTCTTCAAGGCGGCCATTGGCAAAATAATCGGTGTGACCGCGATGGAAGTTCTTGTCGACATTGGGGCTGAATGACACCTGGCTATGGCCGCTGGAGGCGCGTGTGAATTCTGGCCTGCGCTCCAGGATTTCATCGAGCAGCAAGCGGTAATGGGCAGTGATATTCTTGACATAGCCCATGTCCTTGTAGCGGCCTTCTATCTTCAATGACTGTACGCCCGCATCGAGCAGTGCTTCAAGATTGCGGCTCTGGTCATTGTCTTTCATCGACAGCAAATGTTTTTCATAGGCGACTACCCTGCCCTCGCCATCGCTCAATGTATAAGGCAGGCGGCAGGCTTGTGAGCAATCGCCACGGTTGGCGCTGCGGCCATTGTCGGCATGCGAGATATAGCATTGGCCAGAGAAGGCTACGCACAATGCACCATGCACAAAATATTCAAGCGGCGTGGCAACCTGGGCCTTGATGGCCTGTATCTGCTTGATCGTCAGCTCACGCGCCAACACTAATTGCGAGAAACCGACATCACCCAGGAATTTGGCTTTTTCCACACCACGGATATCGCACTGGGTGCTGGCATGCAGCTGGATAGGCGGGATATCGAGTTCGAGTATGCCCATGTCTTGCACGATGAGGGCATCGACACCGGCATCGTAGAGCTGACGTATCTGCTTTCTGGCTGGTTCCAGTTCAGAATCATGCAAGATGGTATTCATGGTCACGAAGATGCGCGCATGATAGCGGTGGGCAAATTCCACCAGGCTGGCTATCTCGCTGATTTCATTACTGGCATTGTGACGCGCGCCAAAAGAAGGGCCACCGATGTAGACAGCATCAGCACCATGCAAGATCGCTTCGCGGCCTATCTCTACAGTTTTGGCGGGCGATAACAGTTCGGTCTGGTTGACTAGCAAGCTCATGGCGGTGGCAAATGACGGGGAAAGGGCGAAATTATAAAGGAAATCAAGGGCTTATGTCGTATTTGATGCTGTGGCCAAGCCTGAATTGAATATTAGTTATGCAATATTCAAGCTCACAAACCCAGTTTCTTGAGTATCAATCAACTTTAGCAGATTATTTTTGCCATCTGCAGTGTAGGACAAAACATGCAGATGAAAAGTAGATAAGCAAAATATATAGGCTGCAAACAAATTTTCATTGCGTAAAAAGTACGCTTTTCTGTTTCCTTGACTTGCCTGCTCTACAATACCGCCTGATGTCATTATTAGATTACTTATGCGCCTCATTCCTGCCAGCCTGTTTTTTGTCTTGCCCCTGCTCCCTGCCCTTGCCTTGGCCCAAGCCAGCCTGCCACCGGCAGTCGAGGCGGCGTTTAACAAGACCAATGTGCCCGTACAAGCCTTTAGCGCCATCGTCATGCCAGCCAATGGCGGTGCTGCAGTCCTGACGCAAGTCGCAGACCGGCCCATGAACCCGGCCTCTGCCATGAAGCTGGTGACTACCCTGGTAGGCCTGGAAGAACTGGGGCCCAACTTCCGCTGGAAGACGCAGATACTGGCAGACAAAGCAGCAAAGAAAAACAATGACAGCCTGACTGGCACCATGTACTTGCGCGGTGGTGGCGACCCCAATCTGACGATAGAAAAACTGAGCAGCATGCTGCGCAATCTGCGCAACCAGGGCTTGCGCAGATTGCGTGGCGATCTCATCCTGGACCGCAGTTATTTCCAGCCTGAGCGACCCGATATAGGCGCTCCGCAATTCGATGAATTCCCGGATGCTTATTACAATGTGATCCCGGACTCCTTACTGGTGAACAGCAATCTGAGCAGCATCTCGATAGAATCGGCAGGTGACAAAATCGAGGCGCGTCTGAACACGCCGCTGGATAAGGTCAAGATCACCAATCATCTGCACTTCAATGAGCTGCCCTGCTCAGCCTGGGAGACAGAATGGCTGCCGCCTGTCATAGAAACCACCAGCAATGTCATTGATGACCCAGAAGCAGAAAACCCAAATGCACCAGCCACAAAAAAACCGGTGCGCCAGACTACCCGTGGCGGGCTGGAAATCACTTTGAATGGCGGTTTCCCCAAACGCTGCAAGATCACTAATAACATCAATATCCTGGACCGTAACCAGTACATCGCGCATCTGATACGCGCCCTATGGCAAGAAATGGGCGGCACCTGGCAGGGTGAAGTGCGCGACGGCAAAACGCCCGCCTCTGCCACCGTCTTGACGGAGCGAGTGTCCGAGCCACTGGCGGATATACTGCGCATCATCAACAAGCAATCCGACAATGTCATGGCACGCACGCTCTACCTGACTTTGGGTGCGGAATCAGGCAGTACAGGCAGCAAACAGGGCATGAGTCATTTGCAGGCGGCCGATGCACGTATCAGGCAATGGCTGTTCAAGCAAGGTATCAACGATGCCGGGCTGGTGCTGGAAAACGGCGCTGGCCTGTCACGCACAGAACGCATCAGCCCGCAACAAATGGCTGGTTTATTACAAGCTGGTGCGCGCAGTAACTGGTATGCAGAATTCGCCAGCAGCCTGCCGGTAGCCTCGCTGGATGGCACCATGCGCCGCCGCTTGAAAGGTGGCCCGGCAGAATTGCGGGCACGCATCAAGACCGGCACACTGAAAGATGTGGTCGCCGTCGCCGGTTATGTCAGGGATATCAATGACCAGCAATGGGTAGTCGTGGCGATGATCAATCATGATGAGGCCGCCAGGGCCAAAGCGGCACTGGATGAGTTAATCAACTGGGTCGCGGCCGGGCGGCCTTGACGACTACTCGCCTATTTGGCTTTATGCTGCTTATCATTCTGGAGCACATACTGCTGCGTGGCAGGATCAAACACCAGCTTGATCTTGCCCAGTAGTGGCGTGATGAGCAAGTCATAGCCTGTCAGGCGCTCACCCGTGCTATCTGTGCCATGGCTGACTTCACGATAGCTAATGATCTTGCCTGAAAATTCCAGCAATAGCGGACCTGGCATGGTGGTGCCGGGGCTAAGCTGCCATCTGGCGAGATAGTCATGGCAATGGGGCGGTGCCGGATCGCTGTCGCGCAAGTGCAGGCGCAGGTGCTTGCCTTTACCTGCGCGCATCAGACCTTCACATTCGGGGCCGCTTTCAAAATGCCGGACCAGATCCGGGTCCTTGCTTTTATCGAATAGGGGGCTGATTTTGTCAGCCTCGATGCGCAACAAGCGCAACCAGATATTCACTTCATTTTTTTCTACATGGCTATGCTCTATCGCCAGGGCAAATTCGCCAGGAAATAATTCCACCAGGCTGGTCTTGCTGATACGGCCATCGGGTGCCAGCCATTCCACCACGTCCTGGCGATTGGTCAATGACCAGGCTTCGCCACGACGCTGGAACCAGTAGGCAGCAATCAGATTGGGTAAGCCAGACTCCAGTGGCTCGCCCTTGACTAGCAAGACTGCGGTATCTTCTGCCAGCTTTTGCACATGCAGGGCATGCATGCGCAAGGCCAGTTCTGCTACCGGTTTGGCAGAGGCTGGCAATTCTGCCTTTAACTGCGGGGCCTTGACGATGGCCTTGTCATCTGCCACATCCCAGCCCTTGAAGACCAGGCGCATGAGGTCGCGCTGCTCCAGGGTTTGCACAGATTCTGTGCGTGTGCAAGCGGCCAGCAGACATAACGCAAGCAAGGAAAAAAAATGGAGGAGCGGGCGACGCAGGCTTGGTTGAACGGTTAATTGCACAATTGATTACGCAAAAGAAATTCTTCTATGAAGCAACATAGATTTTAACTGAAGCCTGATGAAGATCCGATATCAGAAGCACAATCTCTCTATTCACCATCCCTGAAGCGCCGGACAGCCTCATCCCTCTTGGCGATGAGCTTGTCACCCTTGACTTGCATGCCTAGCGCAAAATAAGACTGAGCCAGGGCCTCGAGGGTATAGAGATCCCATTCATTGCCATTCGCCATACTCTTTTCCAGCAGGGCTATGGCCTGTTGGTGGCTGTTCTTTTTGGCATATAGCAGGGCCAGTTCGTTGATCAGCAATTGATAGGGCTGGCTATTCAAGCCTTTTTCAAGCCAGATGCGTGCGCCTTCAGTATCTTCTCGATAAATGGCCATGCCACGCTCGTAGCACAGTCGTGACTTCAATTGCTCCACCAGTATCTCATCGTCGGTATTTTGCTTGATGTAATTGATGAAGGCTTCCATCTCGTTAAATGAACCACCCCATTGCGGCAGTAGTTTATTCAGATAGGCATAGGCAGGTGAATACAGGCCATGGTCTTGTTGCAGAGCGGTTTTGAGCAAAGCCAGATCATCTTCTTGCTTGCTGAGCGCCTTGTTATTGCGTATCAATTCACCGGCACAGATAGCGCATGCCGTGATTTTTTCATTGGCCTTATTAAAATCCTGTCTGGCCAGAGCAGCCAGGCGGTGAAATGCGGCAAACTGTGACTTGCTGGTCTCGGCAGCAAATTTAGCACCGCGCGCTTCCCAGGCCTGCTCTTGCAAGAACATCCCACGCGCCAGATAGGCATATCCATGCCGACTGGTTTTTACCCAGCGATCAAATTGTTTTTTGTACTCTTTATCCAAACGTGACAGGGTGCCAAAACGCGTATACAGGGTATTGGAGTTTAATTGTCCAGCCTGTTTTTTCGCAAAGCCACCGTCCAGAGTTTGGTCCAGTTTATTAAATTCGCCGCGCCATAACATTGAGGCCAGGATGTTTTGCTCATGCTCTTCATCAGCATAGCCGCTACCCACTTTGGGAACCTCTGGACTTCCCGTAAGTTTTTTTTGCCACACCGCCTGATGTAATTCGGTATTGGCCGCATCGCTAAAAGACTGGTGCCAGGTTTCCTGATAACCTTCTTCTGCCATATTGTTTTTGTAAGTGGCATACCATTCCGGCGTCATGGCCCAATAGTAATAAAATCTTTCTATATCACGTGGCAAGGGCTGGAAATATGCTTTGTAAGTCAGCATGCTCTTGCCATCTTTTTGCCCCACCAACTTGTAGGGCATGTAGCGACTTTCCACCATTTTTTTCGCAAAATTGCTCAGCGCAGAGCTAGTCAGCCAGGCACTTTCCTTGCCTTTTTCCTTGGCAGCTTGCTGTGCTGCGGGTTTGTCCTGAGCCTGGACCTGGAGTGGGATAGAACTCAATGCCAGCCCACAACTGAGGCTGAGTTTGACTAGCAGGGACAAGGGGCGTGATCGCGAAACCCGGGGAAATTGCAGAGACATGGATAAAAAAATAGGCTGGATAGTAGCCATATGATAGCTGGGCCAAGGGACAAACACCAAGCATACCAAAGCATGTAAGAGCTTATTGACGATCTTGGGCTGGCATTCATTTTTTTCAAAGCTACGGCCGCAATGCATTGCGCGGAAAATAAATGCTTTGACATCAAAAAATAATTTGTAAATGATTAAGACGTGCACTATGCTCATTTCTACGACCCACACAAGGGGTTGAGCACAAAGGCGCAAGCCAGGTGATATCGGGAGAGACTGTCTACGCATAAAAAAGGGCAGCGCCGAAGGAGCAACCACCCCGGAAACTCTCAGGCAACAAGGACCGTTATCATTTTTAAACTCTGAAGAGCTGCCGGACTACGTCGCCCGGCACACCGAAGGAGCAAGCATTGCACTGCCACCAGCAGTTGCAGGCGAAATCTCTCAGGTCCAGGACAGAGGGGGTATCCGCAGCGTATTTTGCGCGCAGATATCTCTTTGACGCCCGGAGTTTCTACATCATGAAAATCATGAAATTACACGGTGACACTGTCACCGCGATGGCTGCTGCCTGCGCGCTCGCCAAGTCTGGACCTGGTAAAAAAACCAGGTCTGAAGAAGCCAAACACGACAGCCATGGCGACAAAGACCATCTCAGCACAGACCATTTACTTAAGCATGATCACCACACGCACCTCTGGTGCAGTCACCTGCATTGTTGATGCCACGACATAGCTCAGCGAGATAGTTCAGATCTAGCTCGTTGCGCTAATCCCTATTCCCGCACCAGCGGGTAATTTTGTCCGGCATGTGAACCATGCCATGTTTCAAGCCGCCCAGCCCGCTTGGACAGGCGGGCTATTGTCTACCACTCTAGAAGGAGCAAGCTATCATGCATTTGAACTCCGTTTCAAGATACAAAAAATCCACGCTCGCCGCTTTGATACTCAGCCTTGGTTGTGCCGTGACGAGCGCACCACTACTGGCACAAAACATCAGTAGCGACATCGCTGGCACGACAGAGCAGGCCCGCCTGGTCAACGCCGCGGCACAACGTGATTTCGCCGCCTTTGTGCAATTCAATGTACAGCGGCGCGGTGGTACTCTGCCTGCCGAATTCCCGCTGGAAGTCAATGATGTGCAAGACCTCAAGGATGCCAAAATCAGTTATGGCTTCCCTGTGTATAGCATTCCACCGCAAGATGTCCTGGCCGGTCGCAGTGATTTGCGCAGCCTGGCCAAGGCCACGGGCGAATGGCGCTTTGTCATCAGCCTGCATGACACCCCGATAGGCCTGGCAACCCTCAGGCAAGACAATGGCCGCTGGGGCATCACCTCCTATGGTGGCGCAGTGCTGGCCAAGGATGTGGATGCAGCGATCGCCGTGCATGGCAATAGCACACGCTCTAACTTGCGCTTCATCCGCATCTACCAGGCCATGTCGGATTTCCTGGAAGTCGTCTCCCCGACTGATGCCCGTGCCCGCTTCGCACCCTTGCAGGCAGCGCGGCAAACCCTGCTGCTGCAACAGCGCAGCGAAAAAACCGGAACAGCCTCTGCCAATAATGGTTTGCTGGAACAAAGCGACATCCTTGATCCGCTGCGCGCCAGTATCAAAACCAATCTGGATAACTTCCGCTAGACAAAAAAACTACCGCTCACACTGACAATAAATATGGAGATATCATGCAAAAAAATCTGTTAAGACTGATCCTTGCACTGGGCATCATGCTGGGTATGTCATCCGCCTTTTCGCAGTCACGCGCGCTGAACATACCGCTGGTGACCCAGGAGCATAGCCAGTGGTGCTGGGCAGGCAGCAGCAAGGCATTACTGAGTTTCTACAATCAAAATCCCAGCCAGTGCCAGATCGTCAACTGGGCTTTTGGCTTGAATTATGCCTGCGGCAATAGCAATTTTAACTGGAATAGCAACGCCAATCAGCCCAACTCCATGTATGGCAGCGGTGGCAGCGTGCAAAACATCCTGAGCCATTGGGGCGTATCCAACAACGCTTATAGCTATGCATCTTCATGGAATACCGTGGTCAATGACATCAATGCCAACCGCCCCTTCATCATCCGCTATGGCTGGACCAATGGCGGCGGCCATATCATGGTCGGTTCTGGCTATGAAGTCTACAATGGTACCAATTACATCTACATCATGAACCCATGGCCGGGTGAAGGTAAAACCTACAGGACTTATGGTTCTGCGGTATCTGACTATGATCATCAGTGGACACATACCCAGCGTATGAATGTCAGTGGCTGATCACCCTGGCATTGCTGTGACATATACGTCATGAAATAAGCAGGTGGGAGCTTGTGCATTTAACACCTCCTACCTGCCGTGCATCATACAAAGCACCTCTTTCTGCTGGCGTGCCATGAGACGCATACTTTACAATGCGCGCATGAGTACTTCTTTTTCCTGCCGCCCCCACTGCGCCGCCTGCTGTATAGCACCGTCCATCACTAGCCCCATACCCGGCATGCCGAATGGCAAACCCGCCGGTGTGCCCTGTATACAACTGGATGCAGATTTGGGTTGCAAGATTTTTGGCGATGCCAGCCGCCCGGCTGTTTGCGCGGGCTTAAAGGCTTCGTTTGACATGTGCGGGGAAAATAAGGAGCAGGCGATGTTTTATTTGACACAGCTTGAAGCCGCGACCGCGCCACATTGAATACCCTACGTCGGCCATGACTGATCTCTACGCCCTACTCATTGCCAGTCTTGCCTGGCTCATCTGGATACCAACGGCCGTCTTAGAGAAAAGCGCAAAAGGGGACATGGGAAGTGTATCCATATTTCCCATCATCCCCTTATTCCCGCTGCTGGCATGGGGCCTGGCCTATATGCTGGACCAGCTTCATGCACAGTTGGGGACCATGCTTGTAGTGAGCATGCACTTGTTTCTCCTACTGACCATGCTGGTGAGTGCAGCTAAATCACTCAAAGTACTAAACAAGAAATGAAGGCTATGCCAGGTCATGCAACTGGCATTTACAGCAAATATTGCTGCTTAAACATGTCAACACGCCTTGGCATGTAAAAGAACCTGACATAACAAATCATGAATAAATTTCATACAAACTTCATACATCTAGCTAATTACTTCAAAGTATAATTACCACCAGGAAATTTAATTTCCCTTCTTTCCTATGCAGACCACCAGGTATTTACGGGTCTGCATTTTCAATTTGTCTTACGACAACAAATAGAAAATCTATGTTCTCTCTACTTAAACACCTTTCGGTGGGTAAACGCTTAGGCTTGGGCTTTGCACTCATTCTGGCACTATTCTTCATTACCACCATAGTCGCCATCCTTAAACTCAATGCAGTTGCTGCAGCGGCAGATGACTTATTAAAAGATCCGCTGGCGACAGAACGCATGGTCAGTGACTGGTATCGTAATATCCATACTGGCGTGCGCCGCACCACGGCGATTGCCAAAAGCAGCGACCCTTCGCTTGCCAGTTTTTTTGCAGCAGACCAGGAAGAATCTACCAGGACATCTGCCCTCCTGCAAAAAGAAATCGGCGAGCATATGAAGAGTTCCGATGAAATCGCTCTCTTCAAGGAAATTGGCGAACAGCGGCAGCAATATATCAATGCCCGCAACAAGCTGGTTGATTTGAAAAAAGAAGGCAAGCTTGATGAAGCCAGTGCAATCCTGGACAAGGAATTCATCCCGGCATCGGCTATCTATGTCAAAAAGATAGAAGAAATGCTGGCCATGCAGCGCAAGCAAATTGATGATACTTCGGGCGAAATCCAGCACACTTATCAATCGAGCCGCATGTTGTTGATCGCCCTTTCAATGATTGCCGCCATACTGGCAGTAGCCTGTGCCTGGTTGATGACAATCTCCATCACCAGGCCACTGGCCAGGGCGACGGCAGTGGCCGAGAAGATGGCACAAGGTGATTTGAGTGACACCATAGAAATCAAACTGCATGATGAAATCGGCAAGATGATGCATGCCATCAATGGCATCAACACTGGCCTCAGCAGCGTTATCGGCAATGTTCGTCATGGCACTGAAACCATCAATGTGGCAGCGGCTGAAATTGCCTCTGGCAATGCTGACCTGTCTTCACGTACAGAATCACAAGCCAGCTCCTTGCAGGAAACTGCATCGTCGATGGAAGAACTGACATCCACAGTCAAGCAAAACGCCGACAATGCACGGCAGGCGAATCAACTGGTGATCTCGGCATCCGGTGTTGCTGTCAAGGGTGGCGAAGTGGTAGGCCAGGTGGTGACCACCATGGGCTCGATCAAGGAAAGCTCGCGCAAGATTGTGGATATTATCTCGGTCATTGATGGCATCGCCTTCCAGACCAATATCCTGGCCCTGAATGCCGCGGTGGAAGCGGCCCGTGCCGGTGAACAAGGCCGTGGCTTTGCCGTGGTGGCAACCGAAGTGCGTAACCTGGCACAGCGTAGTGCCTCTGCCGCCAAGGAAATCAAGCACCTCATCGATGACTCGGTAGGCAAGGTCGAACATGGCAGCAGGCTGGTGGATACGGCTGGCCAAACCATGACGGACATCGTCGCCAGCGTCAAGCATGTGGCGGACATCATGAGTGAAATCACCGCCGCCAGCCAGGAACAAAGCGCCGGTATCGAGCAAGTCAATCTGGCTGTCACGCAAATGGATGAGATGACGCAGCAAAATGCCGCCCTGGTGGAACAAGCTGCGGCTGCGGCAGAAAGCATGCGCGAGCAATCAGCTCAATTGTCTGAACTGGTCACGCAATTCCAGATCATGGAACAAATAGAAAAACCGCTGGAGAAAACCAGTCGCACTACCAATACAAGACGCTCGCCAGCATTGGCCAGAGCGGCCAGTAAGTTGACCAATAAGCCGGCCAGAGCATTACCTCGTCAGATTCCTCAGCGACGAACGGCACAGGCAGAACAGGATTGGGAAGAGTTTTAAGCCAGTGTTTTAAGCTGGGGTTCATTGCGAGCCGGGAGTCTTTGATGAAAGATTCCCGGCTTTTTTTCTTTTGCAGCTTTTATGTTCCTGATAATTTTCAGCTCAGCCTCACTTTCAGCCATGCGTTTTGAATTGCCACAACTATCTATAAAATACTGGCCGGGGAAATCAAGCCTGTATCTTGTCAGGAAAAGCAAATAGCTTTCTCCTGCATCCATAGGAAATCTTGATGAAGTATTTTCATCGCGTATTAGCAGTTTTCTTTTTTTACTCGCGCCCTTGTACCAGACATCGACCTGAATAGTGTATTCAGTTGCAGTGACACCCTCAGGATCTTCAGCATCTTCCTGCAACACCTTCTGATTGATTACACGTGCCTGCACTACTTTCGGGGCAATTAAGAACTCGGCTTTTACTGTTGGTGCACGGCCATCTGTACACATGGCACTTGCCAGAACAGGCATCCCCATAAAACTGGCAACTAGCCACCACCAAGCACTGAAATGCAGACAGGGGCTTATTTGTTGTTTCATTCATCATCCTTGTGTCATTCGGCAATTACCTTCGCCGCTTTCTTATACACCAGGCGAAAGCCGAAATAATAGACCAACACCAGCATTGCTGTCATCGCCAACATGACACCGGCAGGATGAGGGAACAGTAGTCGCCATAATCAATGCACTTCGACGCTCTTTATAAAGATGAGGGGCGGCAAGCCATGCCAGGCTCCATTTGGCTACCAGGCTGCCCGTCAGGCAGGAAATCAGCAATATTTATTATGTCAGAACAGGCCGATACAGCTTGCTGCTGGTGCAGTAACGCGGTCAAAATATTCGTAACCGCGGCTGCATCGAGCTGGATGAAAAATAACAAGAGTGGAATAACTTGCATGGTGTGTCGGCCACCCCATTTCATTAACACCCGCCAGCATAAACTTTATTCAAAGAAAAACCACCCCATACCAAAGCATGTCGCAAGTACAGATTTCATCCTCCAGAGGGAAGTTCGTACCTGGTCCATTTTGTTTTTTTACAAATATTACTGCGGCTTTACCGTCCTTACCATGAGCGACAAGCTTTAAATCTTGATGCGCATGGAATCACCACTCAAAAAGAATAGCGAAATACCATCCTCATTTTGATTGACGCGCACCACAGACTGCTCCAGGCTGGCAGCATACAGTTTGCTGCCGTCATGACGGAAAATGCCAAACCACATGCGTTGAGTGCTGGTGCGGGAATTGGCGGCCAGCAAGAGATAGTCGCGGCCGCCTATTTGCACTTCACTGGCTTGCAACTCCCCCATGTAGAAAGTCGAAGGTATGCGTTCCAGCATGATGCGCAGGCCATCGTGATAGACCTGGATCAGCACACCATTATCCGTGCCCGAGCGGACAAAATTGAATTCAAATGAGCCCATCCTGGTGGGCATATTGCGACGCACGTGAACATGCTCGGCAAAGCCGGCAAAATAATTATTACGGTCAGCGCGCGTCTTGCTTGTTACTTGTTGGGTGATTTCAGTTTGCACATGTTTCTCCTTAAATTCAGGGTAATTGCTAGCTACTTCTCTGGCTGCATCGCTCCCGCCCTGTGCCGGCATGACCGCCGCCAGCAGTGGGCAATGGCAGTGGCACGAAGCAGCCACTCAAATTCATACATAGTCAGGCATGCAAGGCATCACGCCGCAGCCTGGTCTTTATTCGTGTTCGGGTCTGATCAACACACGCCGGCCGGAACCCGAGGTATCCACCATGGAGATACCATCGGCATGTTCAGTAAATTGCCAATGTCCATGTGGCAGACCTATGCGATACACCGTACGACCATCTGCGGCATAAATTGCCAGCCACAGGGGACGGTGCAAAAAACCATTTGCCACGGTTAATACATAGCTTTCATCACCGACCTTGAGCCTGGCCGCCTCCAGGCGACGGTAACTTTGTTCACCCGTAAACTCCGGAGCGATGACTTCCGTCACGAGGAACTGCTCATTTCTACTGATCTGCACTTCGTCACCGGCCTTACTCAGCATTGAGCCGGCATCTGTTGCCGGGCGATGAGCAAAGCGCAGGGGCTTGCGGTAAGTAATCACAAAATCCTGTAACCGCACTGGCACCGTGCCATCCAGCTGTATATGGCGAGAAAACTGCGCCAAATGCTGGTTGGCATCAGGAAAACGCCAGATATATTGCTGCCTGATCATGCTGACTTCTACCTGCTGGCTACGGTACTCACTTAATACCCGCCCGCCTTGACTCGACTCCTGAAAGGCCATGGATGGCTGGACAGGCATGGTGCTACTGCAACCGAACAAGCCCAGTAGCAGGCTGGCAGTGATGCCATGCTTGCAATAAAAGCTATATCGTTCTGGCTGCGTAGGCATGAGTCTGGGATGTGCTTGTTATGCAGTTTTATTAACAGCCTGAAGTATCGCCATTGAGAAGTTGTGCGACAATGAATTTCAAGAAAGTATTAAAATACGGTACTTGAGGTGCAGGCTACTGCAATATGGCAAGCTGTAAGTCATGCTCAAGCGAAGCATTTTTACGCTTGCATGCGAGCGGCAGGCCGCAAATTTCTGCGCAGGGCCAGCATGCGCCATGCTAAGCTTCGTCCCGGATAATTCTTGCTTAACTTCATACTTTTTAGCGTCATATGGATTTACTACTCGCCATCAAAATCATCATCATGGGTATCGTCGAAGGCTTGACGGAATTCTTGCCCATCTCCTCCACCGGACACCTGATACTCACGGGTAGCCTGCTGAATTTCACGACAGAAACCGCCAAGGTATTTGAAATCGTGATACAGGCAGGTGCCATATTTGCAGTATGCTGGGAATATAGACAAAAAATTATCTCTGTCGTGACTGGCCTGGCCACGGATGCCAAGGCACGCAAGTTCGCTATCAATCTGGTAGTCGCATTTTTGCCGGCGGCCATCATAGGCGTGCTCTTCATCAAGAAAATCAAAGCCCTGCTGTTTGCTCCAGTGCCAGTGGCGCTGGCTTTCATCATCGGTGGCATCATCATCCTGATCGTTGAACGCAAGCAAAAACAGCTTGATGCAAAAGACAGTAATCATGCCCGCATACAGTCAGTGGATGACATGAGCATCATGGATGCACTTAAAATCGGTCTGGCGCAGTCACTGGGCCTGATACCAGGCACCAGTCGCTCTGGCGCCACCATCATAGGCGGCATGCTGTTTGGCCTGTCGCGCAAGGCTGCTACTGAGTTTTCCTTCTTTCTGGCGATACCTACCTTGCTGGGTGCTACCGTCTACTCGCTGTACAAGGCACGCGAAGAATTATCGATGGCGGATTTGCCGATGTTCAGCCTGGGTACGGTCGCAGCCTTTATCTCGGCTTTCTTTTGTGTGCGCTGGTTGCTGCGCTATATCAGCTCGCATAATTTCAATGTGTTTGCCTGGTACCGCATTGCCTTCGGCATCATGATCCTGATTACTGCCTACACTGGCGTGATTACCTGGGCTGACTAATCAGTGATATCAGTGATACCAGCGGTGACAGAAATAAGTAATACCTCTACAAGCGGCAATACCGTAGCCCAGGCTCTGCATTTATTGCAGACTATCTTCGGCTACCCGGCTTTCCGTTCGCAACAGGGGCAAATCGTCGAGCATGTCGTCAATGGCGGCGATGCCCTGGTGCTGATGCCGACTGGCGGCGGCAAGTCCTTGTGTTACCAAATACCAGCCCTGCTGCGCAATGGTGTCGGCATTGTGGTATCACCATTGATCGCCCTCATGCAAGACCAGGTTGATGCCCTGGCCGAGGTCGGTGTGCGTGCTGCCTTCTTGAATTCCACCCAAAGTTTTGATGAAATCCTGGCGGTGGAAAAGAAGATGCGCGAAGGTGATATCGACCTGGTGTATATCGCGCCGGAACGTCTGCTGACCCAGCGCTGCCTGGAACTGCTGCAAGTTGTCAACATCGCCCTGTTTGCCATTGATGAAGCACATTGCGTTTCACAATGGGGCCATGATTTCCGCCCTGAATACATCAAGCTGTCGGCCCTGCATGAGCGTTTTCCGAACGTCCCTCGCATTGCGCTGACGGCCACGGCTGACCAGCAAACCCGCGATGAGATCATCCACAGGTTGCAGCTGGAAAATGCGATGCAGTTCGTGTCGTCCTTCGACCGCCCGAATATCCGTTACCAGATCGTTGAGAAGGCCAATGGCCGCAAGCAATTGCTGGACTTTATCACGGCCCAGCACAGTGGTGATGCTGGCATTGTGTATTGCCTGTCACGCAAAAAAGTCGAAGAAACTGCGGAATTTTTGAATGAAAACGGTATCACTTCCCTGCCCTATCATGCGGGCATGGATTTGCAAGACCGCAGCCGCAACCAGGCCCGCTTCCTGCGCGAAGATGGCATTGTCATGTGTGCCACTATCGCCTTTGGCATGGGCATAGACAAACCCGACGTACGCTTTGTCGCCCACCTGGATTTACCAAAAAGCATAGAAGGCTATTACCAGGAAACTGGCCGTGCAGGCCGCGATGGCGCCAGCGCCAATGCCTGGATGGCTTATGGCTTGCAGGATGTGGTGCAACAGCGCCGCATGATCGATGAGTCAGAAGCCAATGAGACGTACAAGCGCGTGCAAAGCGTCAAGCTTGATGCCATGCTCACGCTGTGCGAAACCCTGAATTGCCGTCGCGTTCACATTCTCGATTATTTTGGCCAGCAGGCTGAACCCTGTGGCAATTGTGATACCTGCATGAGCCCGCCAGTTTCTTTTGATGGCAGCGTGGCGGCACAGAAAATCCTGTCCACGGTCTATCGTGTAGACCAGCGTTTTGCCGCTGGCCATGTCATCGATATCTTGCGCGGCATTGATACTGAACGCGTGCAGCAATGGCGACATGAAAAGCTGTCTACCTATGGCATAGGTTCAGACAAGAGCGAAGCCGAATGGCGCGCCCTGTTGCGTCAGTTGATCGCCCTGGGCCTGGTGGCAGTCGATTATGAAAACTATAGCTCGCTGAAACTGACCGAAGCATCACGCGCCGTTTTGCGTGGTGAAATCAAGGTACAGTTGCGCCAGTATAAAAAAGCCGAAAAAGCCGTCAAGCACAAACGCCAGTCTGCCAAGGATTTTGCCGAGTCCGATCTCGACAGCAAGGCACAAAGCGTCTTCGACAAGCTGCGCTGGTGGCGCGTGGAAACTGCACGCACCCATAATGTGCCAGCCTACGTCATCTTCCCCGACGCCACCCTGCGCGAAATCGCCCGCCAGCAACCCGCCAGCCTGCCTGCTTTGCGTGCCATCTCAGGTGTGGGTGACAAGAAGCTGGAAAGCTATGGCAAGGAGATCATCAGTCTGATTGAGGAATTGCTGGCTTAGTTCAAACTCAGCAGGGCATGGGCACAGCACCAGCAAGCTCCAGGCGCGCAATGCCGCTCTTCAAGCTGATTTCCCTCATTTAGTTCATCGAAGTTTGGACTTTTGTTGCCGTACATAAGTCAATTCATTGCGTGCCCTGACATCGCCTTTGTCCATTTCCAGGCATTGGAGATAGATTTGCTCGGCCTCATCCAGTTTGCCTTGCTCTACCAGGACATAGGCCTTGCCGCGCATAGCCTGTGCGATCTCCGTGTTTTGGGTGGCTGCTAAAGAGTAACTACGTGCATTCGTCTCCGCCAGCTCAAAGCTGCTGAGTGCCAGTTCCCAGTTTCTTTCCTGTTGATAAATATGGCCGAGTTCTGAGCGATATTGAGAATTACCTGGTGACAAGTTAATGGCGTTTTGCAAGACCTGCCTGGCTTGGGCAAACTGGCGCTGGCTGACCAGCGCAAAAGCCTTCATATAGTAGGCGTCGGCCCAGTTGCTTGAGATGACCGTGGCACCGCCCTTGCCTTGATTGGCCGCCTCCAGCAAATAGGCTAATACTTCCGTCGGGGAATGCGCGCAAAAGATTTTCTGCTGGCTGTCGCGGTATTTGTTGGCATATGTAGCGATGACTTTGTCGAAATAAGGGATGGCCTCTTGTGCCTTGCCCGCTTTGATCAGGCCTGCCCCTTCATTCAAGCTTTGCAGGGAAGCGGCTTCTTCAGTAGCTGCAGTCTGGCTTTCTTGCGCCCAGGCTGGCACCAGAAAGATCAGGGAGCCGGATATCAGTAAGTGCATTAAAAGTCTCAAGCTATGCTCCAGGTTGTTTTCATCAATGTAAAAAAGTCCAGCCCCTGTCTCTGGCAAAACCTGTCATTTTGACTGCCAGATCCTAGCCAGATAATAGCCAGATACTAAGCGGATTCAGTGGCTAGATGGCAATAAAGTGCCTGTCTTCACACTAAAGTAGGGGGTTTTGCAGCATCACTTCACAATCTCAGTAACTTTGGTTGTCTAACCAAATATACCTTGCCTTACCATCGCAAATCATCTAACCTTCAAATATTGGGCAATTAACCAATATTTGATAAACACATGCCAAGACAGGAAATCCAGGTGCGTAATCCTTCTTCCACTCAGACCGGGCATGCCAGGATCGTTTTGATCTTCCTGACCTTGCTCAATATCCTCAATTTTGCTGATCGCTTTCTGATGCAGGGCTTTGCAATAGATATGATTCATGATCTGCATTTAAGCAATCTTGAATTTACCTTATTAACAGGTTTTGTCTTCACCACTTTTTACACCGTCATGGGTTTGTGCATGGGAGCGCTGGCAGACAGGGTGCACAGACCACGTCTGATCGCCATCGGCATCTTTAGCTGGAGTGCACTGACTGCAGCTACCGGGCTGGCCACTAACTTTGCCCAGCTAGGTCTGGCACGCATGTTTACTGGCGTAGGAGAAGCGACGCTGACACCGGCGGCGCTGGGTTTGCTCGGCGATAGATTTAACAGTCAGCAGCGCGGTTTTGCTGCCGGATTTTATTATCTGGGCGCTCCCATAGGAATAGGTGCAGCTTTCATTATTGCTGGCACACTGGGAGCCGCGATAGGCTGGCGTCATTGCTTTTTCAGCCTGGGTGCAATTGGCGTGATATTAACCGGCTTGCTATTTTTATTACGCGAACCACGCCATGAACAAGGCATGCCCGGGGACGTCGCCCAACGCCCTGTCAGCGCCGTCTTTGCAGAAGTCTGGCAAGCGCTGCGCGCTTCACCAGCCCTGTGCCTGCTCATCCTTGGAGGCGTGCTGGTGATATTTGCCCAGGGTGCGTTTGTACTTGACCAGTTATGGCTGGTTGAGGAACGTCATCTGAATCGTCAGTATGCCCAGAGACTGGCAGGCGCAATGTTCGTCGCTGGTGGCGTGCTGGGTGCTCTGCTCGGTGGCTACCTGGCTGATCTGCTGCAAACACGCCGTGCTGGAGGCCGCCTGTGGTTCCTGGCATACATTTATATGATAGGTGTGCCTATAGGATATGTCTATCGCCTGCTGGATACGACAGGAATGGCATTTTACATCTGCATGTTCATAGGCAGCATGATGATTACTATAGGTTATGGCCCACTCTTCGCCAGCCTGCAAGACCTGGTGCCTGCGCAGTTACGCTCCACCATGACAGGCTTCATGATTTTATGCATGACACTGTTTGGCACGTCTCTTGGCAATGTGGCCGTGGGATGGCTGACCGACGTGTTCTGGGCCGCGGCCTATAGCACACCGATTACCAGGGCAGTGATGCTGGGCATGACACCATGGCTGTTGGCTATACCTTGTTTTATGATGGCAGCGCGGATGATGGAAAGAAAAACTACTTAAGCTAACTCAGCCAGCATTGCATCGATCTTCATTTTGGCATCACGGATCACCGCTAGCTTAGCCTGGGTTTCGTTGACAGCCTTGAAGGGGCCGCTAAATTGCTGGATGATTTCTATACCACCGGCGGCATTTTTTTGTACCTCGCCGCTGGCAAACCAGTGGCCATCAGGCCTGGGGAAGGCAATCACAAAAATATCAAAATTCTTGTATTGCATGGTCGGCGTTCGTTCTGTTTTTGCTTGAAGTCTACTGTTCATAATACCTCCAGAGGGTGTAATAAACTTGCTCATCTGGGCCGCAATAAAAAGACTATAAAAAAAGGAATGAAACAGCTTATAGGCAGGCTATTGCCCCGCCCCGCGTGCAGCATCAATATTCCCAAGCTGCCAGAATTTTGACACCCCTATGCCCGGCGCTGCGCAAACGCAATGCACCTTTTTCACTGAAACGATATTCCAGCCATAAGCGCTCATTGCCCGAAGGGGAATAACGAAAGCCAAACTTGGACAAGGTCTCAGGTTTTTCAGGTTTGCTATTTTGCGCACCAGACTGGCTGTAATATTCTTTCGTAACTCGGGCATACAAACCTTGCCCATCCTTGTTTGGAATCGATGCACCTCTGTCACCCAAGGGTGCATTACGGCTCTCGTCAGCAACAGGTGGCGCATTCATGTCTGCTCGCGTCCATCCCTGCTCAGTTGCCGCGCTTGCGACGTTGACAGGCTCCTGGGGTTCTTGAGTTGCTTGAACACTTGCCGCTTGCATACCCAAAATGATGAATACACAAGAAAATAATATAGGCTGATGGATATTCATGATCATCTCTTCAAAAGAAATGAAGTCAGCAAGATCAAAGCCAGAGCTCCATATGCGATGAGTTGTGGCGTGTTCATGATCTTCCTCTACCAGTGCTAAGCTACGATTAATTTTCAACCAGGTTCAAATGCCCTGGCAACTTGGAATACGAGCGACCTTGCGGTAACTCTATTCTGATATGCGCATATTCCCACTCAACTTCATTGGCTTCTGCCGCTGCCTTGGCAGTACGTAGAGCAACCAGAAACCATTGTTGTGCTGGTGCTTTATTGATACCGATGATGATCATGATCTTACCCATGCAGAAATTGATTTATATGTTTTATTAACTATTTTTTGCTTCTTGTTATTATTTATTTTTCACTTCACATCTGCTACTTCTTTAGCCCTGCTGAAAACTACCGCCTGCTACTCTTAGAAGCGTCAACTACCGTCTCCAACTGCGCCTTGTTCATGGAAGAACGCCCCTTAATATTCTTGTGCCGCGCTTCCTGGTATAACTGTGCATAAGTCCGCCCTGCAGCCCCGGTATGAGACCGTTGTCCGCCCCGCCTCCCTGCAGGCATATCCTGCAGGGAGGTCTTGCTCGCTTCCTTACTCTCGCCATGCTGAGCCCGTTCTTTGTTAACGGTACGTGCAGCAATTTCTGTAGCCAAGCCTGGTTTACGGCCACCTTGTATCAAGCTATCCTTGATATGTTTGAACTGGCGCTCGCGTTTCGCACTCCAGATACTTTGTGGCATCGTCAACTCCTGTATTGATGTTCGTCATTTGCTAACAACATCTATGTAATACCCTGCATCCATGAGTTGAATCATAGTCGCCAGCCTTGAAAAACAAAATCGGACTAAGACGATAGTCGCGTAAGACTAGACTGACATTTTTTTTAAGCTGATGCAGATAAGCTGGACAAACAGACATGCCATCTTGCATCAAGGTAAAATCATGGGATGAATGAATGACAGATAAAATTATCCCCATTTACACCGGAGCAAGCGCATGTCGCGTACTGAACGCCTGTTACAACTGATGCAAATCCTGCGCAGGCATCGCTATCCCGTCAGCGGTGCAGCGCTGTCACAAGAACTGGGTATCAGCCTGCGCAGCCTGTATCGCGATATCGCTACATTGCAAAGCCAGGGTGCCAAGATTGCAGGGGAAGCGGGCATAGGCTATGTCCTGCAACCTGGCTTTACCCTGCCCCCTTTGATGTTCAGCGAAGAAGAGATAGCCGCCATTGCACTGGGTTCGCGCTGGGTAGCAGAACAGGCTGATCACAAGCTGGCCCTGGCAGCCCGTGACGCACTGGCAAAAATTGCCGCAGTCTTGCCGACAGAAGCCAGGCTGGAACTGGAGAATAGTGGTTTGCTGATAGGCCCCAGCAGCAAGAATGATGCTAATGATGAGCAAGTGCGCCAGATACGTCTGGCCATACGCAAGCAGCATAAGCTGGTGCTCGAATACCAGGATGAAACCGGCAAAGCCAGCCTGCGCACCATCTGGCCCTGCGCCCTGGGATTTTTCGACAGCCTGCGTGTCATTGTCGCCTGGTGCGAATTGCGCAATGATTTCCGGCATTTCCGTACTGATCGCATACTCAGCCTGGAAGTGGTAGAGGCGACCTATCCACGCTCAAGACAAGTCTTATTGAAGGAATGGCGCGAGCAACAGGGGATCAGGGCTGAGCGTTGAACACACATGCATAGACTTGAACGCCAGCCTCAGCACCAGCAAATTGACTATGATTTAGTGACTGTGATTTAGCATATTCATTCAGGTTTTGTGAACAGCATTTCCATCTGCCTTTTCCCATATTTTTTGATGAACAGCTATTTTTAATGCATGCATTTCTTCAAGCCAGTTGTCTTTTTCGTTTTTACCGTGGGAAATTAGAACACCAAAAACATTTTTTGGATTGAAATAGACAGTCTCCCTGTTTTCCCCAATATGATAATTAATTTCAAAAAACAAAACCGTCTCTTCATTCGCTGCTTCACAATAATATTCGATTGAAGTGATGGCTATGGGATCTTCTGTTTTGAAGCATTGCACATAAATTGAGGCGATACAAAATTCATCATCGACTTCGACATCAAAACATGGGGTGATCTCTTTCACGCGCTGAGCCGAGAATTGAAGATCAGCTTTGATCTCAAATAGCTCATCCTCAAATCGAAAATAAAGACAGCCATACATGGGATTAAATTGTATGACTCCCTGCTTCTCAAGATAGCCGCCAACAAAGACATCATGCAAGGTTTTATTTTTCAGGGCATCGAAAAAAATATTCATGGCAAAAACATTTTGATGAATAAGAGATTCCATCGACTTTGGGCCAGCATAATGAGGCGAAATTTATACTGAGCAACACCATCAAACCAGCATTAGCTATCCTTAATTCAGCATACCAGGGTTGCCGGTAACGCCTATCAGGCGCGGTGTATTCAGTTTACGTGGCGTGATTTTTTTGTGGGTGCGCAGCCATTGGGCCACCACATCCCAGACTGGCTCGCCCTTTGCTCCTTCTGCCACGGGTGCCCAGCCAGCGACCTTATACACTTTGCCATCTGCCAGGGGCTGGCCGTTCAGGCGCATGTCCTGTATGCGCTTGCCCATGGCTGCTGCGGGTTCCATGGCATACGTCAGGCCACCCACGCGTACCATGTCGCCGCCTTGCTGGTAGTAGGGGTCGGGATTGAAGAGATTGTCGGCCACATCTTCCAGCACAGTCTTGATGGCGGCGCCTGTCATTTCTGTGACGGTGGTGTTGGAATAGGTAGTGGCGGTCTGGTCCATCACATGTTCCATGGTGATGGCGCTATTGGGCAGCAAAGATGTACCCCAGCGAAAGCCAGGTGAGAAGGCAATTTCTGCATCTTTGACTTCCATGAGCGCATCGACAATCAATTGATCAAAGCTGCCATTGAAATTGCCACGACGGTACAGCGTGCCCTCAGTCACCGCCAGTTTTTCAGCCAGCTTTGCAGTGTAAGGAGCACGGATTTTTTGTATCAGTGCCTGCATGTCGGCATCCGCTGGCAGGAAGTTGGCAAACACCGGCAACAGCTTGTACTGGAAGCCCTGTATGCGCCCTTCTTTCACATCAAAATCAAGCACGCCGAGGAACTTGCTATTACTGCCTGCATTGGTCACCAGGGTCTTGCCACCACCGTTTTCTACTATCACTGGTGCAGGCATGCCGTCATGGGTATGGCCACCAAGAATGGCATCAATACCGCGCACGCGAGACGCCATCTTCAGATCGACATCCATGCCATTATGCGAGAGAACGACAACGACTTTCGCGCCCCTGGCACGTGCTGCATCGACAGTCTTTTGCATATTCTCTTCCTGTATACCAAAGCTCCATTCCGGCACCAGATAACGCGGGTTGGCGATGGGAGTATACGGGAAGGCCTGGCCGATGATGGCGACAGGTACGCCATTCATTTCTTTCATGGTGTAGGCTTCAAAGACAGGATCACCAAAATCGGTAGTCTGGATATTTTGCGCGACGAAATCAATCTTGCCCTTGAAGTCATTCTCGACGATATGCTTGACGCGCTTGTCACCCAGCGTCATTTCCCAGTGCGCCGTCATGACATTCACGCCCATCTGCAAACAGGCATCGACCATATCCTGGCCCTTGGTCCACAAGGCCGTGGCTGATCCCTGCCAGGTGTCACCACCATCGAGCAAGAGCGCGCCAGGCCGGTTGCCCCTGATGCGCTTGATCAGCGTGGTCAAATGCGCAAAGCCACCAACCTTGCCGTAAGTCGCTGCCGCCTGTTCAAAGTTCAGACAGCTAAAGGCATGTGCTTCAGGCGTATTGGGCTTGATGCCAAACTGCTTCAGCAAATGCTCACCGACCAGATGCGGGCTTTTACCAAAGGCTGCACCTAAGCCCAGATTGACGCTGGGTTCACGAAAATACAGCGGTAATAACTGCGCATGGCAATCGGTGAAATGCATGAGATGGACATTGCCAAAACGCGGCAGGTCATAGAGTTTATCTGCCGCCGGATTGGCGATGGCAGCCTGCGCATCGATCTGCATGCCACCTGCAGCGGCAATGGCCATTACTTGTAAAAAATCGCGACGATTCAGGCCCATGGTGATTTGCTTTCTTTTTTTGGTGTTGCTTTGTCGTTGATTTTGACGCTGCTGCTGATTCTGATGTTGTCGTTGTTTTTGACTTTGGGGTTGCTGTTGCCTTTGACTTTAGTCGTTCCGATGTGTCGATGCCTTTGCTGCGAGGCAGAAAATGGATTAAGAAATGACCGTTGTCTGAGCGCAGCGAGTTTCGGGCATTTCCCATTTTTTGACTTGCAGCAAAGGGGCCCCCGAAGGGGCAGCGACGCCTCGGTCGCCTTTCTTTGATTCCTTTCTTTGGCGAAGCAAAGAAAGGGATTCGGCTGCCGGGCCGAGACCCGGCCTGTGTCCACGAAGGGCAATCCATTTCAAACGACACGGTATACATCGAACGCCGCTGGGCTCCAGCCTCCGCTGGAGCGACGTAATTAAGGTTATAGTAACAAGGAGAGACTCGGGCTCCGACACAGTCGTCTCAGAACAATAAAGCAAAGCCCCTACTTATTCACCGGCGACTCCCCATCCAGCAACAGCGCCATCACATCCTTCAACTGCGCCTCAGTCAACACCCCATTATGCCCAAACCTCGGCATCCGGGAGCAGGCGTTATAGGCTTGCGCGTTATACAGTTTGCTCCAGGTGTACTTTAAAATCTCAGGACTGCTGCCCCGCGTTTTGCCGTATTGATATAACGAGGGCCCGATATTACCGAAAGAAATCTCGGTCTTGCTCATTTGATGGCAGGCATAGCAATTGCCGCCATTGACTGAGCCCATCGCATCTGAAGACTGCATGCCGCGGCCATTTTGGGCGATTTTTTCACCATTCTTCCAGTCCCCCATGTACTGACCGTCAGCCGGATATTTGACGCTAGCGAGTTGCGACTGTTCGAGTTTTTTTGCGATCTTGGGTTTCAAGCCTTGCGGGCTGGCACTGCACAGTGCCTGGGCTTCGTCCTGTTGCACCATGCGTTCCATGGTGGCCGGGCCTTTGGATTTGAAGTCAGCCTTCATCATCTCCAGTGCGGCCTTGGCGTAATCTGGCTCTGCGGCAGAAACCAGCGCCGTACTGCAAATGGCTGCCAGCAAAACACTGATATGGCTTATGCGTGGGCTTATGCGTGAATTTATATGTGAATTTTTCATGTATATCCCCTTAGCGTTTCAATGCAGGTGCATTCATGACCGCACCGTCGGCAGATTTTGCCAGGAACATGGTCAGTGCAGTGATGCTGTCCGAAGCATAGTCGGGCACGGGGAAGCGTTGCTGGCGGAAGCAGTCATTGAGCCTGTGCTGCATGGTCCTGACTTCGCCTTGCGAGACGCGGTAAGCGGGCCAGGTCGAATAGGCGGACTGGGCGTTTTCCTTGTTGTTCAGGTTCGGCAAGTCTTGCAGGCGTATGCGCTGGCCGTCTGCAGAGTGGCAGGATGCACAGGCAAAATCGTGGGAACCGGCGCGATAATAAAATATCTTTTTGCCGATTTCGTAAGCCTGTTTTTCTGCCGGGTGCTTGGTGCTGATCACCAGTTTCATGCCGCGTGATTCTGCGGTTAAAAAAGATACCAGGGCTTCGATATCAGAGGGATTACCGGCAGAGCCAAAAGGTGTCTTGCTGGCTTGTTCTCGCGTCAAACCTTGCAGGCTCATGCGACAGTGCATGAGGCGCTGTTCCAGGTCCATGACCTTGTTGCTGTCTTTGAAATAACGCGGCAATTCTGCATACGCACCCTTGGTCACGCCCGGGCCTTTGCCCAGATCACATTGCTCCAGCGATTGCTGATTCGGCCCCTGCTTTTTTTGCCAGAGTTCCTGGCCGCGCATTTCCCATAATTCTGCCGGGTTGCCATCGGCCAGCATTTGCCGATATTTGGCAATTTCATCGGTCGCAGATGGGCTTGCAGTCTGGGCCTGTGCAGACGACAACACCGAGCATGCCAGTATGGCGCACAGCGGCATGCATGACAACGATTTGAGGGCAAGACGTGACATGGGTTTTCCTTATCAGGCTATGGCTGCTTCATCGGTACGCTGGTCACCTTTGCTGTCTGTCCAGGTCACCGACACTTTATCTCCCTTGATGCCACCCTTGAATTTGAAAGACAGGAAAGGGTCTTTGGACACAGAGGGGCCAAACTGTGCATCGAGCACCAGTTTGTCTTTCCATTTGGCTTGCAAATTTTTAATGAAATGTGCCGGTACGACTTTGCCTTCCAGGTCTTTACGCTGGCCAGTTTCCATATCGTGGCGCATCAATACTTTGACCTCAACGACGTCGCCGCTAACCGTCGCTCGTATGCGCATAGGATCGCCCATGATGTTTCCTTTTTTTGCTAATTTTAAATAGTTACTTGATTAAGACAGGTCAAGACCTGAAAGCTCACCACAGAGAAAAGCATGAGTAAAGCGGTAAAAATTACGGCTTGGAATTAAGTATTACGTTATTGTCAGGCCAAGTGTTGGGCTGGTGAAGCGTAGCCCAACCTGCGCAAACTTCTCTGTGCCTCTGTGTTGAGAGGTCTTAAAAATTAACCGCCGCAACCGCCTAAGGTAACTTTAATTTCTTTCGAAGCCACCAGCCATTTGCCATCAGCTTTGACCAGGGCATGTACGTTAGAAGTTTCGCCTACCTTGACGCGGGTGCTGACGGAGGCTTCTGTGCCTTCAGGGATGTTGAAAGCGGCAGACATGGCGTTGGGATTTTTTTCTATGAGGATGGCGATGTAGTCGGTATTGGCGGCTTTGCTACTGACGCTGACGGGGACTACTGCGCCGTTTTCAGCAATATCTGGTGCGCTGATGACGATGTCGGCACTGACAGCCGGGCTGCCAGCACCGAGTGCGGCAAAGGCATCTTGCAGGCTCTTGGCTTCAAAAGCCTTGGCTTGCCATTCAGCAGCAAAGACCTCGGATGGTTTGAGCAAGCCAGCAGCAAAGGCCAGGCCAAATACCGTGGATATGCGTAAAAAATCACGGCGTTGCTGACCGTCATCATTGATCTTGCTTGCCTGCTTCATTGCTGTCTCCTGAAATGGTGCAATTGTCTGGTGCTGTGGTGCTGTGGTGCTGTGGTGCCGTGGTGCTGGTTTTACTCAATATTGATAAGCTTAACGCGAAATCGTGCCATCGATATGACAATGCTGAAAAAATCCTTGCTGCATCAGCTTATTGCATCAGCTAACTGCATCAATAACATCATTGGCGCATGATCCATTCCAGCATGGTCTTGATTTCACTATCCTTGACGTGAGCTTGCGGTGGCATGGGGATATCGCCCCAGGCACCACTGCCACCCTCCTTGATTTTTTTGCTCAGGTTGGCTTCGGCATTGGCGTCGCTCTTGTATTTTGCAGCGATCTGGGCAAAGCCCGGACCTACTACTTTATCCTTGATGCCATGGCAGGCAGTGCAGGCATATTGCTTGGCCAGCTTCAAGCCTTCTTCAGGCGCTGGTGCACTGGCTTTAACCACGGCGGCCTTGTTCAAATCAATGCCGCGCACGGCACCTATAGTCCGGTTTTGCTCTACCGGGTTGCCATTGGCATTGCGGGCGAAAGCAGGCAATTCAGAAGTGATCCTGACTTCTTTCAGGCAATCTTTCATGCAGGCAGTGTTCTTCACATCTGGCTTGCCTGTGGTTTGCCACAGGCCGTGTTTCTCTGTCATGCCATCGCGGTTGGGCATGCGCTTTTGCACTTCGGCGATGTTCTCGTCCGACATGGTAAAGTCATCTGCGACTACGCCACCGAGGTTGAGGATGTAGGCGGTGACGGCATACACCTCATCCGTAGTCAGGGTCTTGGGTGCATTCCAGGGCATGGCGCGGTTGATGTAATCCCACAAGGTAGAAACTGTCGCCACCTTCATCAGGGTAGTGCGCTGCGGCTGGCTATTACCTGTCAATGCGGCAACGCGGCCATTCTTGACATCGTCCTTGGTCGTACCGCCAACGATGGGCGTGAAGACCTGGTTGGATTCGCCAAAAGTGCCATGGCAAGAGGCGCACTTGCCATCCCAGACTTGCTGGCCCTGGTCTACACTGCCACGCCCTTTTGGCAAACCCTTGAAGTCGGGGCGTACATCGATGTCCCAGGCAGCTACTTCCCTGGGGGTCGCAGCACGGCCTATGTTGGTATAGTCTGCGGCACTGGCGGCAAGACTGAAACCAGCCAGCACGAAGGCAGATAAAGACTTGCGAATTTCAGGCCACTTGTACATTGCTGACCTCGCCATCTTCATTGATTTTCCAGGACTGTATGGCATTGTTATGATAAATCGACTTCGTGCCGCGCACTTCGCGCAACTGTGCGATCCTGGGTTGCACATAGCCGGTGTCATCGATCGCACGCGATTGCAGTATCGCTGGCCCGCCATCCCAGTTCCAGTCTATATTGAAGCGAGTCAGGCATTTGCCCAGTATTGGGCCTTCCAGCCTGGCGGTGCGCCAGCTACGGCCACCGTCGGCAGATACATCCACGCGCTTGATCTTGCCGCGGCCTGACCATGCCAGGCCGGTGATGTTATGAAAACCTTTTTCCAGCAACATCTGCCCGCCTGACGGTGTGGTGATGACGGATTTGCACTCCTGCACTGAGGTGTATTGCCTGTGCAAGCCACTGGGTTGCAGGTCTATGTAGTGAATTGCTTCATCCTTCGCAGCCCAGGGCTGATCACCGACTTCTATGCGGCGCAGCCACTTGACCCAGGACACACCCTGGACGCCGGGCACGACCAGGCGCAGCGGATAACCATTTTCTGGCCGCAGCATTTCACCATTCATGGCATAAGCAACGATGACATCATCCATGGCACGGGCAATGTCGATGGTGCGTGTCATGGCCGAACCATCGCCACCTTCAGCCAAAACGAATTTGGCTTTCTTGCGGTCTATGCCACAATCATCAAGCAGGACGGACAAGGGCACGCCGGTGTATTCACAGCAGCTCAGCATGCCATGAGTGTATTGCACGGTCGGCACGGCGACATTGCCCCATTCAGTCGCGCTATTGGCACCGCATTCTATGAAATGCATGCGTGAGACTGAGGGCAGGCGCATCAGATCATCCATGGTGTAGACCTTGGCTTCGCGCACCAGACCATTGATCATGAAGCGGTGCTGCTGCGGGTCTATATCTATCCAGCCCTGGTGATGGCGTTCAAAATGCAGGCCATTGGGAGTGATGATGCCAAAGAAGCCTTGCAAGGGTGCGAAGGAGACCGAAGCCTGCGGTACTCGCGTCAAACCCGGTGACTGGCGGCGCTGCAAATTGGATTCAAACCTGGATGGCTGGCCGTAGCCCTGCATCACCACCGGGTTGCCCAGGGTCTTGGCATGGTCTTGCAAATTCAGGATAAGCGGGTCACCATCCCCTTCTGGTGCCGTTGCCGGTTTAGCCATGGCCGCACCGGTTGCCAGGGCAGCAGTGGCGGCTGCGAAACTCTTGCGCAGGAAGCCGCGCCTTTCGTCATTCAAGCCTTGTTCAGTGATTGCCTGGCGCAAAGGCGCATCCAAAAAATTCTCGGGCGCACGACGCAAAAGACCGGATTTTTTTATCTGGATAGACATGAGGCTGAAACTTTCCAATGAGATACTGCATTCTGCGTTGGCCATGATCTGGCTAGCATAAGCACTTTTTGAGCAAACATCTACTAAACGTACACTGTACGATGCTGACGACACTCAAATAATACTATTTGCGCACATAATCAAATAAGGAGCAAAAAAAAGCAAATGCTTTCTTATGTGCAACGCACAAAATCAGCTTTTCTCGTCATGCATTAGAAATTGTGTGTCAGTGTCAACCTGATGGAACGTGGTTCGACCGGGTGGAAATGAATATCGTTGGCACCCTCCATACTTTCACGCGACAGACGTGACTGGTAGTAGTAATCAATGTCGCTGGCCTGTTTGTTGAACAGGTTGAACACGTCCATGTTCAGCTTGGTCCTGGCATTGATCTTGTAACCCAGTCTGGCATAGGCCAGGGTCGTCGCAGAAGAGCGCACGCTATTGTCTTCTATCAAAGGGCGCGGGCCAAAATAACGCAATTCAAAACCACCATACCAGCGCCCCATGTCAGTCATGGTCATACCGAAGGATGCTACTTTATCGATGGAACCGGGGATGTAATTGCCCGCCACATCATTCTGGGTATAACGTGCACGCGATGCTGCCAGGTCAAGGTCAAACAATAACCAGGGTGCAGCCGTGTAATGGTTATTCCATTCTATGCCGGTACGGCGGCTGGCACGACTGGGTTCGGTTTCACCAGCGTCGCCAACAAACAATAATTCAGAAGCGATATCCAGCCGCCACAAGGCGAGCGAGCTTTGCAGGCCGGGGATGATTTCTGTACGCATACCCAGTTCTGCGCCCCTGGTTTTTACCAGGGGTGTGACTGGTGTGGATGCACCACCGTCGGGCAAGCGTGTTTGCGTAGTACCACGTGCATCATTGCTGTGAAAGCCCGTGCCATAGTTGATGAAATACTCGGTCTTGTCCCAGGGCCCAAAGATCAGCGACAGCTTGGGCGAGACGATATGGTCGCTGGCCTTGCCTGAATTGCCCGCTATGCTGCTATTGACATCGAAACGGTAAGCGTCATAACGCAGACCGGCTATGCTGCGAAATTTGGGTAGCCACTGTATGGTATTTTCTGCATAGAAACCTGCACTGGCTTCCTTGACACTGTCTTCACGTATGGTGGATATGCGTTGCTGCGCGACCGTGTTATAGATGCCGACTGGCGACAGTTTATCGTAACGGAGTTGCAGGCCTATCTTGTTATGCATCTCCAGATCAGCGATAGTCACAGGCCAGGTCTGGCTGATGTTCATACCCAGCATCTGGCGTTTTTCACTTTGGCTGAACTGGTCGCCGGTATCGGGATTGGCCAGGAAATAAGTGAAATTGCTGTACAGGTCCAGGCTGGATTGCAGGGCATAGGTATCCATTTCAAACACGCCATTCTGATTGCGTTTTTTCATCGCATACGACAGGCTGTAGCGTGAACTTTGTCCGCCATCGGTGGGATCTATCGCGCCATAGCGGCTGATCTGGCCAGACTGCACAGCCCGCAGCGGTATCTGGTCGGTGGAATTCCATTGATTCTTATAGGCCATTGCCGTCAGGCTATAGCCATCATCGGCATTACCCTGGCTATAGCGCAGGACGGCGCTGTATTTGCGCACATGCTCGGGTGTGACCCAGGGGCCGTCATTGCGATTGACTTCAAGGCCATATAGCAAGTTGCCGTTTGCCACTGCCATGGAATTGGCCAGCACGGCACGCTGGTAGCCATATGGCCCCAAAGACAGGCTGGCGATGCCTGCTGCCAGTTTGTCTGTCAGGCGCAGGTGTGCGGCACCGGCCGAAGCAAAATCACCTTCGTCAGCAAAATAAGTGCCCTTCTTGTAATCGATGCGTTGCACCAGTTCAGGCATGAGGAAGTTCAAGTCAGAATATCCCTGGCCGTGCGCATGCGAACGCATATTGACTGGCATGCCATCAACAAAAGTCGCAAAGTCAGTGCCGTGGTCCAGATTAAAGCCGCGCAGGAAATACTGGTTGGCCTTGCCATCACCGCTGTGCTGGGTGACGATCATGCCGGGCACGAATTCCAGCAATTCCCCGGTGCGCAAGGCAGGCCGGTTGCTGACCAGATTGGAGGTCACCGAACCCTGGCTGGCCGCATTGCTGGTGCCGACTGCATTATCGTAATTGCCCAGGACTTGTACCGTGGAGATTTTTTCTGCTTCATTGGCAGTCGCAACTTGCTGCGCTTGTGCAGACTGCCCGCTTTGCATCAGCAACAGGCCAAAGCAGGCCAACACCGCGCTACTGACTTTTGTTCTTTGCATTATTGCCCCATTGATATTATTTTTATACTGCTTTAATCTAGCTGGTTTTATTTTCAAGAAGAAAACAAACACTGGATACTTTGTTTTTACATAAGCAAAAAACAGGCCGCTTTCTTTCTTCTACTGAACTCTAGCTAAATTCACTGTTAGTCTTATTACGTGAGAAACAAACAATCAGATTCACAATTTTTAAATATTTTCAGGCACTGGCATGGGGCTTGCCGGATCAGTTCACAGGCACGCAGCGGTTTCCTGTCCATAGAACAATGAAATTCATGAACAAAGTCGACATGCAGCAGAAAAACGTATTCTTCAGATCACCAGCAGCAATACTCATCTTCGTATTGATTTTGACGGGCTGGATTATTTCTGCCCTGTATTTCGAACACTCGCTGTTCGCATCGCAAAAATCTGCCAGCCTGCCACAGTTGGGAGCGGTGACCGGGGACTTATTTGTCAGCCATGAATGGTGGCGTTTGCTGGTCTCGCAATTCCTGCATGTGCATTTTCTGCATATGCTGTTCAATGCCATGTGCATATTGATACTGGCATCCGCTATTGACCATAAACATGGCTGGCGAGTGCTGCTGCTCCTCTACCTGGTCGGCGGTGTGGCAGGCCAGATAGCCAGTGTCTGTGCTTACCCCAACCTGGTCACGGATGGTGCATCGCAAGCCTTGATGGCCTTGTGCGCTGGCGTGTTTATCTTGCTGCCACGAGGCAGGCTGACCTGGTTTGCAGGCTTGATAGTCGCCATACAAGTGGCGCTGGATGTGCATGCCATAGGGAATATCAAGGCAGGACATTTGGCCGGTTTTGTCACTGGTTCTTTGCTCAGTCTGGTCTGTTTGTTTATCTTATCCAGCAGGCACGACCCAGCCTGATCAGTAGATTTCCCCCTTAGCTTTCAAACCAAACCTGCCCATCATGAATTCTATAAACGTCGACAGCTTGGGCGTGTGTTGTCTGTCACGCGGATACAGCAAATGCATGGGCCGTGGTGCAGGCAAATAGTCCTCCATCAGGGGGACCAGACGACCGGCAGCGACTTCGCTGGCGAGCAGTAATTCTGATTGCATGACAATGCCAAAACCAGCCACGGCAGCACTTTTCAAAGCCTGGCCATTATTCGAGCGCAGGCGGCTGACGGGGATTTCTGTGGCGTCTTCCGTCAAGCGCCAGCGCACATGTTTATTCCAGTGTAAAAAATCCAGGCATTCGTGCTCTGTCAAATCTGCCGGCGCATGCGGCACACCCTTGCGCTTCAGATAGGCTGGGGCAGCGCAGATCATCATGCTATAGGGTTGCAGGGGGCGCGCAACCAGGGTGGAGTCTTCCAGCTGACCTATGCGTATGGCTGCATCAAAGCCATCTTCCACCAGGTCCACCAGGCGGTCATTCATGTGCAGGTCAGCGCGCATTTCTGGATATTGCGCCAGATAATCGACCATGGCCGGGGCCAGCAATTCACTGCCAAAGGTGACTGGTGAAGTGATCTTCAATACCCCACGGGCACCGCCACGCATCCTGGCTGCCCCGGATTCTGCTTCGCTGATCTGTGCCAGTATGCCCTTGCATTGCTCTGCATATTGCAAACCCAGTTCTGTCAGGCTCTGGCGGCGCGTGGTGCGCGTCAGCAGACGTGCACCCAGCAGGCTTTCCAAAAACTGTATGTGTTTGCCGACCATGACGGGTGATATCTCGCACTGTGCTGCGGCAGCGGTAAAACTGCCCGCATCGACGACGGCGACAAAGACTTCCATGCTGCGTAATTTATCCATCAACATACCCAATTACTAATCACCAGTTAGCAATATATGCATTTTCTGGATATTTATCTACATTAAAAATTAAGCGATACTTAATTTCATGGCATACGCCTTGGACATAATTTAACCAAGTCACATTAAGAACCTGTTTACGATCTGTAGCGAGCGAGCGTCAGCGGGGTGAAGAGCAGCGCAAAAAGCGGAATGTACATCTAGTACATGAGCATTTTGAGCAGCGCATGAGCCCCGATCACGCTCGCGCAGTAAGATCGTAAACAGGTTCTAAGGAAATAACATGAAACTCATCATCATCGGTGCCAACGGCACAGTAGGCAGCGCCATCAGCAATGAACTGGGTAGCCGTCATGACATTATCCGCGTGGGCAAGACCAGCGGTGACATCCAGCTTGATATCAGCAATAGCGCACAAATACATGAACTGTTTGCCCGTACCGGCAAGGTAGATGGCGTCGTCGTGGCCGCAGGCAGCGTGCATTTTGCGGCACTGGCCGAGATGGAAGAAGAGCATTTCCATATCGGCCTCAATAGCAAGCTCATGGGCCAGGTAAATGTCGCGCAAATCGCCCAGCCTTATCTGCATGATGGCGGTTCGATTACCCTGACCAGCGGCGTGGTCGGTGAAATGCCCATACGTTCAGGTGCCAGTGCTGCCATGGTGAATGCCGCGCTGGAAGGTTTTGTCCGTGGTGCCGCCATAGAATTGCCACGTGGCTTGCGCATCAATGTCGTCAGCCCTGGCTTGCTGGAAGAATCAGTGGCGGCGCTGGCCAGCCTGTTCCGTGGTTTTGAGCCTGTATCATCACAGCGCGTGGCACTGGCCTATGCCCGCAGCGTGGAAGGGGCAGAAAGCGGCAAGCTGTACACAGTACGTTGAGACTGCATCTTCATCAGCATATTCAGTCCCCTGCAATTCTCAGCAGGTGGCGTGCCAGCCTGGGCATGGTCATCCCATAGCCTAGCTGGCTGGCCTGCCCCTGCATGCCTTGCCAGGCCAGGCAGGCTTGCGCCTCTGAGCTTTGCAGGGCTGTCGCCAGTACGGCTATCAAGGCCTGGTGATGGCTGACCCAGGCGCAGGCAGTGCCGGCAAACTGCCCCATTTTCTGGGCATGCTCTTGTGCGCCGCTGATATCACCTGCCAGCAAACTCAATTCCGCCGCGGCGAGATGATAACGCAGGCCATTGTGAGCCAGACAGTTCTGGCCCAGCTGCAATGTCGCTTGCGCCATTGCCTGCTGACGCAACTGCAAGTCGTCACTGATAAGAGCATAACTACCCCACACCCAGGGGCCGATAAAGCGCTGCAAATGATGTCGCTCGACCAGAGCAAGCGCTTCTGTGATGAAAGCCAGTGCACTACCCTGATCGCCTTCATGAAAGGCCAGGCGCGCCCATCCCTCCAGGGCGATGGCTTCAAAGCGCCGGGCCCCCATGCGGCGCGCTGTACTGAGGATAAAATCCAGTTCTTCCCTGGCCGCAGCAGTTTGTGCCGTGGCCACCAGCACCCAGGAGGCTGTCAGTCTGGAAAATATTTCTGTCCTGAGGCTGCCAGCCTTGCGTGCCAGTGCCGTGGCATCAGTGGCATCCTGCAAGGCCAGGCCGGGCTGGCCCAGGTAAATGGAGGTGGAAGCACGTGCACTCAGATTGGCTGCCTCTACATGCAGCAACTGGTGTTGCCTGCACAACTGCACACATTGTTCAAATACGGCATGGGCATCCTGCATGCGCCCTTCGGCATACAGGGAGTCACCGATGCCGCTGATGGCGCGGGCCTCGGTTTCCACGATGTGGCTCTGGCGGGCATAGTGCAATGCCTCTTCCTGGTAGCTGCGGCAACGCTGGTAATCACCACGCGGGAAATAGATATTGCCTTTCAGGTAAAGCAAAAGTGCCACGGCAGCGTCTGCCTCTTGTTGTCTGGCCAGTGGCAGGCTGATATTGATGAGCTGTTCTTCTTCATCCAGGCTATCGAGAGTATTGAGCACCGGTGCCAGCCCCAGGGCCACATCCAGCTTTTGCCTGGGCGTTTGCGCCAGCATCATGGCACCCTGGAAATGCAGGCGTGCCGCCTCATTCTGGCCGCAACCTGCACGGGCATAGCCAGACAGTAAGGCCAGCGTGAAACTGCCATCCGCCTGATCAGAAAATTGCGCACATTGCTGCGCCAGGTTCAGTGCATTTTCATATTGATAGCGCTGCAAACTCTCGCGCATGGCAGCCAGCAAGGCATCAAAAGCAGCAGGATGATGGGCATGCAACAAGTGCCGGGCATGCAGCAGCAAGTCCAGCTTGCTATAAGCCTGAGCTATGCGGTAATGCAGGCTCTCACGTTGTGCTGGCGGTATGCTCTCGTAAATACTGCGCATCACCAGGTCGTGTACGAAGACATACACGCCGCTCTGGGTTTCACGCAGCAGGCTATGGAATACCGTTCCCTGCGGCAGATAATCTGCCTGTCCCAGCACTGCACGCAACACTGCCAATTCAAATTGCCTGCCGATGACAGCCGCCAGATACAGGGCTTGCTGGTCAGCACCGGGCAACCTGTCTATGCGCGCCTGTATCAAATGCCTGAGACTGTCCGGCAGGCTTTGCTCCGGGCTGGCCAGCAACTGGGTCAGGTAGAGCGGGTTACCCTGGGCCTTGTCGACACACAGGGCACGATAAGCGGCATCCACCCCAGCATGTTTTTCAGCCAGCAGCATGGCGTCACGGCTACGCAAGGGGGCCAGGTCAAGTACACTGAGTGCGCGTGTCCAGTGAGGCCGCAAGTTATTCTCCAGAGGATCGCGCTCGGGCCTGGAACTGAGTACCCAGACTATCGCTGCTTCATCGCTGGCTGCCACCAGCTCTATCAGCAGATGGAGAAAATGGGCGTCGGCCCAGTGCAAGTCTTCGATAGAGATCAGCAAGGGTTGACGCAAGGCTTGCTGTAACAGCAGCAGGCGCAAGGCCTGCAGGGTGGCGAGATGGCGCTCATCCACGCTCATGGCAGTGTATTGCCGCATGGTGGTGCTATCGACAGAAGCGCCTGCCAGCATGAGTAAAAACGGTTTGCTCTCTTCAGGCAGGGGCGATGCTTGCAGGGCCAGTTTCATTGCCTGTTGCAAGGCCTGATCCTGACGCCGGTAGATGCCTGCTATCTGGAGCAGGCTGCACAACAACTGTGTCAAGGGTGACTGCCAGTTTTCCATGCCGAAGTCATGCACTGCTGCATGATGGCAGGCAAACCCGGCTTGCCTGGCGAGGTCAGTAAATTCCAGCAACAGGCGCGTCTTGCCTATACCTGCCATGCCACGCAAATAAACGATATGGGTATCCTGGCATTCATGTGTGGTTTCTATGACGGCCTTGAATTGCGACACTTCTATAGTTCGCCCCACCAGCAAATCCGGCGTTGTAGCAATAGCAGCCCGCTGCCCCTGGCATAGTTGATAAGCAGCATGAGGCGCGCTAGCTTCTGCAAAATCAAAGCCCACTGCCAATTGACTGACCAGGCCATGGGCCACATAAATGCGGATGGAAGAATCTGGGTCTGAGATGGCGTGATGGTCAAGCAGTAAAGGCAATTTCTCACTGCTCAATCCCCCTATCGCCAGGCCCAGAAACACAGGATGGCCAGGCTTGATACAAGCGGCTTGCAGCAAAGCAAATGCACATTGCAAAGCGCGTTCGCTGTCACTGCGATAAGCCTTGGGGAAGCCAAAATGCACGCACATCTGAGCATCTGCCTGTTGCACCACGGTGCCACCGAATTCATTGATCAATTGCATTGCCAATTGCAAAGGACTGGCATCATCACCATTCAAATGCAGATGAAAACCTAGCTCAAGCACATAGCGCTCAAGGTCCAAGGGCAGTGCATGCAGCTCGGTCTGCTGCTGGGATATCTGAATATGTCCGGGCACGGCTGGTGCTTGCACCTGATCTGTCACGATCACCAGTTCGCCCAGCTGCACGTCAAAGACATTCGCCAGGTGACGCGCCGTGCGATACAACACCGGCTTGCCCATCTCGGCTCGTTTGATGGAGGCAATCGATACGCAGAGTTGCCGGTTGAAGCATAGTTCAGCCAGGGATTCCTGGCTAATGCCACGCGCCTTGCGCAAACCCTTGAGCTTGCCCGCATTGAGCAAGATACGCCCGTCCAGCGGCGTGTGGCTCAGCTCCAGACCAGGCATATAGCCTGAAGAAGAATGCGCAGGTCCGGTATCCATCATTGCTGTCCTGCTTTCTCATTTTTAACGACAAACATCTTGTTCCTGCTGGTGAAATTCATCCTGATGACAGCCCATCTCATGAGAAAGCCGCCTATGCAATAAGTACTGGCAACAGGTAATTGCTAAAAAATAATTATCCAACTGATACCAAACTGATCCTGCACTGATGCCAAGCTGTACCAGCGTGCAAAAGAGGCAAGCCTGATAATTCGTTGGCAATTCCACATTATACGTTTAACAATCAAATCCGGTTTTATCAACATTAAAAGGAAATATCATGCATACATGGGACGATCTTATTTTTGACACTGAAACACAAGGTGGACCTAGCGGCAGGCCTTACAGAATTGTCAGCAATAACAAAAGCGCGATCAGCAAAATCGAGACCTGGGAAACTGGTCAAACCATACGCGGCATCAAAGTGTATTTCCGCGAAAATCCAAGACAGGGTTATCTGGTAGGTACAGAGGATGGTGAACATCACGCCCTCGAACTGCAGGATGGGGAATATATCAAATCTGCCAAACTGGGCACCAGTGGTTATCGTGGCGGGCGCTGTGGCTGGATAGAGTTGCACACCAATTTTGGTAACAGCATGAAATCCGGCAACTGGCGCAACACCCAGATCGATTTGTCACGCACTGGCACGCTGCTGGGTATTTTTGGCAACGCAGGTTCAGACGTGGACAGCCTGGGCTTTGTCATGATGGAAGCCGTCAAGGAAGTGGAATTATCGAATATCTCTATCGACATGAAAGAGGGCAACCTCTCCAGCGTTGATGCTGTGGAATGGCTGGAACTCAGGAATAATTCCAGTGTCGCCCAGACTTGCCGCCAAACCTGGCAAGCCAGCCACACTGACACGACCACGTTCACGCATACCCATTCTTTTTCCGTGGGTTTCAAGATCTCGGTCAAGGGTGGCGTTGGCATCGCTGAAATGGGCAAGGAATTCAGCTTCTCCTATACTGGCGCAATCTCTTTTGCCCAAGGCCATAGTGAAACCAAGACTTTCACCATGGAAATGAGCGCGATCGTGCCACCCAATTCGGTCGTATTTGCCAAGGGCGTGGTGTCTTCTGCCACCCTCGATGTGCATTACAAGGCCAAGGCCGTGTTCCGCTTCGTCGATGAAACCAAGCCACCATTCAGTTTCGATGATTTCAGGGGCGTCTACCTGGCAGTGCGCGGCAAAAAACTGGAAGCAGAATACCTGCAACCAAATACCCTGCCAAAACTGGAAACCGCAGAAGTAGCATAAAACCAGGTCTATAAACACCGGGCATGTTGTTGCATGTCAGTCTTGAGGCTGGCATGCAGCAATCTCCCGGTGCTTTTAGCATCTTGGCTGGATAACAAGATAAGATATGCAGCACAATTAATCGATACAGGTTCAACACAAGGAGTAGCACCGTGAGCAATGAAGCCTTTGACGCCCCCATCTTCATAGAAGACGGACCCTATATAGACTTGCTGCCCAGGGAATATCCCTACCTGTATAACGATCATGGCCATGGCAAGCAATTGCGCCTGGCTTTTGGCACGGAAATCAGCATTGCCAAAGATAATCCCGATCTTGAGCGGGGTATCAAATACAAGGACATCAGCCACCAGCCCAAGATCATCCCCAATGATGGTCACCCTTACCAGATTACTGAATTCGATTTCAAGACGCCTGAAGTCCATTACCAAACCATCACCGCGACCAAAGAAAGCGTGCAGGCCTTTGGCATGACGCTGTTGAAAAGCGGTGAATGCCTGCGCTTTGAATACGAGGGCATGATCATGGCCCAGTACACTTACGGCAAATGGGCAGGCCACCAGTCACCGTATATAGGTGGTCGCCGCCGGCGTGAATTGCTGACCTACAACCCTACAGACCTGGAATTCCATGATTTCCCGCATGTGTTTTTCTCCCAGGATGATAAACCCCTGGTCATCAGTGTGGCTCGCTGGCGCCCCTATGTGCAGGAAATCTCACTGGCAGATCTGTGGATAGCACCTGGCGATGCCATCGTCGTGCCACCCAAGACCCGCCCGGCACCACCAACAGAAAAACTGCCTTACGACATCGCCAGGCGCATCATCATTGACTTGCACGGCAATCGCAACTCTGCCCTGGCATGCTGGGGCACGGACAAAGCCGCACTGACCACCACCACCATCCTGGGCAACCAGCACACCATGCAAACCCGCGCGCCGAATTATCATGAAGAATTACGGCCGACCAGGCATCCCTATCCTGGTAGTAAATTGTTTGAACAGTGATACAAATGTGCACAGAACGCTAGTGCACACAGTGGGACTGCTAATTTACAATTGTTAGCAATGAAGTTTTGCTTGCATAGACAAGCAAAATCCTCGACAAGTCATGGGGACAATGCACTGGCTTCAGAGTGAAACCAAGGGCAAAGACAGGAAAACATCTTTGACCCTGCATAAATCTAGCTGGCCCCTGCGCATCTGGCCTAGCCCTGACTAGCCAGTCTTATCGTTTCGACTATTGCGCAACTTGCTTTCTGACACTAGTCTGAGAACGTGTTTACGATCTGTAGCGAGCGAGCGTCAGCGGGGAGAAGAGCAACGCAAAAAGCGGAATGTACTTAAGTACATGAGCATTTTGAGCAGCACATGAGCCCCGATCACGCTTGCGCTTAAGATCGCAAACAGGTTCTGAAGAAAAGATGGCTAAGGGGTGTGCAAATGAAGCGTATTGCACTGATATTGTTCATGCTGGGCTTGAGCTGCATGCCTGCCAGCGCGGCAGACGCCAGCTCTGGCTGCGGCACCATACAAGTGGCTTATTATGAACTGGGCGCCCTGTATTACCACAATGCCGATGGCAGTTATGCTGGTATAGACAAGGACGTGGTGGAAGAAGTCTCCAGGCGTAGCGGCTGCCAGTTTGATACCGTGCTGGAATCACGCGTGCGCATCTGGGTCCAGTTGAAAAACAATAGCCTGGACATGTCAGTCTCTGGCATACCCACGCCTGAGCGGGAAAAATTTGCCGAATTCATCCCCTACTTTGCCACCAGGAATTATGTCTTGCTACACCGCGACATGCCTGCACAAGGCTTGAGCATGGCGGGCTTTCTGGCCGATGCCAATTTGAAAGTCGGCGTCATCAAGAGTTTTAAGCATGGCCCACAGTTTGATGAATGGCTGGAAAAACTATGGGCACAAAAACGAGTCTATGAAGCATCCGACCTTGATAGTCTGTTGCGACTGTTCTTTGCGCGTCGGGTCGATGCCATCATGGCCCTGCCCACGGTGTGGGAACCGCTATTGAAAAAAGAAGACATCAGCAAACAAGTCCAGTTGCTGGACTGGACACCGCAAGACAGCCTGGTGCATGGCCTTATCGTCTCCAAAGAAAGGGTCAGTAAAACCAGGCGTGACTTGCTGAAAAAAGCCATCTACAGCATGGCAGACGATGGCACGCTGGAACAGATTTTTGCCCGTCATATAGGCAGCAAACTGGCGCGTGAATTGCGGTATGAGGGGCCAAGATTCTGAGACTGAGGCAGAGTCACCAGAGATAGGCTATAACACTTCCACAAAGCTTCCTCTGGGCTTTATCCGCATTTTTTAAATTTACGCTCTTTGCAACTGGCAGCCATACTATTGGCCCTGCTAATTTGTTCTGCATTCAATCGGGCTGCGAGTGCCTGCAAACGTGCCTGTGCCGGGTCGCGGATATAAGCAGCGCTGGAGTCCGCGCTCAGTGTATACCACATATAGGCACGTTCAAGATTAGCCTCGCTGCCCTCAGCTTTTTCTGTCATTTCAGCCATATTCAGTAAGGCGGGTGCATAGCCTTGCTCTGCCGCGAGACGTATCCATTTCTGGGCGAGCACGGTATCTTTTTCCACGCCTATTCCCTTCAGATATTTATCTCCCAAATAATTTTGCGCACGATCGACACCCTGCTCTGCTGCCAGTGTCAGCCATTTCAATGCCAGCACAGGGTCGGCTGCAATACCGGCCCCGGCCGCATAAGTCATACCCAGATTGGCCTGAGCGCCGGAATGCCCTTGTTCAGCAGCGCGGGTATACCATTTGATAGATTGCCCGATGTCCTTGCCTATGCCCAGCCCATTGGCGTAATGGTTAGCCAGGTTATACTGCGCTCTGGCGAGACCTTGCTCGGCAGCCAGGCTATACCATTTGACGGCCAGGATATCATCCTTGCCTATCCCATCGCCCTTGAAATAATGATAGGCCAGGTTGAATTGCGCCAGTGCCAAACCTTGCTGTGCAGCCAACCTATACCATCTGACAGCCTCGGCAAAATCAAGGTCTACACCCCTGCCATTGGCATACATATTGCCCATGCCATTTTGGCCCTCGGGGCTTTTTTGTGCGGCAGCCAGGCCATACCATTTTACGGCCTCGGCATAATTCGCTTCCGTCCCCAGACCACGCTCATACATATATGCAAAGTTGGCCTGCCCCAGCGGATAGGCCTGTAGCGCCGACAGTTTGTATAGTTGAAATGCTTCCAGCACATCTTTCTCTACGCCCTGGCCATTCATATATTGATGGGCCAGGTTGTTCTGCGCCATTCTATTGGCCTGGGCCACACCCAGCTTGTACCATTTGATGCCTTCGTTTATATTTTTTTCTACGCCCCGACCATGGATGTAGAGATAACCCAGGCTGGCCTGGGCATCGCCATTGCCCTGTTCGGCAGCCAACTGATACCACTTGGCTGCTTGGGTCAAATCCTGTTTGATATCCCTGCCACTGGCTAACGCGCGTGCATAAGCGAGTTGTGATTTGGCATCACCGGCGGCAGCTTTGTCAGCCAGATCCTTGATGTCGGGCATAACCCTGGACAGCGCGGTGATCGTGGGCCCAGGCTTTTTATTGTCAGCCACCTCCTCAGCCGGGCCCGCATGTGCATGCATGGCCACCAAGAGCATGCTGGCTGTCAAACTGCGAGCAAAAAATTCTTTCACACCTGCTCCTGTTATTATGGATATACGTGCATCGCTGCTCAAACGCAGTCTTTGAATAAGTGTTTTTTGCATTCGTCTGCCTGCGCCTCAGCTTTATTGATTTGCTGTTTGTTGATTTTCTTGTTCAGCCTAGTTTTATTCTTTTGTGCTTCAGCCAGCCCGGCCTTGGCTGCGGTCGTGAACCACAGGTAGGCAGCAGCCACATCTGGCTTGACACCCTGGCCTTGTTCATACGCCAGCCCCAGATTATTGAGTGCATTAGCATTCCCCTGCCTGGCTGATTTTTCATACCATTTGAAAGCGGCAGCCTGATCTGCCACTACTCCCAGCCCTTTGGCATAACGCATACCCAGGCTATTCTGCGCCAGGGCATGCCCTTGATCCGCGGCCCTTTGCAGCCATTTCACGGCAGACTCATCATTACGTTCTATGCCCTGGCCCTGGCTATAGCGCATCCCCAGGCTGAATTGCGCACCCGCATGCCCTTTCTCGGCGGCCAGCTTGCTCCATTTGACGGCTTCTTCAAAATCCTGGGGCACACCCTGGCCTTGTGTCAATAAGACACCGAGATTGTATTGGGCCTGCACATTGCCTTTTTCTGCTGCCAGTCGTAACCATTTGACGGCTTCTACATCATCACGGGCCGTGCCTTTACCTTCCATCAGCATCAAGGCCAGATTGAGCTGGGCAGCGCCTTGCTCCTGGGCCGCCGCCAGCCGATATAAGCGGAGTGCCTCGACATCATTTTGCGGTACGCCCCTGCCTTGCTCATACATGCCCGCCAGGCTGGCCTGGGCATCGGCATCGCCCTTGGCTGCTGCCAGGCGATACCATTTCAAGGCTTCGGGCAGGTTTTGCGGCACGCCATCGCCACTGAAATAAATGCCACCCAGATTCGCTTGCGCAGCCGCATTGCCAGAAGCCGCCGCCAACCGGTACCAGCGCAAAGCAGTGTCGCCATCCTTGATGACACCCAGGCCCTTGGCATAGGCATAAGCCAGACTGAGTTGGGCAGTAGCCTCTCCCTGCTCTGCCGCCAGACGGAACCAGGAAATCGCTTCGCCATGATCCTGGCGCACGCCCTGACCAGACTTATACATTTGCCCCAGGGCATATTGGGCACCGGCATGACCAAGTTCGGCCGCCTTGCGGTAATTGGCCATGGCCTCGCTATATCTTTGCTCAGTACCCGTACCTGCCTTGATCATATTGGCAAGGGTAAACAAGGCTGTAGCATTCTTTTGTGCAGCCGCCTTGCGTATCCATAGCAAGGCATGGGCGACATTCTTGTCCACGCCCCGCCCTTCCAGATACAGCATGCCAAGATTGGCTTGCGCAGCGGCATTGTCCTGGGCAGCAGATTCTTTGATCCATCTTGCTGCCTGCTTCTCGTCCCTGGCAACGCCCTTACCCTCGAGATACAGCAAACCCAGATTACCCTGCCCTAGCGCACTTCCTTGCGCGGCCGACATGCTGAACCATTTAAAGGCTTCAGCATAATCCTGCTCAACTTCGTCGCCAACAAAATACAGTAAACCGAGAGAGTTCTGTGCCCGCACATTGCCCTTTTCTGCCAGACTGCGCAGGGAGAGCAAGGCTTTTTCAGCACTCTCATTCTTGGGTAGGATCTTTTGGAAATCTATGCCAGAAATACTATTATCAGGAGCAGCCAGCACGCAGGCTGGCTGGGCAAGCACCAACAGGCTGGCTGCCAGCAAGAGTCTTTTCATGTTTGGAAGTGAATTATTAGCATGCATCGCAGCACAAACATGCATTATGCAGTGATGCAGAATGGCAGGCAACCAAGGCTAGCGACTAATCCGTTGACGGCTAAAGTTGGCGTGCCTGAGCATCACAGTCAAACGAACTACCACTTGGGAACAATCCGCTCACCCGGCAAAATATCATACGGAAAGGCCCAGCCCGGCAAGGCGCGCAGGCGTTCCAGCCAGGCGATGATGTGCGGATAGCGGCCTTCCAGCTTATAGTCGCTTTCATTTTCCGGGTAAAACAGATAGCCGCTCAGGGAAAAGTCCGCAATCGTCGGTGCATCGCCGACCATGTAGGCGCGGGTTGCCAGATGCTTGTTGACGATAGTAAAGGCATTGTCTATACGCCCCAGTAACCAGGCTTGTACAGCTGGATCGGGGGCTGCGGGGCCGAAGGATTTATTGAAACGGTAGCTAGCAAAATAGCTGGTGAACTTGTGGTTATCGAATAATAACCAGCGCAAGACTTCGAGTTTTTCATCTTCATCCTTGCCGCCAAAAGCCCCATGCTTATTGGCCAGATAACTGAGGATGACACCAGACTGTGTCAGCCTGCGCTCACCATCTTCGAGAATAGGTACTTCGCCCATTTGATTGGCTTGTTCGCGCCAGTCATTGCTGCGTGTCACGCCCTGGAACATGTCGACATAGGCAAGCTCGAAGGGCTGATCCAGGGCGCGCAATAAAAAAGCGACCTTGAAGGAATTACCTGACTGGCAGAGGCTATGCAGTTTGTACATGATGCAAGTCCTTAAGTAGGGAGAGAACAGGCATCTTACCAACAACTCGCTGATTGTGCCTGCTGCAGCGCTATGCGCCGCCCATGGTCTTCAAAAATACCTCAGTTTGCGTATCAGCAGGATAAAACAATTCCACACATAATTCATGCAGGGTGATGTCACGCGGGCTGCCGAAGGTCGTCAGCGTCGTGAACAGTGAGAGCACATGTCCCTGCAATTCCATGATGCAGGGTATCAGCAAGGCAGGCTCTGTCGCCTGCGTGTCAGGTGCCTGCTGTTTCAGGGCAATGACATTGGGATAAGCATGTACTTCTTCTGCCAGTGCAATGAGGTCTTCATCGCGGGCGTTGAGCATCAATCTTTGCAGCACTTGCAAAAGATAATTGCCCCACTCAGAAAAATTCCGGGTATAGGCAGCAAAACCTTGCGGATGCAGGCTGGCCCGGAAGATATTGATAGTTGGCGTCAGCAATTCTGACGGTAGCAAAGCCATGAGTTTTTCTGCCGCACGGTTATGCAAGACCACATTCCAGTGCCTGTCCAGCGCAACGCCAGGATAGGGGTCATGGGTATCCAGTAAGCGCTGCACAGCCGCCCTGGCCTGCACCATGCGTGCCGTATCCAGGCCCTGTTCGCTATAACGCGGGGCATAACCCGCCGCCAGCAGCCAGGTATTGCGGGCGCGCAAAGGCACCTCGAGCTGGCTGGCAATGCTCATCAAAAGTTCAGCACTGGGGCGGGAACGGCCAGTCTCTACAAAGCTTAGGTGACGTGGCGAAATGTCGATATCCAGTGCCAGCTCCATCTGGCTCAATTTACGCTGGGTGCGCCATTCGCGTATCAGGGTGCCGACAGATGCCCCACCCTGATCTGTAGTAGAAATGAGATGTGTCAATGATTGCTCCTGATGGCAAGTCTAAATCTGGATTATCTCTGCTTTCACGCATCACTACCATTACCTGCGAGGTAATCGACTTGCGGCAAATGTAGCGCGAAACTGCAATCCCCTCAACGTTTTTGGAGATACATCATGTCAACTGCATCTAGCGCTGTCAAATTGCATGCACCTGCCCTGTCCTTGAGAATTGTGCTGGCAATAGATGCCCTGACCAGCCTGGCCATGGGCTTGTTGCTGGTCACTACCTCTGGTCTGCTATCTGGCTTGCTGGGCCTGCCCCGGGATTTTTTATTCATGGCAGGCATCAGCCTGTTCCCGGTCGTTGCACTGGTGGGTTTTACCAGCCGCACAGGTCGTGAAAAGCATCCGCCAGCCTTGCTGGTATGGATCACCATACTCGGCAACCTTGCCTGGTTTATTGCCAGTGTCCTGACGATGGAAGTCTGGTTTGCACCCAGCGTAGCGGGCTTTGTTTTTGTCAGTGTGCAGGCGCTGGTGGTACTGGCTTTTACTGTGCTGGAATACCGCGGCTTGCGCAGTTAATTCAGCAGACCCAGGAGGCGGGCCAGTCTCGCCTCTTTTTGTATTTCAGCAGTGCAAGCAAAATTATCGCAATTGCAATACACTTGAGCGCTCATATTCTTCCATTTGCATGCTCACCTCTATCTCAAAATGAAACTAGCTGCCCTTAAAAAACTATGTGCCGCTTATGCCGGTGCAAGAGAAAAACTGTATGCCGATCCCAGCAATGTACTGGCATATAGCGTGGGCGAAAAATCTTTCGCCTATTTCAAGACCAGCGAACCAGAACGCTGGCGTTTTAGCATACGGGTTACGCCTGAACGTTTCCTTGAGCTGACGGATACACCTGGCGTTAAACCTGCGCGTTATATGGGGCGTTTTCACTGGGTGACCATCGTCGCGGTGGAGCAATTTCCAGAAGCGTATTTGCGCGAATTGCTGGAGTATTCTTATCAGAAGGCTTTGTCCAGTTTGACGAAGAAGAAGCGGGAAGAGGTTTTGTCGGATGCGGCTGTTTGAGCTGGCCGCTCTTTGGCTTTTACCTTAGGTCCTGACCAAGCACTGCTGACAAACCACTTCCGTTTTAAGGTCATTCCTGCCTCGGATGAGACTATCCGGACTATACGAAAGCAAAAGAGAGCCTGGCATACAATATCTCTAAGCAAGATCAATAGAAATCAGAGTACTACTCGTAGATGCCGTGAATCATTATCGGCAAATCTTCAGAGATAATTTCGCCAGCCTCAGCCTCAGGAGAGAATCTATAGGCGACCTCAAGCTCCTGCCTTTTTTTGCTAGCTATAAAATTTTCTAATTTGCTGGTATTACCTTGCTTATCTCGAGTAAAAACTGATGGCCTTACTGTGTTTTTAGGATAAATGAATTCCACACCCTTACATTCTTTCCCCATATATTGCAGGCGGTATGTGATACTGCCATCACGCAAAACCGACAACAATTGATTGCAAGCGATGCGTAACTCTTTTATTGGATATATACCATTGGCATTTAATTTTATTGATCCAGTATTTTGAAAAAAAAAGGTACCTGCACGTCGATTGATTCTAAATTCAGCGTCTTCTTCATAAGCTTCCTTAAGTTTCGGAATCGTAACTTGCAAACCAAGCTCAAATGGCAAAACCATTCTTGTTTTTTCACCGACCAATTCTAATTGCACACCTTCGGTTGATTCATTTAAATCTTTTGGCCATAGATGAAAAGTCAACCTGACATAATTTTTTGGTTTTGGATACGACTCCAACCACTCCAGCGTGTAATGTGCTTTTCGGTAAGACATCCATTGAGGGTCTCTTGTGGACGCAACAGTCACGGATTGCGTGGAGGCTTCTTGCGTTTTCGCTACAGAAATAAATGGCCATAAGACAGATAAAAAAAGGCCAAAAAGCAAATAATTGATCGAATACTTTGATGGGGTTTTCATCGCATGAAAATTCTTAAACCGCTATTGGCAGAACTTATTGAAAAAAATTAAATCACTATACGCAGCTACCATGAATCATCATTGGCAAATCTTCTAGGAAGATACCACCAGGCTCCGCTTGCTCAGGAAAATGGAATTCAACACTATTTCCAAGTTTCTTTTTTTGTAATTTTACCTCGTTAATTGCAATAATTTCACTATATACTTTTTTTATCGTTCAAATGCAAACTGGCTTCGTAAACAGCTGCGTTTGCATTAAAAATGATGCGCATGACGCTCCCTGCAAGGTGACAGGCTGGCCTCATCTTGCGATTGCTTTAGCTTAAGAAGATATAGCGAAATTCAGATATACAGGAGGCCTGACGAGGCTAGCCTGATTTTGCAAGCGATACTTCATCTGGTGGTACAAGTTTTTTCAAAGACCGATGTCAACGACTTAAAGGTGCAGTAAATAAGTTGCAGATTTATTTGATAACACATGTGCAAAACAGGAAGAATCCATCTACAAGCTCACTCAAAACGCCACTGGATTCCTGCCAACATCACGCAGGAATGACGCCCTTAAGGATAAGCATATTTGAACTATCTAAAACAAGCTCAAACAATCTCCAGACCACTCTGCTGCACCTCATTGACTGGCATGATGACGCAACGCAAAAACAGCTTTGCCGCATCTTCATGCGTCAGCAAATCTTGCAAGTCTGCCGGTATCTGTTCAACAAAGGCAAAGCCTGATCTGGTGTGCATGCCAGCTTCGCGTTCTGTCCACAGCAATTGCAGGTGGCAATCTGCCAGTGTCATATCGGGCTGGGCTTCATCTGGCAGAAAACTGAGCTGATACTGACCGCTGGGCATCTCGGATTCCAGCTCAGTCAATACTTGCAGGCCACCTGTGCTGAGATTCACCAGCAAGGCAGGCAAAGCATCTGCGTGGTCAGGGGAATTGAATACCCAGACCGGGCGTATCTCGTGGGTACCCAGGGGAACTAAGAAGAATTGCACGCGCTGGTGGCGACGGTTTTCAGATGGGTTCATGGCATCAATGATCAGGTCAGGTGGAGGAAATTTCTGTCAAAACAGCAGACAGAAATTTATTCCAGATTTATGTCATGAACATGACCAGAATATACTTCGCCGTCCCTCCGCTCTCTCAGTGATACCGTCAAGCTATCAGGCAACCTGGGCCTCAAAGATCATGGACTGGTGTGCTGCCACTCCTGCCATAGCGCCGTCTGCAACCGCCATAGCGACATTGCCTGCCATGCGTGCGGCATCACCACAGGCGAATACGCCGGGTACGCTGGTGGCTTTGATCTCGTTGGTGCGGATAACCGTGCCCATGGGGCCTTCTGTCATTTCGCAAGCCAGTTGTGTGGCGAAGGGACTATTGATGCGGATCGTGCCCATGGTGAACAGGCCATCCATTTCATGTTGCCTGCCATCTTGCAGTTCTATCGTGGCAAGGCCGCTGATCTTGCTTACAGGCGCGGCTTCTATTGTGACGCCACGTTTTTGCAAAGCAAGCAATTGCTCAGCATCTGGCTCAAAGCATTGATTGGTGAACAGCGTGACTTGACCCCAGTCTGGCAACATCATCGCATGGTGATACGACAGCGGGCTGGTAGCCAGTACACCAATACGGCCATTGTCAATTTCATAGCCGTGACAATATGGGCAATGGAAGATGCTGCGGCCCCAGCGCTCTGCCAGGCCTTCTATCGCAGGCAAATCATCTGTGACGCCGGTGGCAAGTATCAGCCTGCGCGCCTGGTAATGAGCTTGTCCCTCAACTGCCGCTATAAACCCATCATCCTGGCGAGCTACCGATGTTGCCTGCCCTCCTACCCAGGTGACGGTTTTATAGGCCATCAACTGTGCCTTGCCTTCACTGGCAATGGCGCTGGCTTTTTTGCCATCCTGCCCCAGAAAACCGTGCGAGTATTCAACAAAGCGGTTGCGGCGCTGGCCACCATCGATGACCAGCACCTGCCGCCTGGCGCGTGCAAGTTGCATGGCGGCAGAGAGCCCGGCATAGCTGCCGCCGATGATGATGGCATCAAACATCATGTCCTTGGTGATGGTTGTCATGGTGGTCATGGCTTTTTCCCTTGTTCTTGCTGTGTGCATTAAATTTGCGACTGAATTCTCTCGCCAGATCAGCCAGTGTCACGTCACCCAGACGGGCGATGAGTAGGGCTTCTGCCTCATCAAAGGCAGTTGCGAGTGCTTCGTTGACGACTTGTTCAACCAGGCATTCAGGCTTGTCATTGCGGTTGCCCATGGCAAATACGGTAGGTGCGCCGAGGGCATCGTAGATGTCACGCAAGGTCACCGTTTGCAAGTCGCAAGAAATCACCCAGCCGCCACCATGGCCCTTGTCTGAACTCACATAGCCACGGCTGCGTAAGCCCGCCAGTACGCGCCTGACCAGTACCGGATTGGTGGTCAGGTATTGCGCCAGTTCTTCAGAAGTCATGGCCCGTTGCCCATGCGCCATGTGCAATAGCACGTGGAGGATGGAAGAAAGTTTGCTGTCTTGCCTCATGTAACTTATGATAGTACATAATTGAGAAATGTGCTGGAATTTTTAAAATGCATCTGAAAATACAAATAAAAAAACAGGGATAGTCCATTTGAGCTATCCCTGTTTTTGCATGCCCTGTCAGCAACCGGGCAAATGTCCTGCAATATGTCTGACTTGCCAGTCGCCAGCTAGATTACTTTTTTAGCTTGTCGCACTGCCCACCAGCCTGACAGGGCCAGCAAGCATCCACACAAGATCAAGGTATCTGGCAGAAAAGTTAAATCACGGCCAGGCAAGGCCAATGCCAGCAATACGGTGGCTATCATCCAGAGTATGCCGCTGCTTTTGGATTTTCTGGCGTTTTGTATTCCACCGAGATAAAGAAACATATCTCCCAGCAATGCCAGCAAAAAGGTCAGCGCGCCCACTTGCCCTGTGCGCACCAGATCCACGTAATATTGCGCATAAATTCCCGTCAGGATGAGGTGAGCAATCATGAATAAGATGACGACAGGTGCTGTCTCAGGCAGCTTGTTTGAGGCGGCACTCTGGATGGGAGAGGCGGGCTCGGCCTGGTTTGCCAGGTCTGTATTGATTTGATTTTGTTCGTTCATAAAACTCATCTTATTCTCATTGGCAGAGGCAGCAAATATCTGCTCTGATAGGCCATGACTTTTTTAACCGTTCATCGTTGGAACCAGGCTGCGATCCCGCCACCACTGCATGAACCAGCGCGTCGTCACAACCAGGCTGATGATGAGCAAACTACTCCAGCAACTTATCGCCAGGAACCCGCCAATTTGTATTTCAGTCGACCAGAACACCCAAAAGAACAAGGCATAAGCTGCATACAGACTGGCAAACAGGGTGATGATGGCTTGTGGCTTTTCTTTTGCCAGCAATAAACCACAAGGCAAGAAAAATACCGTCAATACCGCCAGTATATTCAGGCAACCGCCCATGAAATTGGATTCACGGACATCTTGCCAGGCACCGCTCAATATTTCATAGCCATACACGGTGTGCTCTTTGACTGGTGCTGGCGGAACAGTCTGGCTCGCACCGGCAGACTGCGACTGAGTTTGAGTTTGAGTTTGAGTTTGAGTTTGCGTTTGAGTTTGCGTTTGCGTCTGCTCTGGCGCTGCTTCTTTCCAAGAGCACTTGGAAAGGGGCAGGATGAAACACAGTAACAGCAGGACAGAGGCAATTTTCCGTATCAGGTTTAACACAATAATGTGACTTTCATTGTAAGTAGCGACTGTGGCGATGCCTGCGTCTGCAATCGTCGCCGGATTCAACACTGGTGCTTCGAAATGTATCAAGTTATTGCTACTTTATCAAATTAATTCTGTTAAGCATACTGCTCACATCTGTTTCGCATGATACGGACAGACCTGGATGGCCAGCCGGTTTCACAAGCTGGCAGCAATTTGATACCTCAATTTTATACAAGGACACATCATGTACTTACTCAATGTCAGCTATAGCAAAAACCCGGCACAAGTCGAAGCCCATATCAAATCCCATGGTGAATGGGTAGGCCGTTATTTGAAAGAAGGTATCTTCCTGTTCGCGGGTCCTAAAAAGAGCGGCCTGGGTGGCGTCATTGCCGTGCAGAGCATGGAGAAAGAGCAGCTACTGCAAATCCTGGCAGAAGACTCTTATGTGCAGGCAGATGTTGCTGATTATCAGATCCTGGATTTTGATTGCAAGGCGACGCAGGCCAGCCTGGAAACCTTGAAGCTGGCCTGAATTTTTGCCCTGGTCCCGGTGCGTCAGAACGCACCGGGATATCAGGACGCGCTAATGCGTCGATGACATTTTCATGAAGACGAGGCCGCAAACGATCAGCAACAGAGCGCAAACACGGGCGAAGTTCAAAGGTTCGCCCAGCAAAACAATGCCAAGGATGAAAGCACCGACAGCGCCTATGCCTGTCCACATAGTGTAGGCAGTTCCCAGCGGCAGGGTGCGCATGGCCAGTGCCAGCAAGACTACGCTGACAAGCATGCCAACGATGGTGATTAAGGAGGGAATCAGTTTTGTGAAGCCTTGCGATTGCTTCATGGAGTAGGCCCAGACAACTTCACAGATGCCGGCCAATAACAAACATATCCAAGCCATAGCAGCTCTCCTTTCAAAGAGCCGGGCCGTCCCGGACATTCATTCCCAAAGTGGGGAAGGTCGTTCCTCCGAATTGAATCTGCTTAGATTCCTTTAAGCCGTACTGGTACTTTAATAACAGCTGGAAGCAGAATTATAACGCACACTGCGGTTTATTATCAGGCTCGGACTGCTTTAGGGCCGTATATACGCATAGCCCTGTTGTTGCCGCTTGATCAGTTGTGACACGCCAGCCTCGACATATCCGAGGTTTTCCAGCATATCCGCCTTGGAAATTTTTTGTGCCCGCATGGTGTTTTCACAGATCACGACATGCGCGCCCATCTTGATGACTTCGTCTATGCGGCTGGCGGCTGGCGACTCGAATTTGAACATGTCTACGCCAGGGCCATAGGCGACGATCTCGACTTCAATATTATCCTTGCCCATGTCTTTGATGACGTTTTTTACATTATTCAGGGCGAGGTCCCATTTGCGGTTGTCACCATCACTAATCTGGAAAACAACTTTGGTTTTTTGCACAACTTGCGTCCTGGCATCCTGCTGCGCCATGACATCGGTTTGCCCCAGAGCCGCGATGGACAGAGCCATAAAAAACACACGTGCATAGTCAGAAACTTGTCTCATCATCACTCCTGTTGCAAATTTATTTGCGGGCATTATTTTCATCAACGATAGCAGATTTATGGCGAGACTCATCATGAAATTTGTAGCTCTTCTTATGATTAAAAGTCTACAGGCAAGAACAAGAATGTTAAAAAGGATTGCTTCAAAGGACTTATCTGGATTACAGTTGTTTTTCCAGTAGTTCAGTTGAGGCTACAAATATCCTTGTTGCAAAGCGATAAGTTGACTTGCAAACAAGGGTATCAACAGTTTTCCAGGACTTTGACATGAAAAAATTGCTCTTGCTTGCAGCTGGTATCCTGACAAGTTTTGCCAGCCAGGCTCAGGCACAAGGCAACTATAGCCTGTATGTCAGTGAAGGTACTTCCGGCGGCCTGGATGCCGCCCAGGTCATCGATAAATATACTGGTCTGGCCGATGTCATGAGCAAGGCCCTGAGCAAGAAAGTGACTGTGGTTGTGGCACGTGAGTTTTCTCAATTGGAAGAAGGTATGAAAGCAGGCAAGATGGATTTTGTCATCGCCCGCCCCAGCGATTACCCTGCGCGCGGTGTGCGCGACTACAAATACCAGCTGGTTTCCACCTCAAAACCTGATGGCCAGTGTCTGCTGATCGTACCCAAGACATCCAGTTTAAAAAACATCAATGATGTCAAAGGCAAGCGGATAGCCTTACCTGAGAAAATTTCATATATGTCGAAATTCTGCTCGGCTGAACTGGCACACAATGGCTTCCAGCTGGCGACAGAAAAAATCCAGTATGCAAAAGAACAGGGAGCAGTCCTGTTTTACCTGGACAATCAACTGGCCGATGTGGGTGGTGTTGCCTCGTATTCCGGGGTTGCCAAAAACCTGGAAAAAACTGGCCACAAGGTCATACATAGCAGCCAGGCCCAGCCTTACCAACCCTTGATCGCTCATCCTAAAATCACGGCAGCGCAAATCCAGTCCTTGAAAAAAGAGTTGGCACAATTGAATGACAATGAAGCAGGCAAGGCTGTACTCAAGCAATTGGGTATCAAGGAATTTGATACCGCCAGCGACGATCAGCGCTTGCGCGACTTGTTGAAATGGCTGGGCTGATTCATGGATGCATGCCCATTTGCCTGACCAGTTGCACAGCCTGTATGCGATTGATGACATTCATAGCCTTGAAGATGGTCGAAACATGGGATTTGACAGTCAGTTCAACGATATCGAGCCGCCTGGCAATTTCTTTATTTGAATATCCCTGGCATAACAAGAGCAAAATTTCCTGCTGACGCGAAGTCAGCTCAAAGCTGCTTGTCGTATCCTTGACTATGCGTTGTCGGGGTACTATCCATTTGCTATCAAGCATTTGTCTGCTGAGTATTTTTGTCAGCACATCGGCAATCACGTCGACGGTGACACTCTTGGAAACAAAAGCGGTGGCACCAGCAGCCAGACAGGCATTGACTTCACGCCTCTCTTCTTGCGCTGACAAGACCAGCAGAGGTGTTGCCGGGTAGAGTTTTCTCAAAAAATTGACCGCCTTCTCACCTTGTATGCCAGGCAAACCCAGGTCCAGCATCAGCAAATCTATTCTGTCGTCAACTTTGAATTTTTTCTGCACCTCTTCCACGCTATTGGCCGACGCAAAAACCATACTCTTGAGCATGCGCTCCATACTGACGATCAAGGCGTCACGATATAGGGGGTGGTCTTCAATCACAAGTATTATTGGGTACATGGCATCCATCATTTATGTTTGAATCGACATTTGCTTCAGTCAAAGAACTCATCATCGGCTTTAGGTGCAGAACATTGCGCCAACCCCAGTTGAACCAGGGCTTTTTGTAAAAAACCTATGGATACCGGTTTGTAGAGTATGGGCATGGCATCGCCTGTATTTTTTAATTGTTCTTCCACCTGCATATCACCGGTGATGATCAGTGCGGGAATGTCGTGATTGAACATGTCACGCAAATTGGCGATGGCTTCCAGTCCATTTTCATTACCACCCAGGTGGTAATCACAAATAATAATGTCCGGGATACGCATATCATCGGCAATTTTATGAATCACTTCGGCACTGCTATGGCCCACCGTGACTTCGCAATGCCATTGCAGCAGACAGCTTTGCGTGGCATGCAGTATGGCGTCGTCGTCGTCAATGATGACTATGCGTTTGCCACTCAACTGGCTGGCATGTTCGCGTTCATCATGGAAGGGCACGACGACTTCTGCCTGCATGTGTGCCCGCGTCAGCAATAAGCTGAATTGCGTACCCTGCCCCAGCTCAGAATGCAGCACCATGGGTATGCTCAATAAATTGGTCAGCCTTTTGACGATAGCCAGGCCCAGACCCAGACCTTTGGTACTGTCACGCCTGTGTACACCCGCCTGGAAAAACTCCTGGAAAATGCTTGCTTGCTGGTGCACGGAGATACCTATGCCGGTATCGCTGATGATGAGGTTCAAGTGCTGTCGCACTTCGGCAAAACTGAGTTCTATCCCGCCACTATGGGTATAACGTATCGCATTGGCCACCAGATTGCGTAAAATCTGTTCCAGCAAATCACTATCGCTTTTGACCCAGGCCTGGGTTTCTGCAACTCTAAAATAAAGCGACTTCTCTTGTGCTTGCGGGGCGAATTCCAGTTCTATTTTTTTCAGCAACTGCGCTAACGGGAATTCAGTTACATTGGGTTCTACTATCCTGGCATCCAGACGCGATAAATCCAGCAGTGACAGAAACATGCCATCCATGGTCCCCGCACATTTTTTGAGTTTGGACAGCAGTCCTTGTGAACTACCCGACAATTCTTCCAGGGATAATGCTTCCAGATACAAATTCAGTGCATGCATGGGCTGGCGCAAATCATGGCTGGCAACTGCCAGGAAGCGCGTCAACTCGCTTTGGTGTTCAAGCTGCAGTTTATTCGCCAGCGCCAGCACGCCTACGGTTTTCTCCAGTTCATCGGTCTTGGATTCTATCTCTTGTTTTTGCTTGGCGATCTCGGCCGTTCTTTTATCGACTTCGACTTCCAGCTGTTTCTTTTGTTGTAGTAATTGCTGCAGGCGATAATGGTAAGTCATCCACAAGATGGCGAACAAAATGCAGGCCAGCAAAACGCGAAACCACCAGGTCTTCCAATATGGCGGAGTGATGGTGATGCGCAGCTGTGCGCCAGTTTCATTCCATATGCCATCCTTATTGGCTGCCTTGACGCGAAACAGGTATTCACCAGGATCAAGATTGGTATAAGTGGCAAAGCGCCGGCTGGCATCCGTATACACCCATTCTTTGTCAAAGCCCTGCAATTGATAGGCATAGCGATTGGCTTGTGGATCTGCAAAATGCAGGGCGGCAAATTCCAGTGAAAATACCGTGTGCGTATACGATAAGCTGATAGATTTGCTGTCCTGGATCTGCCCTTGCAGGCTGAAACCTTCTGCGGTCTTGCCTGCCGCTTGTGGCTGGTTAAAGATTTGCAAACCGGTAATCAGGACTGGGGGTGGAATGGTATTTTCACGGATATTTGCTGGCTGGAAGGCACTCATCCCGGTCAGGCCGCCAAAATACATCGTCTGCTGCGTGTCGCGAAAACAGGATGAGGAATAATACCCCCCGTCTATCAAACCATCTTTGCCAGTGAAATATCGAAATTGTTGACTGGCCGGATCAAAGCGCGCTATTCCGGCATCTGTGCTCAACCACAGTTTGCCAGCCTGATCTTCCATGATGCAATCCACCGCAGAATTGGTCGCATAGTTGTCAAAACCTATCTGGCCTGTTTGCTTGACTTGCATTTTACTCAGGCCAGCACTGGTGCCCAGCCATAGGTTTTTTTGACTATCTTCAAACAGGAAAGTCACAAAACTACTACCCAGACTGGCTGCATCTTTGGGATCATGGCGGTAGTGGCGAAATGTCATGCTCGCCTGGTCCAGCAAGTCCAAACCTTCCAGTGTACCTACCCACAAACGGGCCTGGCTGTCTTCCAGCACGGCCATCACACCATCGTGAGCAATACTGCTGGCATCGGTGCTGCTATGCCTGAAAATACTTAACTGATTGCTGGCCGGGTCCAGGCGCAACAAACCGCGTGTATTGGCAGACCAGAAAATGCCATGATGATCAACCGTGATGTTTTGCAACTGATGCGTAGGCGGCTCCCCAGCCTGCACAGCACGCGGCTGGGCTTTCCTGGCATGCAAATCTACGCTATAGATACCGGTCTCTGTCGCCACCCAGACTTGGTCTTTTTGCCTGGGATACATGCTAAGTACCGTTTTGCCATTGAGCCCATAGGCGCTATTGCCATCGCTGGCGATACCTGTCGCCAGATCCAGGACATTCAATCCACCACCAAAACTGCCCAGCATTAACTGCCCTGGTGCAGCCTCCGCAATAGCAGTCACTTTTGGATTACTAAGGCTACCTGGCTGCCCTCCTGCGACGTAGCGCCAGAAAGCCGGGCCTAGCAAGTCCACATGACTGGCACCGCTGGTCCAGTAGCCCAGCCACAGAATGCCGCTCCTGTCCTGAAATACCGCTTCGACCTGATCGTCGGCCAAACTACTGCTATCGCCCGCCTCATGCAAAAAATGCTGCATATTGTTCGTCACAGGATTCCAGCGTAATACACCTTGTGCATGAGGTATTATCCAGATTTGTCCAGCCTGGTCCTGATACAGTTCCTTGATGGAAGCCTGCTGGATCTTTTCCGGCAAACTGACCTTGCTGCGCTCATCCCAAGGTCTACCTTGCATCCATGACAGCATACCCCTGCGCATGCCCAAGCAAAAATTACCTTGCGCATCGATCAGGACTTTATTCACAGCATTGTTTTTTTTGTCAGCATCTGGCCTGCTATCGACTTGATGATGCACAAAGCTATTACCATCGGCTGCCAGCAAGTCCAGTCCATTTTCAGTGGCCAGCCAAAGCTGTCCACGCCTGTCCAGTGCCATGGTATTGACGCGCTCATGCGCCAGGCTCTGCGCTTGCCCTGCTTGATGATGCCACCAGCGTATTTTTCCGGTAGCGGGGATAAAATGGGCCAGCCCGTTTTCTGTAGCCAGCCATAAACCTTGCTGTCCATCGTCGATGATGTCATTGATGGCACTATTCTGTACTTGCGAGTGAGCGTCGCCGGGTATGACAAAGCGCTGGAAATGATCCCTGTTCCTGTCATACAAATGCAGACCACCTGCAGCGGTGATGATCCACATGCGGGCCTGGCGGTCAAAATAAATTTGCCTTACCCAGTCGCTATTGAGGCTATGTATATCATCAGCCGTATTTTTGTACGATGTGAAACGATAACCATCAAAACGGACCAGGCCAGCTTGTCCGCCCATCCATAAAAAACCTTGGGGGTCTTGAGCAATCGTTTGCACAGATTGCATAGGCAAGCCCTGCTCCAGGCTCACATGTTGAAAGCGCAAACTGCGCAAGGCGGACGCTTGCGCCAATAAAGGGAATAAAAATACCACCAATACCAACGAATGGAATAGGTAAGTATTTCTTAAATGGCGAAGTGCGTTCAAATCAGCAGGCCCGAAGGAAAATCAAACAAGATATGATGACAAATGCCTGGTAGGCACTATCGTCTACAACTGCAGCGTTTGGCGTATACCTTGGCTTCAGTTGTACTTGGGATTCTAACCTTCAGTAACTGGATAGTGTGAGGGAAAGGCCTGGAACGGCTGATTGGCGGGATGGAACTACCTATTTTTGAGACGAAGCGCGATAATCTTGCCGGGCAGGCTGAAAATTGCCATTCAGCCCGCCTTGTATGCCTGCAATATGACTTACTCTACATTCAGGGACGGAGGTGTTGGCTGAGAACTACTGATAGTCTCGCTCACCTGGGCTTCTATCCTATGCTGTTGTGACCTGGGCTCGGCCCTTTCCACGACGATATTCCAGCGCTTCAGGTAGTTGGTGACTGAGCGTATATGCATACGAACACCTAGATGTTTCTTGATGAGCTCTGCTACCGCAGGACGGTTCCAGTCTGAAAAATCCAATTGCAACTGACGCGGCTTCTTGTCGCGTATCATCTCTTGTATTTCCTGTTCCTGCTCACTGCTTAAGGCACGCCCTTCGCCAGTGCGACGACCACGCTTGTGCGGCAGTATGGCATCGGCCCCCTGGTTCAGGTAGCGCGTGATAATCAGGCACACTGCCGTATAGCTGAGACCAAGCTCACGCGCAATCTGCACTTTCTTGGCACCACGCTGATGCGCACGCACCACCTGGCGGCGTCTTTCATATTGTTCCAGTGCACTCAGGCTTCTGGCATCTTCTTTGTGTACCGAGTTTGCTGAATTTACTATTTGCGAACCCATTTGCATGACCATATTCATTCTGACATCCTTAAGTCGACATATTCAACTCCGATAAGGGACAGAATATAGGCGATTTAAGGCTTGCCGTGCCCCATACTTAAGTATGAACGCAGCAAGCGCGGGCCTTGCCTGAGCCCTGCCTGCATGCATTTGATGAGTTCAGTCTTGCATACTACCTGGGTGTCCATGCGTGCTGATGCTGGCTGCTCGCTCAATAGCTCAGGCTGCAACAAGATGCTGGCCATGATGAAAAAACTGCAGCAAAATATCAATGCACGCATGATACCCTCACTCTTTATACTGCCCGACCAGCCGGGAACACTGCACTCACTTGCATGAGTTGCTTCCAGCGTCTGCCTAAAGTCGCCAGGGTAACAGTCACTATCCAGCCACAGATGAGCCACACTGGCAAACCTGGCATTAATTTGTGCAAACCCAGCGAGGCCAGTCCCAGTATGAATGGCACGCCATAAGCCTTCAACATGGCAGTCTGATAGACAGAATTAATACGCGCATAGTTGGTCAGATTCATGACACTCAAGGGCAAGAGGCTAAAACAAATAATCCAGACCATTTCAGCCATGGACTGAGAAGCCGGAGAAAAATGCACTGTTATGCCGACCACCAGGACCGTCATCAGCCAGAGGCCAAAGAACTGACGTAATAAAAACTTCAACATGATTTTGCTTTGCTCCTGCGCAGAAGGCAGATTGGCAGCCAGCATGAGCAAGCCTTGCTCAACCCTGCGTTGCTGCACTGAATGGCGTGCGAGAGAAACATAGATAGGCGGCAGGAGGATATAGGACACCACTGCAGCAAAATACGCCATGACCATGTTCTTGTCATCGAACTTTGATGACTGGCCCATGAAAAGCAGGAAGTAAACACTCAAGCCCGCACTCATCACCGTCACCGATAGAAAATTACTCAACCAAAAAGCCTGCCAGCCCAGCGAAAATGGAATTAATTGCCCAACTGTATCTGGTGCCTTGCGCACTCTTTCCAGACATGAACGCAGCAAAAAACCATACAAATTGACGAAATTCAACATCTGCTGATTTGTGCGCATCTCCTGGCCATTCATGACTTTTTGCATCGCCGCAAAGTTCTCTTCTCGCTTGAAATGCTGATCACCACGGATAGCAAAAATCCAGTGCAAGACCAGCGCTGTCAAAGCCAGCCCAGCCAGCAGCAACAAGAGGGGATGATTCCAGCTCGATTGCTCTATCCTGCTGAATTTATCTTCCAAAAACATAGGTAGTTGCGTCATCAATACAATCAGCAGGGCGACCCATTTACTACGCAAAGTTGCGCAATACATCAAAAAAACGAGCACTCCCAGCAACCAGTTTATGAAGAAATATTCAGGCGACTTCAAGTTGATGGCCAGTGAAATAAGGATAGGGATCAAAAGAACCGGGAGGGCCAATGCCAGCTGCATCTGGCGCTTCATGCCGGGCACCAGGCCAGCATTGGCAGGCGTATATTGCAAGGCGATACTGGGTACCAGCAAAATAAACCAGAGCAGTAGTGAGAGCGCCAGGACAGCTCCCAAGCCTATTGCCAATGCCAATGCCAGCAGCACTAGCCTCAAGTCTGCTTTTGGTCCGGCGTGATTTAACATGACAGCCAAAGGTATCACGGCAACCAGTCCAAGTAAAATATACATAACTTTTAAACTAGCAGTATTGATGCGTGCATACACAGGCTGCATCCATACGGAAATAATGGCTTTCATATTTTTTCTTTCGCAACGCGTTTGAATTGTTGATCAGGCAGATATGTCATGATGTTTTCAACGTGTCATTTCTATGAACAAGTCTTCCAGGCTCAGTTTGTCTACCCGCACATCCGGGCGCGCCTGCAAGAACTGCAATTGCTCGGCGCTGAATTGCGCCAGCAATTTGCCATCAGCTTGTCCTGGCTGGCGCAGGATTTTTACCGCCTGCAATTGCTGCAGCACAGCTGGCGTTGCGGTAACGCGCACCGTGTTATCCATCAGGTCATCCAGGGCCTGTTGATGGACGATGCGTCCTTCATGAAGAAAAGCGACATCCATGGCGACTCTCTCCAGATCAGACAAGATGTGCGTAGAGAACACGATGGTGGTTTGCTTGTCGATGACACGGTCTATCAATTCACGCAAAAAATCACGGCGACCGGCAGGATCAAGACTCGATACCGGTTCATCCAGTATCAGCAATTCTGGTTCATGCGCCAGCGCACGGATGATGGACAGTCGCTGCTTTTGTCCTACCGAGAGTTTATTGATGACCTTGTCATACGGCAGATCCCAGGCTTGCATCAAAGACTGTACCTTGCTCTCATTCCAGCGTGGGTATAGCTGCTGGAAATAGGCCAGCATTTGCCGGGCAGTCAGCCATTCAAATGTATCACTGCGTTGTGGTACATAGGCGATCCTGGCCTTGGTGACAGCGCTTAGCTGACCAGCGACTTCGCCATATAAACTGCTGCTGCCTGCATCGATATCTCGCAAACCCAATAAGCATTCTATCAAGGTGGATTTACCTGCACCATTACGCCCCAGCAGGCCAACAATACTGCCTGGCGCGATCTGCCAGTCCAGGTTTTTCAATACGCTTTGACCGCTGAAGGATTTGCTCAATCCTTGTATTTGTAGAGGTGCGTTCAACTGAGCTTGCATGTTCATTTTCCTTTGAGAATACTGGTCAAGAGTGTGATGACTGCCTTGGAATCCAATTCCAGCTGGCGTGCTTCGAGGGCAATGCGTTCCAGACTGGGCCTGAGTAATTCCAGTCTGGATTCCAGATCAGAGTTGCTGCTGGCCTGGGATGCCACTTCCATGCCCAGGCCCCGGCGACGTACCAGCAAGCCTTCAGCCTCAAGCATGCTGTAGGCCTTGGATACGGTCATGGGATTGACTCCCAGCTCACTGGCAACATCGCGCACGGAGGGCATGCCATCTCCGGCAGCAATCTGCCCACCCGCCTGCAAGCGCCGTAATTGCTCGATCAACTGCCGGTATATCGGCTCGCTACTGCCCGTCGCCACCTGAAATATTTCTGCACCCAACTGGCGCGAGTGCAGGGGCGTCATGTTTCATGCTCCATGGTCCGACCTTTCATTGTTGTTAACTGGTTAGGACTTACGCAAAACCGCCCCAGCTGCGTTGCAGCTCCCGCATTTAGCAAATTAGGTACTAAAGTACTGTCTTCGTCGCTACGGTGTAGTTGGGGTTTCAGACAACATGTTGTCTGCCAACGTAACGAGCCTCCCATGCAAGGGTGGCTTCATAAAAGCGTTAGCCTTGCTGGGACAATTTTGCGTAAGTCCTACTGGTTGTCCTGATCATGCCTCCTTGATAATAAGGAAGACAGAACCAATACACCACCAATACAAGTCTAATACACCACCAATCAGTGTATTAATATAGTAATACAGTAAATTTACAATTTCAAGGATTTTTTTAGCCCTGTTATGCATGCCTTAAAAGCAAACGGCCATAAAAAAACGCCAGCATAGCTGGCGTCTCAAGTAATGCAATACTGCGATACCGCAAACAGGCGTCAGAATTGACGCCTGCCCTGATGATGCTTTTCTTTATGCAATCAGATTGCCAGTCGAAATCGTACCTATCGTGCCCGTCAATTGTACAAAGAAGTCGGTATTATCAAAATGGGTGACATCTGAACCGGTATTCTGAACCAGATAAGTACCCGCTGCTGTACCTGTTTGTATCGTGATCAGGTAAGCCTGGTTTGTCTGGGTAAAAACGACGGCAAGGCCTGCAGCAATCGTAGTCAGGTAGTTGCCCGTATCGGCATTGCCGATGATGTAGGAACCCACACTCGCCGCATTGACGCCAGTCTTGAAGTAATCAGTGCCTGTCGAGTTGAAGTTGCCTACGATGTCTACCTGTGTCCTGTTCGACATATTGGCACCAGTTTCTATCAGGGTTTCAGAACCAGAACCTGAGAACTGCAGGTTGATGGTATCCACAGCCGCACCACCAGTGATGGTGGTGGAAGAGGAGCTGGAACCGAGCAGGTTCAGAGTCTGGCCGCCAGTACCCAGGACAATGGTATTGTCGCCTGTGCTCTTGGTATAGTTCAAGGTCACGCCCGCACCATCCTGGTTGGTGATGCTGGTTGTACCAGTACTGCCCGCCACGCTGATGATTTCGACGTTGGCGATCTTGGTGCTGAAGTCCAGGTTCTGGACGCTGGTGGTGCCAACATTGAGAACGTCAATACCATTGCCACCATCAATGGTGGTCAGGAAGTTGGCGATCTGGTTGGCCGTGAAATTGAAGACATCCGTACCGGTACCACCAATCACGCTGACAGCCACGTTGGCTGAGGTGAAGTTATTGGTGCCGTTGGCCAGGTTGTACTTTTCTACGGTACTAAAGGCGGTGACCGTACCAGCGGTTGTCAGGTTGATGGTTTCGGTTCCTGAAGCATTGACGGTGCCGGTAAATTGCGCCATCTGCGCCGCAGTCATGGTGATGTTGGCATTATTGACGACTGTCAGGTTTTCAAAGCCAGTGACAGTGGCATTGCTGATATCTGGTATAGACGAGAAGAAGGCCAGGCTGTCTGTACCAGTATTGCCAGCAGTATAAGTGCCGAGGATGGTTACGCCATTCAGGGCCAGGCTGTTATTGCCACCACCCAGTGCTGCAGTGCTGGAAACCGTGCCATTGATCGTGACATTGTCGTTACCTGTACCACCCGTGTAGTCAACCCCCGCCGTGGCGGAGTTCATATTGACGGTATTAGTACCGGTGGCGCTGCCTTTGACAGTCGCCGTACTTGTCAGGGCATTGGCGGTCCAGGTAAAGCCACCGAGGGTAATGCCGCTGGCATCGACATTAATCAGCGAGGTGCTGGTGGCTGGCATGGTCAGACCTGCATTGCCGCTGACATAGATGTTCTTGACCGAGCTACCGAGGATGGTCAGCGTGTCATTGAAAAGACCTGTAGGCGTGGCCTGGCCGTCAACTGTCGTGATATTGAAAGTCTCGACGCCGGACGCCGTAATACCCGTGGTGGCAAAGGCAACGGCAGTAGTACTGGCATCTGTCAGTACCAGATTGACGATATCGTTGACACCGCCGGTAAATGCAGCATTGGAAAAGGTCATGGCGGTACCGGTGCCTGTCAGTGTCACGGTGCTATTGCTGGCCAGGTTACTCAAGGTCAGCCCGTTGGCGCCTGCGCCCAGGGTGATGTCGGTGTAGTTACCCAGGGTTTGCACATCGACGGTCTGGGAGGTGACGCTGGTCAGACGCAATTTTTCGAAACCTGTCACATTGCTGGCAAACGTACCCGAACCGGAGGCGACAGCAGCATAGGCTGCGGACAGGACGATGGTGTCGGTGCCCAGGCCGCCATTGATCACGATAGGCAATAAGGCCGTGTTAGGGATGATGGTGTCGTTGCCTGAGCCACCGTTGATGGTGGTGAAGCCCGCAGAAGTATTGTAGGTGATGGTGTTGGTGCCATTCGCCAGATTCAATACCTTGAGATTGCTGAGTGTGCCGCCAGTGCTGCCATTGTTGATGCTGACTGTGCCTGCCGTGGTCAGGGTCAGTATATCGGTGTCTCCCGCATTACCGGCGATGGTCGTACCATTGAGGCCAGGGATGGTGGACATGAAGATGTCATTGGTACTCGCCGTACCGTTGTAAGTGCCGCCCGTAGTGACCGAGACCGCATTGGCAATGCCAAAATCATTGACAAAGATAGTACCTGTTGTGCCACCCAGTTTGACGATGAAATCGCTGGCATCAACTGCACCTACACTGCCACCAATATTCTGGAAGGCATAAATGCCCGCCGCAGTACCGCTGTTAACGGTAATGGTATAAGCCTGACCTGTATTTGCCAGGCTGGCGCCCGCTGCAGTTGCCGCTGTTGCGATGGCTGCGGCCAGGCTGCTGCTGTCGGCATTGGCAATAGTCAGATTAAACAATGAAGTTGGCAAAACACCGGTAGCAAAAATGTCTGCACCTGCTGCCTTGAAATTATTGACTGTATCAATGGCAGCGATGTTTGAGCCAAGCGCGATGACATCCGCACCAGTTGCAGTGGTGGACAAATTGATGATATCCGCACCAGAACCGCCAGTGATGGTCGTGCGGCCTGTACCCGTGCCCAGGATATTGAGGGTCTGGCCACCTGAGCCCAGGGTGATGTTGTTGATGTCGTTAGCGGCAGACTTGGTAAAGTTCAGCGTGACGCCTGCGCCGTTTTCATTCGTCACGGTCCAGGCTGGCGTCGTACCGCCGGTGACGTTGATGACTTCTACATTGCTGACTTTGGCAGACAGGTCAAGAGCTGCTGTCACTGCACCGACATTCAGAGTATCCGTCCCCGCACCGCCATTGATGGTGGCGGCAGCAGCGATAATGGCTGAGCTGGCAGTGATGGTGTCATTACCCGTGCCACCCGTTACAGAGACCAGACCGGTTGCTGCTGTGAAGGTGTTGCCGCCATTTGCCAGTACATAATTTTCTACATTGCTATTGCCAGTAATACTGCCGGCAGTCGTAATGTTGACTGTTTCTGTCCCTGCGGCAGTGAAGCTGGTAAAGCTGGCAAACTGTGCTGCTGTCATGGTGACAGACGCGTTATTGTTGATATTGACGGTTTCAAAACCACTGACATTGGCCGCGCTGATATTGCTGCCATTGAACAGGTACAAGGTATCAGATGTGCCAGAACCAGCTACAAAGGTGCCGGTATAGGTTTTGCCTTCCATGATCAGAGTATTGTTGCCTGCACCCAGATTGATATTGCCAGCCAGCATGGAGTTGGCACTATTCGCCAGATCAACATAATCATCGCCTGAGCCGCCATTGACGGTGGTAATGCCAGAATTCGCTACCGTGAAGAAAACCACATTGGCAGCAGTACTGTTCAACGTCAGCGTCTTGATATTGGTGATGGTATTGCCACTACCGATATTCACCGTACCACCACCAGAGATGGTGATGGTGTCAGAGTCAGCATTGTTACCGTTGACGGTTGTACCGACCAGGGCAGCGGCATTGCCTGTGAAATTTTCATTGAGACCAGCCGTGCCATTGAATGTTCCACCGGCAGTCAGCGCAGTACCATTGGCAGCCTGGCCACCGCCATTCGATGGGCTGGTGCCTATGGTACCGGCGATGGCGGCACCACTGCCGGATACCGTCACAGCACCGGAAGTCGTACTGTTATTCACACCACCACCAGTCGCATTCGAAGCTGATGTCACGTCATACACCAGCGTACCACCAGTGATGGAGATATACGACAGGTCGATATTGTTTGCACCAGCGATGTCATCCACGATAGTCAGTTGATGTGGACCTGCACCAGAGAAGGTCAATACCGGGCCAGACAGATTCAGTGCTGCACGCGCAGCGATCAAGGCAGCGTATTGACTTGCCGTAATGACGACTGCTGAATTTGAAACAATGTTTTCCACGCCAGACAATATTGCACCAGCCAGATTGATCGCACCGTAAGTCACCAGTGTATCGTTACCAGCACCCAGATTGATGGTGTCTGTGACTACACGTGCCGCTGCTGTTGCAGTGGATTGTGCATTCAGGTTCACACCGTTTTCTGTCACGTTGTATGTACCGGCAACATAGTTACCCAACAACACAACGCGGTCTGCGCCAGCGCCGAGTTGCAGGAAGTTGGCGCCACGGCCCAGTGTCACGTCCAGTGCAGATTGTGCTGTCAATGCGCCTGCATCGATAGATACGCCGACTGTTGCGTTAGCAACGTTGGTGTTGTCGATAGCACGGATCGTCAGACGTTCTACGTGAGTTGTTGTGTTTGCAGCCTGGAAGCTGTCAACCAATGCATCAACGATGGTGTCATTCAACTGGATTTGGGACACTTGAGTAATCGCTGTGTCGTTTGTCAGTTCGATGTTACCGATGTTTTTGATGCCGTTGAAGTCACCGATGGAAGCGTTTGTTGCATTACGCAGTTCGATAACGTCGTCGTTCTTTTGGCTGTTGTTGGTCGTGATTGTGTCAACTGCACCACCGTCAATCGCGTGGGAGCCATTGAAGTTCGCATCTGTGAAGATGATACGGTCGGCTGTGCGGGAAGCACCTTCTTCGCCTTTGTAGCTGAAGCGGCTAGTTGCGCTCAGTGTACGTGCGTCGATGACGACTGCGCTTTCAATGCCTGTACCAGCTGTCAGGTCAGCAGAGTTAGCACCGTTGTTGCCTGTGT
>NZ_JBMPOS010000017.1:0-131339 GCF_049340345.1 Undibacterium sp. Di27W | reverse complement strand
AGTTCTAATCGAGTCTGTCAGCTAAAACTGCAGATGCGCAGCGTTGTCCCTCCACCCCAACGCTTTCTAGTTTCCCAGAAATCGTCACTTATAACCATACAAGCGCAGCGTAATCGTACGCATGGTAGTTGTCATGCTTGATCCTGCTTAAAAAGAAAAGCCGCTACATAGTAGTGTATCAAGTATAAACCCCGTACCTGCTGAGGTAGTACATGGTCGTCACGAACTACTCTTTAGGGCTATGCATATTCAGACATCTCATGCGTACGATTACGCTGCGCTAATCGTACCTACGTGGGCTGAGGAAGATACGGCATATTTACCATTCTAGTAAAATTCAATACCTGAGAAGCTGACATTCAACAAAAGTGTTTCTTCCCAAATACCGCTCCAATAGCAATGGGCACCTGCAATAATCGCATCTTTGATATCATTCAAAGCTTTCGTCGACTTTGTTGGTATCAGTACCTTTGTAACAGTGAACTCAAAAAAATATTCCCCGTCATCAGAACGTTTAATGGCATGGTAGGCTTCAAAAACTATTGCACATCCCTCCCATATCAAGTTGTAAAAACTTGGCCCTTCGCCTCTTTCTGGTGGCTGATTGCCCTGACCGCCGAGACTCAAAAAAACGATGCCTCTATCCTCATCTTCAGCATAGGAAGTTTGAAGCACAAATATAGGTCCGCATACCTGTTTTTTGTATTCTGTCCGCGTTTCAGGCGTCATATCTTTACATATGAATGTCATCGCTATATCATTTGATTTGAAAAGCCGGGTTACCACCAGGGCTTTACATTTTATCCAGCCCAGGTGGGTACGATTAGCGCAGCGTAATCGTACGCATGGTAGTCGTCATGCTTGATCCTGCTTAAAAAGAAAAGCCGCTACACAGTGGCGTATCAAGTATAAACCACGTACCGGCTGAGTTTAAGATTATGCATATTCAGGCGTCTCATGCGTACGATTACGCTGCGCTAATCGTACCTACGAAGGCTCAGGCTACTTCAAACATGCAGGTGTCTTATTGTCGGGACATCTCAGAGAAATAGTAAAAGAACCGTCTGCATTGGTGGTCACGGTGTTCATTTCATCTTTGTATTTTTTATAGAGATCTGCACCTTCTGCCAAGGCTTTATTGAGTTCTTCGAGTAGCTCTTGTCCAAAATGATAAGTTAATGCCTTGTCTCCTTTTGCCAGAGCTTCGTCTGCCTTCTTGGACATAGCGTTAAGCTCCTTGAGCCGTTTTTCAAAAAACGGCATGACATACTGTTTTTCAGATAAATCTATTGCATTGAACCAAAGCCAGTTTCCAAGTTCTTCGTTTTCCTTGGTGTCTCCGAGTTTTAATGCTTCTGCCATTATAATGTGGGTGACAAGGCCAGCGGCGCATTTTGCAAACTGTTCTGCCAGTGCTTTGTTTTCTGGTAGGGCAGTTGGCCGTTCTTTACTGGTACGTGAGTTTGGTGATGAATAGTTTTTTTTATTTTCTGCAAATCCATCGTGGGCACAAAGACTCAGACAAAAGAAGCAAGCCAGGAAGAATGAAAATTTTTTAAGCATTTTTTTAAGATCCTTGTCATGATTTTTGGGACGTAGGTACGATTAGCGCAGCGTAATCGTACGCATGTTAGCCGTTACTCTCTATTTCGCTCGAAAAACATAGCCACTTCACAATAATGAATCAAGTATAAACCTCGTATCTGCTGAGGTAGTACATGGTCGTCACGAACTATTTTTAGGGCTATGCATATTCAGGCGACTCATGCGTACGATTACGCTGCGCTAATCGTACCTACATTTTGCGCAGCTACATTTACTTGCGCACACCTGCGACACTCGCTGCTACTTGTTCCGCTAACTGCTTTGCAGCTTCTGACATCGCTGGTGCCACGGTTTCATAGGCGGTGCCATGCAAACTGACGATGAACACTTTGTGTTCGCGCTTGAGCAGTTTGCGGCTGCTATCGAGCACAACCCAGCTGGCTTCGAGCGTGAGTTGCTCGCCGCTTTGAATGAGGAGCTGGTCGACTTGTACTTTGACCTGGTAGCGTGGCAAGCTGTTGCCTGGGTTGGCAGCGACGCCTGCGTTGATGCCGGTGTCGGATGACAGCCAGGCTTCGGGCAGGTTTTTGCGCAGGTGGGCGGTGAGGGCGCTGGTCAGTTGTTCGTCTAGCGGGGCGATCCAGCGTTGTTCGTCGGTGACGATGGCTTCTGTGGCGGATTTTTGGATGACCAGTTGCTGGCGGTTCGCTGCCTCTGGCAGTTTGATGGTGGCGACCTGGAGTTCATATTGCGCTTCGGCCTGGTTGCTGCTGCTCAGCGGATAGTCGAGGCGGTACAGGTGTTCTACCGGCGGCGTTGCGCAGGCAGCCAATAAAAAGGCAGTCAGGGGCAGGGCGAGCAGCTTGGCGGTACGCATCATGGTTTTACCTTTTGTTTGCCAAACACCAGGGCATCGGGATGGCGTTCGAGCATGTCGGCCAGGTTGGCGACGGCGCGGGCGGATTTGGCGACTTGCTTCAATGATTCGCGCATGTCTTGTTGCAGCGGTGCGTCTTCGGCCAGCAGGGCGCTGGCGCTGTTCAAGGTGCCGCGTGCTTCTTTGAGGGTGGATGTCAATTCTGGTGTGACTTCAACATCAAGGCGGCGCACCAGTTTTTCTGTGCTGGCCAGGGTGGTATTGAGTTTGCTCAGGGCTTGTACCAGTTCGTCAGAAATTTTATCGAAAGGCAGCTTGTCTATCTTCTTGGCGATGCGGCCCACGGTATCCTGGATTTCACCCAGGCCACCACCGACGGTGGGCAGGACAGGGTAGTCCGTGCTCCAGTCCATCTTGGCTTGCGAAGCATCCGGGAAGAAATCGAGGGCGATGTACAGCTGGCCAGTGAGGATATTGCCACTGCGCAGCTGGCCGCGCAGGCCGCGTGAGATCAGGTGGTCGATCAGCGATCTTTCCTTGGCTTCGGTATTGTCATCGGGCAGGCGGGCACCGGATCGGGCGCGCGCCTTGAGGCGGTCAGGGTAGAGGCTGATTTCAACCGGGAAGCGTGGCACGCGGCCATTATCGGCAAAGTCCACGCCCAGGGATTTGACTTCGCCGATGACGATGCCGCGCAGGTCGACAGGCGCACCCTTGGATAAGCCACGCAGGGTTTCCGGGAAATACATGAGGAAGTTGCGCACCTTGGTATCCGGTGCTCGCATGGCATGTTCGCGGTCTTCAAACAGCGGGAAAATCGATCCTTCAAAGGCGGGCTTGCCACCGGGCAGGGCATCATCATGTTCCTGGAAGGCGAGGCCGCCTTCGATCAGTGATGTCAGTGATTCAGTCGTCACGCGCAAGCCATTGGCATCAAGCTGCATGTCGATGCCGCTGGCGTGCCAGAAGCGGGTATCGGGGGTCACATACTGATCATACGGTGCGTCGATGAAGACGCGGATGGTGACGCCCTTGCCATCACGGTCAAGCTGGAACTTGGTGACATGGCCCGCATTGATGTGGCGGAAAAAGATCGGCGAGCCATAATTGACCGAGCCAGTTTGCGCACCATGCAAGACAAATTCACGACCAGGCGAATCGCGATTGACCAGGGGCGGTTCTTCGAGACCGGTGAATTCATCAGTGGTCTCAGATGCTGAACCGACGTCGACGCTGATGTAATTGCCGGACAACAGGGTAGAGAGACCAGACACCGAGCCGCCAGAAATGCGTGGCTTGACGATGAAGAAACGGGTATCCGTCGCCAGGATGTCAGAAGCACTCTTGATGAGTTGCGCCGTCACCAGCACGCGCTTGCGGTCAGGCGAGAGGGCAATGGCCTTGACATGGCCGACATCCACATCCTTGTAGCGCAGCTTGGTCTTGCCGGCTTCCAGGCCTTCTGCCGATTTAAAGGTGATGGTGATGACCGGCCCCTGGCTGGTGACACTTTGCACCACCAGCCAGATACCGATGAGGGCGGCAATCACCGGCACAGCCCAGATAAACGAGGGCAGGCGGCGCTTGGGCCTGACCTTGACTACAGGGACGATGGCATCCATGGCGGCGACGGTCTCAGCGGTGTCGGCGGTATTGGTGGCGTTGGTGGTGTCGGTGGTGTTATCGGTATTGGCGGTGTTGACAGCGCCCACTGCCGCGCCGCTATTCTCTGCGGGCGGTGTGCCGGGATGTTCTGAAGTTGGATCACTCATGCGTCTTTGCTACCCAGATTAAACGTGAATCAAAGCTTTGTGCCGACAACATCGTCAGCACGACTACCGCGCCAAAGGCCAGCGCGCCACCGCCAGGGTGTATCGCCGCCAGGGATTGAAACTGCACCAGCGCCACCAGCACCGTCACCACATATACATCCAGCATGGACCAGCGCCCCACTGCTTCTACCATGCGAAACAACTGGGTACGCTGCAAGGGGCTCCAGCTAGATTTTTTCCAGCAGGTGTACAGCAGGAGGCTGATGGAAAATAGCTTCAGCAAGGGCACCACAATGCTGGCGAAGAATACCAGCAGCGCCAAAGGCCAGGAGCCGGTATTCAATAAGACCAGCACGCCACTCATGATGGTGTCATCCTGGGCACCAAAGATGGTATTGGTATGCATCACCGGCAAGAGATTGGCTGGTATATACAGGATCGCCGCAGCCACCAGATAGGCCAGTGACCTGGTCAGGCTGTTTTTATCGCGCAAATGCAGGGAGGCACCACAACTGGGGCAATGGGTGGCGGCCTCATCTTTGGTGCAGCACAGGGCTTCGCAAATATCGCAACTGATGAGCCCGACCGCCGCGCCCGTCTGGCCAGCCAGCCCGGCAGCGGGGATGTGGCGGTATTCGTGTTCAGACATGGGGTACTCCCGCCACTGGCAGCGGATTGTCGGTGGCATGGGCCCACAGCCAGACATTGCGTGGGGTCAGCACAGAGGTCATGGCTGCTGTAAAAAAGATCAGGGACGCACATGACCACAAGGCTGGCCCGATGACGATGTCGGCCATATGCTGCAGCTTGACCAGGGAGACCAGCAAGCCCAGCATGAAAATTTCTACCATGCTCCAGGGCCGCAGGGTTTGCAAGGCGCGCAAAGGCGCACCCAGGGCACGACTGGCATCGCCAAACTTGAGCAGGTACAAAATATAAATGGCGAGCGAAATCTGTAGGGCCGGTGCCAGCATGGTGGTGGTGATCACCAGCAGCGAGAGAATGTGCATGCCATCATCCCACATCGCCAGGGCAGCATGGAACAGGGTAGTGTCACGCGTCACTTGCTGCACTTTCAGTGCCAGCAGCGGAAAGCTGTTGAGGATCACCAGCAAGATCAATGAAGTGACGGACAAGGCCAGCGCCAGGTCCACATTGGCACTGCCGTTACGGTACAGCGTGGCCCGACAACGCGGGCAACTGGCAGCTTCGCCCGTCGCCAGTGGCAGATCCAGACAGACCAGATCGCACTCATGGCAGACGATAAATTTGTTGGCAGGCGTAATGGCGGGCTTCACGTTATGGTGCAGGGTCAGGTAAAAATCAAAAAATAGCGCAAAAATGCCAGCTTGTCAGTGTAATCAATTTTTGGGATTAATCATAGAATAACGGCGACGGCACCGGTTTATTGTGACTTTGCCGGGATTTTGCGGGTAAACCGGTGGGTAATGGTTTGCAACTATCTTGTTTTCCTTGTGCGTGCTGATCACAAGCGGGTCATGATATGAGCGTAACGTTAGGGCCCTTTGTAATGCGCCCTACATTAATCCAAGTTTGTGGTGCATGGCATGCAGGCGATACTGCTTTCTCTATAGTGAGCCGTCTTTGCAGGAATCATCATCATGGCCTGTAGCGATTTATGCTGAGTATTCAAGCTATAATTTAACTTGCTAAGCCACATACGACTCTTGCCTGTCATTTCTAACTGTAAACTATCCATGAGTGCAGATCAAATTACTGAAATCACTACTCTCATCCGGGAGGTCTTTAATCATGCGCAGGCGAATTCAAAGAGCAGCGCAGATCTGTGTGCATCGTTCGAGGTTGTTGGACTAAGTGATGCGTGGGCACAAGTAACCCTTACAGAGCTAAACGTTGCTTATCCGCTGCGTCATTCGCCAGAACAAGAATTGCACGACATCATTCAATTGCTACCGAAGGCAGAGTTGCTCTCCTGGGAACCAATGAAATATGCTACCTGGTCATTTGTTTCAGTAGCGCCAGCCGAGCTTGCCAAGGTAGTCGATTTAATCATCACCCGGCTCTTTGTACTTGTTGACTATAGTCTCAACGGTGAAATCTTTCGGCTGAAAATGCCCACGCCCGAGCCTTCTGCCGAGGTACAAACAGAACATGATCTCTCGCCGTCAACGTCAGATATGGACAATATGAACCAGAACGACAATGAGCGCTATATTGCAAAGGCTATCCATGCATGGGTTTGGTCGGGATTTTATGATGCCAATCGCGTCAACGAAATGCTTGACGATATCCTGGAAGAGGATGTCGATGAAACGGACATGAGGGCATTGATTAACCGGGAATTTTCTGAGAAGAGAAAGCAAGAGAGGAAATGGCCCGATACGACAGATTGCGACAAACTTGATGCCGCCTTCAACGAGTTGAATTCCAAATTGATCATCGCCATCCAAAACGCAGGATACACGACCAGCGATGGCCATGAAGACGTCAGTGAAATTCACTCAAAAATGCCACCTGGAACCTACCGTGGATATTGTTTTTATCACGGACAAGATGTAGAGCGAGCTGTAGTCGGGGGCGGTATCTTCCTCGCATTTGGCGACATGAATAATACCGAAGAAGGAAAATTAGAGCTTGCTGAACTCATTAAAACGATATTGCAATCTCATGGCTTGTTTGTTGAATGGGATGGTGACATAAATAAAAGAATCAGTATCCCACGTATGATTTGGCAAAGAAAATTGAGAACATCATAGGCGCTGCATTTTTATAGGCCCAATCCATATCCAGACGGCTGTTACCTGACCGGGTCCAGATAGGTATCATTATCTGCCGGTTCTTTATCGACCTGATGTCAAGTCACCCAGGCATGCATTTGCTCAAACGGCAGCGTCACTACGCGACTTTCCCCAGGCAAAAACGATAGACTTCTTTTGCCACCAGCTGCTTTTGACTGCAATCGAGATGCAGCTTCATAGTGCAAGATGTCAATAAATAACTCGCCGGAATGGGAGTCCTGCCCTCATGGTATACGGTCTTATAGTCTTATAATGCGTACTCCATGTTCACTGCAAAGCTGTGTCTCTCTATTCGTGAGGAAACGCCATCATGAAAAAAATGCAATTTTCTGATTGTTGTACAGGTATGCTGGTTTTGGCGCTGTCATGCGCGAGCTGGTGTGGCCCTGTCCATGCCAGCGAAATCAATGCCGATGGCCATGCTCTTGAAAAACTGCTGGACCAGACCCGTGTCACAGAATTATGGCCTGCCGGTGTCCATGTAAACTGGGAAAGTGGCGAGCCAGATGGCAGGATCGTCAAGGGTAATGGCAAGCATACCCATTGCAGCGCCTTTGTTGCCGCCACGGCCAAACGTGCAGGCATCTATCTGTTGCGCCCACCTGAGCATGGCCAGGATTTTTTAGCCAATGCCCAATATGACTGGCTCTCTGGCCAGGGGGCAGCGCAAGGCTGGCGCGAGCTGAGTAGCGCCGCACAGGCACAAGACAGGGCCAATCATGGGGAGGTAGTGGTCGTCAGTTACCGCAATCACAGTGACAACAAGCCCGGTCACATCGCCATTGTGCGCCCCAGTGAAAAATCAGACGATGAAATCAAAACAGAAGGCCCGCAAATCATCCAGGCTGGTGGCAGCAACTATAGCAGCACCAGCCTGAAAACCGGCTTCGCAGGCCATCCCCTGGCCTGGAAGAAGCAGGAAGTGCGCTACTTTGCTCACGTGGTGGAATGGGGCAGGCTGGGCGGGAACCCCAGTGGAAATGCCAAGTAAAAAATGTAATGGCAAACCGGTGCGCCATGCGCACCGCTCTAAGAATCTCACCACAGATGCACAGAGACGCATGTGCAATTTGCGCATTCATCCTGGGCAGATAGTAGGGTGCGTTATAACGCACCGTTTTGTGATCACGCAATATAGAGAGAATATGATTCGTTGGCATGGTGCGTTATAACGCACCCTACAAAACCTGGCCACGAGTAAGGTGCGCCATACGCACCAGTCCAAGAATCTCACCACAGAGGCACAGAGACGCATGTGCAATTTGCGCATTCATCCTGGGCGACAGTAGGGTGCGTTATAACGCACCGTTGTGTGATCACGCAATGTAGAGAGAATATGGGGCTTTGGCATGATGGTGCGTTGTAACGCACCCTACAAGGCTGTGGTAAGAGGTCTTGATTTTCTTTATCCCTACGCGCGTAACGCGCCAGCACCGCAAACGGTTGACAAGCCACACACCGTTTAGAACAACAACACTAAGCCCCATGTCCTGTGGTTTTTTGCGTCAACGCAATGTCTTCGGGCGGCGTTTTTGGCTTACGTAGCAACACTACGAAACAGAAAACGAAACGCAAGACCGAGCAAATCAACCCAAACATAAAGAGGGAAATATCATGAAAAAACTGATCATCGCCATCATCGCTTCCACAGTTGTTATGGGTAGCGCATTTGCACAGACACCAGCGAGTGCTTCTGCAACAACAGCAGCGAAACCTGCCTCAGCAGCGGCAGCAGCGGCAGCAGCGAGTGTAGCGAAATCTGCTCCGGCAATTAAAGTAGTCGCAGCTTCTGCCTCAGCTACAGCGTCCACGCCAGCAGCATCGACTCCAGCAGCACCAGCCGCTGAAAAAGCAGTCAAGCATGAAAAGCACGCTAAAAAAGAAGCCAAGAAAGAAGACGTAAAACCAGCATCCGCTTCAGCAACAGCAGCATCGAAATAAGTCGTCACGCTATCAAGCTATAAGTAAGAACACTGGCAGCATGGGCTGCCGGAAGAAACAAGAATCGCTCTCTCTACTATCTATATCAAGGAATATTAAAATGAACAAACTGATCACTGCTCTCATCGCTTCCACAGTTGTTATGGGTAGCGCATTTGCACAAACACCTGCTACGACAGCAAATAAAACCGTGGCGACAGCAGCACCAGCAGTAGTGGCAACGGCACCGGCTTCAGCAGCTACTGCTACCCCAACTGCGAAAGTGGTGACTGCCACTGCCATGGCATCGACTGCAACGCCTGCGACGCCTGTTACAACTAAATCGATAGCCGTCGCACCAGCAGAAGCCAAGCCTGTGACATCGGATGCAGAAAAAGCAGTAGAGAAACATGAAAAGCATGTCAAGCATGTCGCCCATGAAAAACATGCCAAGGCCAAGACTGATGTGAAAACAGAAGTCAAACCTGACGTGAAGGCAGAAGTGAAAACAGACACGGCCAAAGTCGCAGCGGCTAGCACGACAGGTAGCTCCAAGACAGCGGCAGTAAAATAAATTGTGTAAGTTGTTGTAGTCAGCAGGACTAGCATCAAACAAAAAGACGCGCCATCATTCGGGATGGCGCGTCTTTTTTTGTGCTTGATGTCAGGCTTGAAACGGTGCGCACGGTAGTCTGTAGGGTGCGTTGTAACGCACCGATTTTGCATTGCCGGTACTATTTTTAGCATCACAGCCGGTGCGTTACAACGCATCCTACTTTACTTTTTTTAGCATCACGGCCGGTGCGTTGCAACGCACCCTACATTGTCTGAATTGCTGCGAGATTTGCGAGTGGCGCAGCCTCATCGCAGGTATCAATGCTGATATCTACCAATCCCTGATGCGCGCTCATGCGTTTTTAAAAATCTGATGTGCATTAAGCATAGCCATGACTTCATCAAATTTCTCTCTGGCTGCGGCGCTCTGGGCTGCATCGTCCTTATCATATTGATGATATAAAATCGGCTCGCCGAGTTTTTTGCTGACCCAGGCCATGGTCATGGCGTTTGCGCGTTTGAGTCTGATATAAATGCTGACAGAATCTATACAGGTCTCGTCATCGCGATGCTCTCTATCACCTTCATGCCATACTACCCAGGCATGCAAGTCTTTGAAATCTATCGTCAATAGCCGATTTTTTTCGGGGAAAAAGCGATAGACTTCTTCTGCCAACAGTAATTGCTTTGCAAAATCCAGATGCAGGGTTTTTGTGCCTACATGCTGTTTTCTGGTCCGGTAATCCTGCACTGGGGTTTGCTTGCGCAGCGTTAGCCAGACACCAGTGACATAGGCCAGCAAGACGGCATATTGATTGATGACAGGGTTTGGTACGTCCACGACATTTCGGATGATTAACAACAGGATGACAAAAGCCGGATAGAGAATTATCCCCCACAGCAGCGGTCCCCATAAAAACAAAGCGGCAATAACAGACCACAGCGATGCATCATGGCTGACGATTTTCAGCATCACCAGATTACTCTTTTTTCTGAGCGCATACAGCAACTCGGATTCTGGTATGCCATAGCCGCCACCACGCTCGAAATTGTCGACGACGGCAGAATTGGTATTGCTCATTGATTTCCTTTGCTCGTAAATGCGGGGTGTGCCTTATAAAACCGCGCTGCACAGGCATCAATACTGATTTCTACCAATCCCTGATGCGCTCTCATGCGTTTTTAAAAATCTGGTGTGCACTGAGCATGGCCATGACTTCATCGAATTTCTTTTTGGCCAGCGCGGTCTCGGCGGCATCATTTTTATCGTATAGATGATAAAAAATAGGATCGCCCAGCTTTTTTCTGACCCAGTGCATATCCAGGTCATTGACATGGCGGGGCCGGATATGAATGTTGAGGGAGTCTATGCGGTCCCCGTCTTCCTGGAATCTTTTATCGTCTTCATGCCACAATGCCCAGGCTTGCAAGTCTTTCAGGGCAATGCTCCAGAGCCGATTTTTTTCCGGGAAATAGAGATACACTTCTTCTGCCACCATGACTTGCTTGACAAAATCCAGATGCAGGGTTTTTGTGCCCACGTGCTGCTTCCTGCTGCGATAATCCTGCATCGGGGTTTGCTTGCGCAGCGTGAGCCAGACTGAGATGACATAGGCCAGCAAGACGGCATGCTGACTGATGACAGGTGTTGGTATGTCGACGAAATTTCGGGCGATGAACAACAGGATGACCAAAGCCGGGTAGAGAGCGAGGAACCGCAGGAGTGGTTCCCAGAAAAACAAGGTCGTAAAGATCGACCAGAGTGATGCCTCCCGGGTGACGATCTTCAGCATGATTAAATTGCTTGAGTTTTTGAGTGCATACAATAACTCATATTCCAGTATCCCATAACTGTCACCGTGTTCAATATTCTCGACGATGGCAAAATTCGTGTCGCTCATTGATGTCCTTGATTGCCAGATGCAAATGAGCATGATCTTACCATTTTGTTTTTTTAGCAGCGAGGCGGTGCGTTACAACGCACCCTACAGACTTGATTTCATCTGCAGGAGCGGCTTGGCCGGAAATAGGTCGTACTATAAATTCTCGGCAATTGTTGATACTTGTTGCTCATTTATCCCCCTGGGTCACATGGAGTGGTGTGCGTTATAACGCATCACTTTCCCCTCCCAAAAAAAAGGCCCCGGACATTAACCCGAGGCCCTACATGATACTACTTACCAGCTACTACTGGTTCAAGACACCAGACTCAAGCCACTGACTGTATTCTATGCTGTGACAAGCACATAGTAAGACAAAGCGTTTTCATAAAAAATAACGAATTTATACTTAAGCAGCGTTCACGTAATCTCTAATATTCTCATGAAAGTCTTCTCGTAAGGCAAGACCATAGTAGAACATGGACTTCCAATTATTTGGTGAACCAAATTCCTCATCAAATGAGACGAACGCATTCTCGATCATATTCTTTATATCTGAGCGGCTCACTGAACCATTCTTCTTTTGAAATATAGAGCGGTTTGGTCTAGTTTTGATCTTTGACCATTCATTGCTTGCCCAATTAAAGATGTTGGTCTTCTTGACTATAGATTCGATGTGAAACTTTACCTGTTGGTTGCTCACATATTGAAGCACTCGTTCAACGTCTAAATCTGGTGCATCTACACTACCCGAAAAAGCTAAATAACAAATACGTTCCTTTAGCACAATATCATAATAGGGATGTAGAAACCTTTCTCCGTTTGGCCCCTTGAATTTTGTTAATTTAGTCTGATTACAACCGCAAGCGGGAACCAGATTGTGAGAAAATAAAGAGAATTCTGGATAAAATTTTTTGGGAACCACGTGATCAACTTGTCCTATTGAAAAACTACCACATAGAGGGCAGATGTCTGGCGAAGCCCTGTACCTAATTTCAGAAATATACTCTAAAACTTTAATTTTTCTTTCATAGTCTATTTGCAGTTCATTCTTTAACGCATTGTCTAATGCTAATGGCTGGTGTAGCAAATGTGGGTCACCGCGAGACTCTTTATAGTGTTGATATTCCGCTTCTATTTGTAATAAGCTTTGATTTAATAACGGAAAGTTCTGAAATCTTGTAAGCGGATACAAGGTTCGGATGACATGTGAGTCATCATGATTAGGCGGGCCAAGGTATTTCATTTTTAATTATCATTCTTATTTTTTTGCGATCGCTTAAGATACATCATGGCTTCAGTAGATATTTCATCGCCAAGTGATTTCTCCCAGTCATTGAGTTTAGATTTATTCTCATTAAGCCGAGTAGCGACGTCTCTGATAATCCTGCTAGTTGAATCATCTTCAAAGATGAAATCCGAAATTGCTCCAATATCAGAACCAAAGGTTTTAAGTCGTGGTGTACCAACTTGAACATTGCCAGAGTCTGTCTTCTTTATGACGTGTACTTGGCTTGTTGGTACTTCTCGTACGAAATAGGCAGAATGTGTCGCAACAATAGCAATAGAATTTGTGATTTCCATTATGCTATTCAACATGACTACAAATTCCATCACGAGACTTGGGTGTAGGTGAGTTTCGGGCTCATCAATAAGGACAAGAGTGCCAGAGTCCATGTGTAAGCACAACTGGGCAGCTAAACGAATAAAAGAAATTTGACCACTGCTAAGAGGGTTGGAACCATGTGCGAGGACCCCATCTCTATCTAGGTTCATTGCTGAATCAAGTCGCAATTTTTCATTTCCTTTATTCAAATCTATCAATCTAACACTTCTAAATGGCTGGTCCGCGCCCTCCCTTTCGGCAAACAAGGAATGAGGGACAATTCGAAGCTCATCAAAATTGACAATGGACTCAACTGAGTGCTGAAAAATATCCCACCGGAAGCTATTGTGATCTACGTCTTGCCTTGCCAGTTTTTGCAATGCTATAGGCAAAGGTTCGTTGGAACTTGTGAAGTTTTTACCAGGAATTGCTGACAGTCTGATATATTGAATCGGAGATGGGATCTTTCCCATGGGAGGAAATGTTGACTCTGTCTCGCCTGGAGTGCAAATAGCGATAATCTTTGAAATATTCGGAAAGCCCCCTATCGCATCGCTAATGTTGTTCTTTCGACCTAGTACTGCAAGCACCAATTCGTTTAATGCACGACTCTTTCCTACACCATTCTTGCCAATAATTGCTGCCATACGCTTTGGCAAAAAACTGTCCGGATCAAAAGAGAACCTAAACTCATGTGGATTTAAAAAACCATCGAGTTGAAAACTAAGGTTCAGTGTTTTAGGAGGCAATGAATCAAATTGCGAAACGCGCCCAGTGAGTGCACTATTTCCTTCGAAATACGCAAGAAATCCTTCCGGGGAACGCAAGAAGGAACGATTGAAGGCGCTAGATTTTAGGGCCGTCTCTAACCAAGGTGGCTGTACTTCACTATGCTCTGCTACAACCACATCGTTTAAAGCGGCAAGTATGCTGCGAGCTGTATTTTCTCCTAATTCTTTGGCAAGATCACGGTACGCAGCAGCATTTAATTGCATTGTAAAAAATTGAGGAAAATTGTCGAGTGATAGAATTTCCGTCGCACCACGATTGAAAACATCTCTGACGATATCGTATTCGCTTTCATCTTTGTTAGGCGAGTTCAAAAATGCAAGTCTAAAGCGCTTCCAAATTATTTCGCCAGGAGCAATGACCAATGAAAAATCGAAAATAGTCTGGTGTCCAAAATCGTTCCATCGGTCTGACGGAGCGCAAATCACAATCATGCCAGGATTCATATTCAGTGCACTACCTCTATTCACACTGAAATAAATCTGCGGCTTTAGAGGAAATTCATCCATATGGGAGGAAAAGTAGGTTAATGGAAACTAGATTCTTAAAGAACATTCGACAGCGAATTAGCTTCATACGTAGTATTCTTTACTCTATTTTAATGATGTTTTTTTGTATCGCAATTATTTTTTAAATCAATTTAAAAGACATATTTATATCAGTCGGTAGCAACGCTAGTGTTATACATTCATGTAATTTAGGGAACTAGTTTGTATTGCTGAATTACACGCAGTGTTGGGACAAAAAATAAGGCCCCGGATTTTACCCCGGGGCCTTATTGCCGCTACTTTTAAATCAAAATCAGATCAGTACATGCCTTAATCCGCAGCCACCAGACTCAAGCCGCTGACTGCACTATAGGCTTTGACAAGCACATAGTAAGTACCGGCTGCAGGTGAATTGACGGTGATGCTTTCATTGTTGCTGGCACCGTCAGATTTTTGCAGGTAAGACGTGGTCGTTGGAGCAGAGCCCAGTTTCACGTACAAATCAGCATCGCCTGAGCCACCGCTGGTTTTGAATGTGACCGATGGACGACCGGCAGGTACCACAAACGTGTAGACCGCAGAGCCGCCAGACGCCAGGCTGATGCCTGTGACTGGTACGCCATTGTTCAACACATTAGGTGGTGTGCCAGTTTGATAGCTGGCCACCAGGCTGACGCCGCTGGCAGCGGAATAGCCATTCAACAGAACATAATAAGTGCCTGCTGTTGGTGCTGCAACTGTGATGCTTTCAGTGGTGGTGGAACCATCTGATTTTTGCAGGTAGGTCGTGGTCGTTGGTGCTGCGCCCACTTGTACATACAGATCAGCGTCACCTGTACCGCCCGATGTTTTGAACGTCAGGTTGGTTGCACCGGCTGGTACTGCAAAGGTATACACCAGGTTGGCACCAGTAGCCAGGTTGATACCGTTGACCGGTACGTCCTTGACCAGGGTGTTAGGTGGTGGTGGCGTAGAACCCATGGCAGCAGCAAAGTTAGCCATGTTCAGGCTACCATAACCACTGGCATAGTCCCAGCCTGCCTTGGCGGTATAACCACCATTGCTGCCGGATGTGATGTCGTGGAACATGCCTGGTGTTGCTGCTGCTTTTTGATAAATTGCGGCAGCAGGGAAAGGCAGGCTGTTATTGTTCATCGACTGTACACGTGCCCAAAAGCCAGTGAAGATCGGTGCTGCCAGACTGGTACCACCGATTTGCTCGTTGGCACCATTGACAATCACCAGGGCACCACTGGCCGGGTCTGCATCAAACGAGATATCTGGCGTGCCGCGCTTGGTAGAAGAACCCAAGACGCCGGAACTGAGCTGCCAGCTAGGTGCTGCTGTCGTCAAAGATGGTCCACCGCCAGCGCCACCGCTTGCGCTTTGTTGGCAACTGGCCGCCGTGGTACAAGCCCACACCGATTCAGATACCCAGGTGCTGCCCGAGGTATTAAGCAAAGTACCGCCCACCGAGATCACATAGGGTGATACCGATGGATAGCTTTGCGAAGTACCAGGACCGCCGCACTCATACGCGCCAGAGTCACCGGATGAGACTGAGAAAGTCTGGCCCTGTGCGACCGCAGTCTGGAAAATCTGGTCATTACTGGCCATGACACCAGAACTCTGTGCATCGTTTTCGCACTCACCCAAAGATACGTTGATGACCTTGGCCACATTGTCAGTAACAGCGCGGTTATAGGCTGCCGTGATGTCAGCATCGCTGAGCGTATTTGCTGTGTACAGGATCATTTTCTTGATCGTGCCACCGGCAGTTGCCAATGCATCCTGGGTATCCATATTCCATTCACCGACACCGGCCGTGTCAGAGCTGGGGGAACCTATCGTGACTGTTTGCACATTCACCGTAGGATAACCAGCCTTGGCGGTGAAAGTGTTCAAGTCCTTGATGGTTTGCGTCATGCTGCCTTGCGTGATAATGCCGATGGTGGCATTGACGGCGCTAGGCAGGCTGCTGGCGTTATAGATATTGGAAAACTCGGTAGGGTTATGACCCGAGTTGGCCAGGGTATTGGCTTTAGGCCTCACCAGATGGGTGCGGTAGGTGTGCAAGTTTTGCAGACCATGCACAGCCAGCACCGTGTCAGACAGGGATTGTGGCACTTGTGCATCGCTGAGGTTCACCTGCACTGAGCGGCCGTTGACCGAGTAGGTGTGCAAATCGGTATTGAACGCTGTTTTCACCGTTGCTGCAGCACCGTCTGCTGTCACCAGCATGCGGTTATCAGATACGGAGATATTCACGAAACCGCTGCTGCGCAAATGATCAACCACTGCCTGTACCTGTCCCGTAGTCGGCGCATAGCGTGACATGAACTCGGTGCTGGAAATAGTACGGACATTTTTGCCATTCAGGATACCCGTAGTCAGGGTATCGAGCTCAGCCTTGTTGCGCAGCTTGAGCGCGACCACCACCTGCGTAGGGGCACCCGCCTGCATCAGGGTCGGGGCTGCCTTGGCAGACACGGTGGCCGGTATGGCGGTTGCTTTGGTTGCTGTCGGCGCCCATTGCTCTGCTGCCTGGGCTGTATCGAACAGCATGGCCATGGCCATGGAGACACCGGTTAGTAGTTTGAGATTACAACTGATACGCATTACTTCTCTCCTTGTTGTTTTGATACGAAGTATGTGACCGGTGCTTGTTGGCGGCGCCGGTCCAGCTTTTTACTATCCCTGCTCTTCCCAAAACAGGGACTGTGATCAGACAAAAACGGTGTATCCGCACCGTGTTAAGCCTACTCACCTGGAACATCCAGACTGGCTGCGCGTGGCCAGTCCTTCTGTGCCGTATTGCCATGCAAGTAATTGATCAGATTTCTCACATTACAATTCTTTTAGACAATAGTAAGACCACTTGCATAGACACACGTCATGCAAGCTTAGGGGCACTGCTAAAATTTAAAACGGCAAGCTAAATGACCAATACCAGTTTGTCGTTTTGTAACGAAAGCCGATTATTAACATTCTTTAACAGTATGTCAAAAGCAATAAGAATGTATGTATATACAAATATTTTTGCTCAAGCATCTTGATATTTTTGAAAACTTATTTTCATAGAGGAAAAGATATACTGACATTACTGAAAATATATGAATCAGAGGTCCAAAACCGGTTGCGAAATCGCAACAAATGGGGGCAAAAAAGACGAAATAGAGCAAATTCTCTATGCCAATTTGCGCATTTATTTTCATTTTTTCTGCTTAAAAAATGAGCATTTTCAGCCATCGTGATACAGCTTTCTTACAGATTTCGTTATGCCTGAATCATATTGGTAAATGAAATATATAGTTTTGGGTGCTGGGGCGGAGGTTGACGGGATTAGGTGACCGTTTGGTTGGGGAATGGGGTTGCAGATGGGCGGGTGTATTGCCGGAGCCTGCATGAGGAAGTAGGGTGCGTTATAACGCACCACTTGTACACATATAGGTGAACAGGCAAATTATTCGTCTTTTTTGAACATCCAAATAATGTTTTTGCGTCGCATTGCCGTAACTTAAAATGGTGCGTTGCAACACACCCTACTGATTACTCTATATTGCTACGATATTTTTAACTAGCATCATCGGCGCGCCGAGACCTACTCGACATGATTTGTAGAAACATCTATTTTGAAACGAACTCTCAATGAAACCAGAAGACATTGAATTATTAAATAAGCGAAAAGACGGTTTGGATGAATTTTATGAAGGCCTTATTCCAACACTGGTGGAGTTTGTTGGTTTAATGGGAATTCAGCCGGCACATGAAGTTTTAAAAAATGCAGGAATGTTTGCAAACTATCTGGATAGCGCATTGCAAAACATGGTGATTGCAGACAACGACGACAGGACATGGCTTATGTTAAGAGTAGGCCAATTTATCGGTGAGTATTTCGTGCAAAAATATAGCGGATGCTGGTATGTCAATGACATAGAGAACTCTCGCTATTTCGCACGATATGTCGTCGGGAAATTTGCCAGCCTGAAAAATATGAATCCTATGCTAGATCCATTCCAAATCGCACAGACTTTTGTTGATAGCCCTGCACCGAGAAAACTGGAAGATCTGCTGAATGAAGTGGATGCTGAATTGCTCCACATGTCGCAGGCTGAAAAGTAATATAGACCAGTAGGCTGCGTTATAACGCACCGCCTTGACTTGTGGCCAGTTCTCGCAGCTACTATCTGTATTGATGTAGTTCCAGCAAGCGATTTGTTGCATAATGCGCTCCTGTTCGAGCCGACTATGGCAATACACTACTGACGATTATTATGCGCAAGCAAATCCGAAATGAGGTTCTTTCTATCGCTCCCTTCGATGCCATGGAAGGTGAGGATATTTCCCGCTGCCTTGCGTGGATAGATTCGGGAGTTGACTTGTGTCGCGTTGCAAAGCCAGCCACGCCGCCTATGCATCTTGTGTCCTATTTTGTCGTCGTAGATGATGACCATGTCCTGCTGGTCGATCATAGGAATGCCCAGTTGTGGCTTCTGCCAGGTGGGCATGTTGAGCAAGGCGAGCACCCGCGTGTTGCAGTGGCGCGTGAATTGGAAGAGGAACTCGGCTTTGTGGCCTCACATCCAATAGAGGCACCTGTATTCATCACTATAACGACGACCGTTGGACTGACGGCGGGACATACCGATGTTTCGCTGTGGTACGTAGTGCGCGCAAGTCGCCACCAAAGCCTCAAATTTGACGAAGGCGAGTTTAGCGATGTACGCTGGTTTCAGTTCGACGAAGTTCCGCTTGAGCGCACAGACCCGCATATGAAGCGCTTTCTCGCCAAATTAACAAATATCGAGAACTCCTGTACCCTGGCTTTGGGTGATGCATGCCAAGGCAGCAAGTAGAGTGCCTGCAATAGATACCGCAAGTTGAAAGGCATCACACCATGAGCAATAGCCGCCGCAAAACGCCAGTCTTTGGTATCTGCGTCTGTCAAAGTGAAAAGGACGATAAAAAGCGCTGGCACAGGCGCTGGCGCAGCACTGAACGTATGGCCCTGGGCAATGCAACACCGGAGGGGCTAGGGGCTCATCTGCCTGTGCTGGAAAAACAGGTCAGTGATGTCTGGAGTATGGGTAAGGACGGGCACATCTACCGGTCTTTGCAAAGTCAGGCTGCTGCGGCAGAAAGCAGGGCAAGTCGCCTGGGTCGTACGCCGCAGGAGCGCGCGGCATTAAAAAAACGTTTGCTGAAAAAATGGATGAGCAAATAAGACTTGTATCACAATGCTCTTGCTCGTGATAAAAAGATGAACGCGCAATGGCTAAGCTAATGATAACGTCAATGATAACGTTAATGCGAACGAAGACAGGAGTCAGAATTTTGTATCTATTTCAGAGCAGCTTGAAAATAACATGCATCGTATGTTTTTTGCTTGCCGGGCTGACTGGCTGTTTGTACGGACGCAAAATTGAATATCTGGTCATTATAGAAAATCGTCTTGATGAATCTATTTATTTGTGTAAATCGGAACTCAAGGAAAATTGCTATGAAGTGAAAAATGGCAAGTCCGAAGCTTTCCAGTTTTATGAAAAGGATATAGACAATCGCTGGATATCTGCGCTTAAAAAGAACAATGTCCGCTTTTGTGGACGAGATGTATTTATGCCAGAAATAGTGGCCGCCGCTGGTGTTGCACGGGAGCGTCAGCACTACATAATCAAAATTGATACTCTGGTCGAAAAGAATTTGTGTTCAAAAAAATACCCTGGCCAGTAGGGTGCCTTAAAACGCACAGTGCTGACAAATGAAAAACTTAAGACCTGAAAACTCACCACAGAGACACAGAGTCACAGAGAAATGCATGAGGCTTTGGTATATGCAGTGCGTAGGTACGATTAGTGCAGCGTAATCGTACGCATGCAGGCTGTAGTATATGCAGAAAATCCAAAAAATCATCCGCGTCCTTGAACGTGCTGGCGATTCACTGCGGCAAAAATGGCGATATGATATGCAGGCGATTTGTACGATTACGCTGCGCTAATCATACCTACGAGTACTATAAATGCGTGGGCCGCATGCGATCATTTTTTTAAAACCAAATGATACCTTCGCATTGCATTAACATCCCTCAAAATCGGTGCGTTGCAACGCACCCTACAAATACTGAGATAAAAAAGTAGGGTGCGTTATAACGCACCGTGCTGAAAGACGAAAAACTTAAGACCTGAAAACTCACCACAGAGACACAGAGCCACAGAGAAATGCATGAGGCTGTAGCGTGCGTAGGTACGATTAGCGCAGCGTAATCGTACGCATGCAGGTTGTGGTATATGCAGAAAGTCAAAAAAATCATCTGCGGTTTTGAACGTGCTGGCGATTCACTGCGGCAAAAATGGCGATATGATATGCAGGCGATTTGTACGATTACGCTGCGCTAATCATACCTACGAGTACTGGGACAATTTTTCGTAAGTCTTATATGGAATAGCGAGTCTCAATAGAGGGTTTATTTTCTTCAAATTTTTAATCGCGAATTCATCATGTCATCATCCTGAGCCTGGATACTGGGCCATGGGCGAATGGAGTTTTAGCATGGCACCAAGCTGCGGTGCTGGTACTATCCAGATGATTGAGCGATAATGCCCCTCAAAGAGGAATCGACGCCACTGTTTTTCACACTGCATGCTGACATCCCTATGAAGCTCGCCCAACAATCATACAGATTAGCTATGGACAACACGACATTCTGGATACTGATAGATGCAGCACGTCTTGCCACCAAAGACGATGCAGAACAACAAATTGATACCCTGGGCCTGGCCTTGTCTGCGCTGGCGCCAGACGACATAGTCGCCTTTGACCGTATCTTCAGCGAATACCATCACCGGGCCAACGACTGGGGCCTGTGGGGTGCGGCTTACGTCATAGGCGGCGGGTGCTCAGATGATGGTTTCATGGACTTCAGGGGCTGGCTGATATCCAGAGGAGAGAAGGTTTATGAGGCAGCCCTGCTGGACCCTGACTCTCTGGCCGACGTCGTCAGGGATGAAGATGGTGATTGCCAGGTAGAGGGTTTTCAGTATATCGCTTGGAAGGCATGGGAAGAAAAAACAGGAAAGGCCAGCAAAGACTTTCCCAAGCATGCCATTGCATATCGTCGCGAGCCTACAGGTAGCAACTGGGACGAAGATGATCTGGAGACGCTGTTCCCCAAACTCTGCGCGAAGTTTTTTTAAAACTGGCAAGATACTCAAAGAGGCTGCGTCGTAAAACCGCTTAGCGTTATTTGGTCTTACATAAATTTTCTGATGAAAAATGGCGAATCTTTTTAAAACATGGCGCGGCTGGAGCCGGATATTTGGCATGATGTCCTTGCTGCCCATCGTTTTTGGAGTTTACCAATACTGGCAATTTTCTGTCTGGGCGAATGAGCAAAGCAAGAACGGCGGATTCGTTTGCGGTACAGGTATTGTCATGTTGTTTGTTGTCTGTGCAATAGGCTTCATTTTTTTTGCGTTGTGCGCAATCATCTGCGGTATCGTCGCGCGCGTGCGGCGGTCATCGCGTCTTTCAGTCCAGCACGGTGTGTTATAACGCACCGTGCTGACAGACAAAAAATAAGACCTGAAAACTCACCACAGAGACACAGAGCCACAGAGAAATGCGTGAGGCTGGCGAGAGGTTTCTACCTGTCTTCATGGCAGTAGGGTGCGTTATAACGCACCACTTGTGCGCCTATAAATGCGTGTGCCGTATGCGATCATTTTTTAAAACCATATGATGCCTTCGCATCGCATTCCGCAAAACTGGTGCGTTGCAACGCACCCTACAAATACGGCGTTTTGCCTTTCGCCCTGTATACAAGGTCAACCTCTCTGACATGAAAAATACTTGCAATTCTGCTTACTTTAATTTTGTAATCAGATAAAATCTGCGATGTCATCAGCGGTAGCTGCCGGGTAATTGATCTGGCAGGTTTCCACTTCAAACTATTTGCCAAGGAAGAGTATGCGTCTACGTCGTGCATTGCCCCTGATCGTGAGTCTGGCTGTTGCTGGTCCGGCTTTTGCCCAAACCGGTGTGTCTGCCGCAAGCGCTGTGCTTGCCCCTGATGTCGAAGCACAATTGAAGTCCAGGTTGCAGGAAGTCTTTAAGACGGCTTGCAGCAAGGATGAATTTTCTGGTGCCTACCTGGTTGCCAGGGGAGGGCAGATCATCAGTGAAGCGGCCTGTGGCGAGGCCAGCAAGCGCTATCATGTGGCGAACACTTTGGAGACCAGGTTCAATGTTGCTTCGATCGGTAAAATGTTTACGGCAGTTGCCATAGGCCAGCTGGCAGAAGCCGGGCGCTTGTCGTATGGGGATACAGTAGACAAGTATCTGGATGCCAGCTGGGTGCCACCTGAAGTGGCGCAGAAAATCACGATAGGCCAATTGCTGTCGCACACCTCTGGCCTCGGTAATATTTTTACCGACAAGTTTTTCAACAGCCCTTATATGCAGTTGACCGCATTGAGAAGTCTGGATGGCTATAAGGTCTTCACCCGTGAAGCCAGGCTGGAGTTTGCACCGGGCAGCAATTATTTGTACAGCAATTTAGGCATGCTTTTGCTGGGGGCCGTCATAGAAAAAGCCTCAGGGCAAAAATACGATGACTATTTACGCCAGCATGTGTTCCAGGCTGCGGGTATGAGTAGCACTGACAATTATGTCAGGGATGAGAGCCTGGAGAATCTTGCCACCGGCTATATTGGGGCGGCCGCGAGCCGTAAGGAAAACACCTTCTTCATGCCCTTGCGTGGCGAAGGATATGGTGCAGGTTATTCCAGCGTCCATGATTTGCTGGGTTTTTCACGGGCACTGGAAGCAGGGGAATTATTGAAGCCAGAGACACGCCAATTATTCTGGCAAGACCAGACTGCTGGCCGTGCCGACAAAGGCAGCTATGGCTATGGCTTTGAATTGAGCAAAGGCGTCTTAGGCAAAGTTGTTGGCCACAGCGGGCAAATGCCCGGCGTTTACGGCAAGCTCGATATGTATCTCGACGCGGGTTATACCGTAGTCGTGCTGTCCAACTATGAACCTGGGTATTTGCCTTTGGCAGGGCGTATTGCGACCGTGCTGGAGAGTTTGCCGGGGAAAAATGGGCAGTAGTTAACGTAGCTGGCGTAGATACGATTAGCGCAAGCGTAATCGTACGCATGCGGGCGGTGGCAATGACAGCTGCCTCGCAAAAACGCGGTAACATCCTGGGGATTTTTCATGTCCTTGACCATGGCTGGCGATGTGGCATGTCTGCGATTTGTACGATTACGCTGCGCTAATCGTACCTACGGGATGTTACAGGATGCACGCTGGATGACATGATCGTCATTCAATGCGTAGCGTTACAACGCACCCTACCTGGTGACGCAGCTTCATTTTTTCGAGATAGCTAGTGTAGGTACGATTAGCGCAGCGTAATCGTACACATGCAGGCGGTGGCAATGACAGCTACCTCGCAAAAAACGCGTTAACATCCTGGGGATTTTTCATCTCCTTGCTCATGGCTGGCGATATGGCATGTCTGCGATTTGTACGATTACGCTGCGCTAATCGTACCTGCGGGATGTTACGAGATGCGCGTTGGATGACATGATCGTCATTCAATACGGTGCGTTACAACGCACCCTACCTGGTGATGCGGGTTTTTTTTCGAGATAGCTAGTGTAGGTACGATTAGCGCAGCGTAATCGTACGCATGCGGGTGATGGTAATGACTGCTGCCTCGCAAAAACGCGTTAACATCCTGGGGATTTTTCATGTCCCTGCCCATGGCTGGCGATATGGCATGTCTGCGATTTGTACGATTGCGCTGCGCTAATCGTACCTGCGGGATGTTACGAGATGCGCGTTGGCATGACGCAATCACCATTCAATAAGGGTGCGCGGTGCGCACCGCTTTCAATATACCGCATTTTTTGCAGAAATTTTTCACTCCAGTTGCTTTCCCTTTTAAAGGGATTTATTGTGTTCCAGGAGCGCTGCTTTTTGGGATATTTATCTTCATGGGAGTGAATCAGGTTTTGGTTTTCTGGCGTGAATTCAGAGCGGATAACATCACATTATTTTTTCCGCTGAACGGACAGCTTGAAGCCTGTCATTCATATGCCGATGATGCCATCCTTTGATCGCCTGAAAGATCTCCAGCTAGCTATCTGTCATTGACACCAGCTGCATGTATTTTCCAGGCAGGCTCTTATTCCCGACGTATGATCTGATTTTTTTGGATTAGCTCTTGTGATGATAAACAATAAAAACCTGCAGTCAAATTTTCCCCAAACAAGCTTTACGTCGATGAATACAGCATCGATGTCGTCGCTCGGCCGCTTGTTTGTCATGCTATCAATCGCGGGTTCGCTGGCGGCATGTGGCGATGGTGGCGATGGTGGCAGTGTCCACGCGAATAACGCGGCACCGCCACCAGCGTCGGCACCGGCACCGGCACCGGCGAGTGTCGGCAGCACGCTGGCAACCCTGGCTTTAAATATCAACAATATTGAGACCGCAGGTTTCAGTTTTAGCGTCACCAATGATGCCAATAGCACGGGCTTTTATCAGGTGCTGGCAGATGGTATCGCTAGCCCCACGCCAGAAAACCTGAAACGCAATGGCACGGCTTTTGGCATCACGGGTAATCAGGCTGCAGTGCAGCGCATTGCCAGCCTGCTGCCTTCCACCCTATACAATCTGCACTTTATTGCGGTGGATACAAAAGGTGCTTTGCAACCATCCATACGCACGCTGCCTGTGCAGACCAGCCGCGATCCGCTGAAATGGCCTTTTAGTTCTGACAGTATCTGGAATATGCCTATAGGCAGAAATGCCATCTACAGCCACGCCAACCTGCCTGCGGTATTTGGACGGACGGCAGATGAGACGTTTTACTTCTTTATATCTGGCAATGATGACGATTATCTGTTCCTGAATCCAGGCGCACCGCTGACCAATGTGTATATCAACACCGCCGCCTGGCAGCGCCAGGCTGTGCCTCATACTACGGGCATCAACCGTTGCTATAACCGCGATCCTGTCAATGATGTCATCAGCTCAACCACGACCAGCACCTTGCTGGTTACCGTGCCCATGCCTGCTGACTACATAGTGCCATCCACACGTGGCAATAATGGCGGTGCTTTCCTTATGCCCGACGGGCGCACGTTCAAGCAAATCCAGCCTATAGCCCGCTGCAATGCCGGTGAGCCCGCAACTGCCCTGGTCTACATCAGGCAACCCAGTGATGAAGACCTGTATGGCACAGGCATTACCGGCGCGCATGGCGGCTCAAAATTGTCGACCATAGGTGGCACCTTGAGGCTGGGAGAATTACGCCCCAACCAGCCGGCACCACGCCATGTCTTGAAGCTGGACGTCGATAGCCGCGTAGTGTTTCCAAAATGCTCGAATACGCCTGGCGGGACGCTGCCGCCTTGCCATCGTTGGCCTGCCCTGGTCGCCGACAGCGGTGCTGCCAACCCGGCAGATGCGACCAGTTATGGCTATCTGGCACAAGCCAATGTCAACCCGGCCATGAGTATGGGAGCATTGCTGGCCCTGCCTGCCAGCCTGAGTATCGACAGCCTCAATCTGGAGACTGAGCCTGGCAGGCAACTGGCCTGGACCTTGCAAAACTATGGTGCCTATATTGTCGACAGCACCGGTTTCCCCTCCTATTATTTCGGTACGGAATCTGGCCCGGATGGTTCTTTCACCGCGCAATTCAAACGTGACTGGGGCTATGATTTTCTGCAGCGTACTTATACCGATGCAGAAAGAGCCAGGAGAGCACGCATACCCCCGAGCTCGGACAGTTACACCTCGGTCGAATCAACCAGGTGGCTGCATGACATGCAAAAGATCATCACTGCCTTGCAGGTGGTCACCAATAATAGCGCTAGTAATGTCGGTGGCGGTGGTGTGCGCCTGCAACCGCTGGCGGTGGAGATCAGGCCCTGAATCTGACTCTAATAATGCGCTGAATCAGGCTCTGACTGCCTCAGTGATAGCGCTTGCCGCGTCATCACTGCAGGGCAGGCAGGTTCAGAAATCGACGGATTTCAGTTTTTGTGTTTTGCCATAGTGCTCATCAAAGCCATACACATCCAGATGCACCTTGCCACTGGCATGGACTTTGACGATGGCCCAGGCATACATGCGGTCTTGTGGTTTACTGCTGTCGCTTGCCTTGGCCGAGAATGGCGAACCGCCCGAACCTACCGTCACTTGCCAGGCCTTGCCGCCCGTGGCCAGGGTAGGTTGCCAGGCATGGTAAATATGCTGGTGCCCGCAGAAATAGCTGGCCTGATAGGTTTCTATCACATCCCAGAAGTCTTTCAGGTTGTCAGGGTAGATATCCAGTCCATCCAGGTTCACATCGGCTTTGTAGAAATAGGTGTACGCTGGTTTATGACCAAACACAAAGTAGTGTTTGGCTCCACGGCTTTTGGCTTGCTTGAAATCTTCTGCCAGCCAGTGGGCAGGCGCATGGCCATCATTGCCTACCGGGTCGGTATTGATGACGGCGAAATGGCTGTCGGCAAAGTCGAAAGAAAAACTCAGTTGTGACTGGCTGGTCTGGATATTGTCCGGGCCACCTGGGACAGGGGCATTGTCCACCTGGAAAGCAGCAAGCTCTTTACCGACGATGTTTTTCCAGCGCTCAGTGTCGACAATCAAATCGCCCATGTTCTCACGCCAGATGTTTTCATTGGCCAGGCTGGCGGCTTTTTGGGTTTTGCCTGCGCTGTCTTTGCTGCGCTCCTGCACTTCATGGTTGCCGGGCACGGGTACGACATAGGTGCCGGTTTCCATCAGATTGGCCACCATGCCGCGCCAGAACGCATATTGGCGGTTGAAGGTGGCCTTGTCCGTCGTATAACCCATGACCATGTCACCGTTAAAGAACAGCGCAGTTGGGCGCTGGGTCTGGATTTCACGCAATATGCGTGTCACGGCCCTGGTATTTTGCAGCCAGATCTGGTCTTGCCTGTTCAAATGCGGCCCCGGCTCGGCACGCGAATCACCCACGGTCGCAAACGAAACCAGCACAGGATCAGGCTTGGCCGCGTACACGGTCTGCTGCACCAGCAAAGTAGAGATGGCAAAAGTAAAACTGGCTAGCAGCTTGCAAGCCTGGCTGGCTGGTGTGGTCGACATAGGAAACTCTGAGAATAAAATATGCAGAGTATAGGGGGGCTATATGACAGGAATAAAACAGTATAGTGTTCTGCAGTCTTTGCATGCTCATGAACAGGTAAAAGCGATATTTCCCAGTGATATGTGCAGGCCACCACCACCTTGTAGGGTGCGCCGTGCGCACCACTCTTAGACCAGGCAAGGATCGCCTATACCGGTTTTATGAGCAACACGCAGAAAGCAGATGCATTGATGAATTCTTGTTTCACGTTTTGAGATATATTACCGCCTTTCTCTCCCTTTGCTTTTTGCTACTTAGCAAACCAAACCCTATGATGAAGAAATTATTTTTTGTACCTCTATTGTCTCTGCTTTTGCTCAACGTCGCCCATGCAGGCAAAACAGAGATCGTCAATGAGCTGATCTCCACGGCAGGCAAATTTGCTAGAAATCCAGAGCGCATGGATGTGAGCTGGTCTTTGAATGAGCAGGCACAAACGGTAGCTAAAAGCGTGCAAGACACTTCCCCTGTCTTGCTGTTAAGAGCCCTTACCCAGCAATTGGATTTACATATCAAGTCCAAACAGTTAGAGCAGGCGCAAAAGCTTGATTTGCAAATTTTGGCATTCAAAGAGAAAAACCCACAACTGAATGACCGTTCTTATGCAGAATATTTGCACAAGCATGCCGAACTGCTGGTATTGCAGGAACAATTTTTTGAGGCGGAAAAAGCATCTCTGCAAGCGATAGAGATATTTAGAACAGTCAGCGTGGCAAAGATAGGCAATCGGCTCGATGAGGAATTCGCCTTTCTCGGCAAGATTTACATGCAGCAAAAGAATTGGGATAAAGCCGAGAATTATTTGAAGCAGGCCGTTTATCCTGGCAAATTACCTGAAAAACCTGTACTTGGCACAGACATTTCCTACAAAAAAAATGCGGTGCTGGATTTAATCAAGGTTTATCAGGAAACAAGTCGTGATGAGCTTGCCAGGCTAGTCGAGACGGAAATGCAAGGCATGCTGAAGCCCGATAATCCAGTATTTACCAAGGTGGAAAATCCAAAACTCAAATTGCCGAGCTTGATTGCAGGGAGTTGCCAGATCACTTCCTTCTCATATGCTGCTATTCCATACTCCTTTGTTGGTTCGACTAACTTGTCGTTTTTAATCACTGAAGATGGTGAGGTCGCAGGTAAATATATCTCTCAAAGCAGTGGCTGGAAACAATTGGATGCAATGGCACTTCAGGCCGCAACATCATGCAAATTTCAAGCTGCAAGCTATGAAGAGCGTCCTATCCAGACATGGGTGCATTTCTCTCAGGATTGGCAAGCCAACTCAGGTGGCAAACCTTACCCAAAACCGGAATTAATCTTTGATAGCTGCAAGTCAGATAAATTCGAATTGATGATGACTGATACCCAGTCTCAGGACACTGACTTCAGTTTCAAGATCGATGCGGCAGGAAAACCATACAACTTCTCCAGCGATCTTTACAAAAAGAATTACACCCTGACATCTGAGCTGAGGAGCATACTCGCCCAATGCAGATTTAAACCAACGCTCATTAATGGCGAAGCCAGAATCAATAACGCCATCATGCGCTTCACCCGCAAGTAGCTTGTTATTGAGGAGACAGTCAGCCTGTCACAATAATTACCCTGGTTTAGGTGGGCTGCGCGCCCATCCAGCCCTATTGACATCCACGATAGTCTTGATATAGGCTTATTGTCAGGTGCCTTGCGGCACCCATCCATTTTTTGACAACACTCATGCAAACTGCGCAAACTACTTTGTATCCACGCATAGCAAGTACGCCGGAGCCGCGCTCCAGGTTTGACTTCGCCTGCGCGTGCGAGGTTTTGCTGCTTGTTGCTTCCATCAATAATAATGATACCAACTCGAACTCGGGCTGGTGTCGTTTCGCATTATCTGATTGAAGAGCGAAAAACGATACAAAAAGCCCGGAGATTCCGGGCTTTTTTATTTCCGGAATCCGAAGGCGGCACATTCATCAACCCGCAATCAAGGAGAAGGACATGTTTACATTCGAGGAAATCGCAGTACAGGCAGGAAAAACCATCAGAGTAGAAGGATTCGTGGCGACCACCCGCATACAGGGCAAAATGGCATTCGTCATTTTGCAGTCTGGCGCCAGCAAAGTACAAGTCGTGGCATCCGGCGCGGCGCGTGAACAGGCGAAGGCATTGATGCAGCAGGCGTATGCCGCAGTCGAAGGCAAAGTCGTCGCATCAACGCAGGCGCCTGGTGGCTTTGAGATACAGGCAGAGTCGCTGGAGCTGCTGTCACCGACGATACAGTGGCCCATATCCAGCGATAGTGAAATCGGGACCAAGCTGGCCTGGCCGGCGGCACGCTTTCGCGAGCGTAAAGAGGCCCTGGCGCTGATAGCGCAAAGCGAAATCGAAATGGAAATGACCTGCTATCTCAGAGAACTGGGCTTCATCGGCATTCATACACCCAAGCTCATGGGCGCACCGTCAGAATCAGGATCAGAAGTATTTGAAGTGAAGTACTTTGGTGAACGGGCTTATCTGGCCCAGTCACCGCAGATCTACAAGCAAATTGCCATCATGGCAGGCCTGGGCAAGATTTATGAAGTTGGCCCTGTGTTCAGGGCAGAGCCCAGTTTTTCTTCTCGCCATGCAACGGAGTTCATCTCCTTCGACGTTGAACTGGAAGGCGTCAAAAGCGAGCTGGAGATCATCGCACTGGAATCTGCCATGATCATTGCAGCTTTGACGCAGGTGATCGCCAGAATGGGGCCAGAACTGGCATTGCACTATCCCAAAGCCACGATTCCGGCTGCCTGCCATATCCTCGAATTTGCAGAAGCGCAGGCCCTGCTTGGCGTGTCCGGCGACGAGTCGCTCAGTGCAGAAGAGGAAAGAAAACTCGGTGCAATGATGCAAGCGCAAGGCCATGAGCTGGTGGCACTGACCCGCGTACCATGGAAGCAAAGGCCGTTCTACCATATGCGTGAAGGTGAACGCCTGACACGGAGTTTTGAGTTACTCTATCGCGGCGTTGAAATTACCACGGGAGCCATACGCGAGCACAGGTACGATATCCTGATGGCGCAAATGACAGAAAAAGGTCTGACAGGAAAAGGCCTGGAATTTTATCTGGAGTCATTCAAACTGGCAGCACCACCACACGGCGGCTTTGGCCTGGGCCTGGCACGCTTGACCGCCTTGTTCCTGGGCTTGCCTGGAATCAAAGAAGCGAGCTTCATACATAGAGGGCCGGGACGCTTGTCGCCTTGAGGGGGGAGTGGTAGATGAATGTGGCAGGGCGCTATTCGCAGGCCATTTCATGCAACTGGATATTGCGCAGATGGATCCCAGCCTGCGCTGGGATGACATTGCGATGGGGAAGGGTCATCAAACTCTATGGTGCTAATCTGATCCTGGCCTTAAAGTCGTCATTCCAGCGCAGGCTGGAATCCAGCGGCTTTCGTCTCATTGATATGTCACTGCTCTTGCAATATCATTCCGCAGCAGGGTGCGCCGTGCGCACCATTTTTTAATGCATTATTCCAGAAAATGAGTAACAGACGATGACATTCCAATTCAAAAACTTAGATGGCGGTGAGTTACAGGGCTATGCCAAGAGGGTTTACGGCCCTGTGTATGCCTTGCAATCCTGCGGCGTTGTTGATGATGAGCGCGATATTATTTTCCTCGACCTTGGCGGCCATGGCGATCTTGCGCCAGGTAGGGGAGAGTGTCCCACCTACTACAATTTACTCTGGCAAGGAATGGCCGTGGCCTTTGAAGGCTATGATGCCTTGCAACGAAGTGGTGACGGCGTTACATTGATATTCACGATCACCAAATTCGTTGTCCCACCAGAGCTTGCGCAAATGACGGAAGAAATAAAAGCCGCGCTCGTCGCTGCATCGCAATGTTATTGGAATGGGCGTTATAAAAGGGAATTGTTATTCGATGTACGGTTTAACTCTTGAAACTTATGCGTTACTTCATGCAGTTGGATATTGCGCAGATGGATCCCAGCCTGCGCTGGGATGACATTGTGATGGGTGAGGGGCATCAAACTCTACAGCGCCGATCTAATCCTGGCCTTAAAGTCGTCATTCCAGCGCAGGCTGGAATCTAGTGGCTTTCGTTGCATTGGCATGTCGCAATTACTACCGTATCGTTGCGCACCCTGCTGCTTAATCAAATGCAGCGGCAATGACATCTTGCCCTCATCCACAAACCTGGCCACCGCCATCCCCATTTTCACAAAGTCCCCACCCAGGCCAGCGCATCATCTGCAAAGTGCCGCAACAAGCGGGCCAGTTCACGCACGTCTTCTTTTTTCCAGTCGCTCAGCATTTTTTCTATGATCTTTTGGCGGGCGCTATCGATGGCATCTGTCATCACGCGGCCTTGCTCGGTGATGATGGCGGCTTTGACGCGGCCATCTTGTGGGCTGGGGCAGCGGCTGACCAGGTCCAGGCTTTCCAGCTTGGCGATCTGGCGGCTGACGGTGCTATGGTCGCGCCCCACCAGTTCTGCCAGTTCAACGATGCCTATCGGGCCCAGCCGTTCTATGCGCACCAGCAGGGGGAAGAGGGCACGGTCAAGATCGACACCGGCGGCGGCGATCAGGGCGGCATCGGGTTGCGGGCGGTTCAAAACGCCTGTGATATCCATCAGGGCAGCGCGCAATTCGCCAATTTCTTTTTTCATTTTTCTTGTCCTTGCTTATTCTCATATATGTGTATAATGCACGTATATTCAGCGCATCAATCGTGATGAAGCCTGAGTCAACCTGGCAAAGGATAGCAGATATGAAAGCAGCAATCGTAGTCGAAGCAGGCCAGCCACCCATCTATGGCGATTTCAAAGAAGCTGTCGCAGGTGATGGTGAGGTGCGTGTCAAGATCGTGGCAGCGGCGCTCAGCCCTGTGGTCAAGAGCCGTGCCTCGGGCAGGCATTACAGTGCGACGGGCAGCTTGCCTTTTGTGGTGGGCATAGATGGCGTGGGCTTGCTGGAGGATGGGCAGCGTGTCTACTTCGCCTTGCCACGCTCACCCTTTGGCAGCATGGCAGAAAGCAGCGTGGTCAGGGCGGCGCAATGCATACGCTTGCCAGAGGCGCTGGATGATGTGACGGCAGCTGCCATCGCCAACCCCGGCATGTCTGCCTGGGCTGCAATGAAGGAGAGGGCAAAACTGGTGGCGGGCGAAACTGTCCTGATCAATGGTGCTACTGGTACGGCAGGCCGCCTGGCAGTGCAGATTGCAAAATACCTGGGCGCAAAAAAAGTGATCGCCACCGGTCGCAACCGGCAGGCACTGCAAGCCCTGCAGGCAATTGGCGCTGACGTAGTAATCCCGCTGGGCGACGACCGGCAAATGATGGAAGCCGCCTTCCAGCAGCAATTCGCCGCAGGTGTCGATGTGGTCGTCGATTATCTGTGGGGCCAGAGTGCCGAGCTACTCATCATTGCTGCGGCCAGGGCAGGCCAGGAGGCAGTGCCCGTGCGCTTTATACAAGTTGGTTCTGCCAGTGGCGAAGACATACAGTTACCCAGCGCGGCATTGCGTTCCTCCGCCCTGGTATTGATGGGCAGCGGCATAGGCAGTATCCCGCCTGAGCGCCTGTTTGCGTCGATCGGCGAGGTCTTGCAGGCCGCAGTACCGGGGCGCTTTGAGATCGCTGTCGAGACGGCGGCACTTTCTACAGTGGCAGAGAACTGGACCAGGGAATCAGCCATGCCGCGTCTGGTATTGACGATGGGATGAAGCTATACCCATGCTTAAACGTGTAGCATAGTCAGTGGTGCGCATGGCGCACCCTGCTCATTGCTGTACTCTGCAGGGTGCGCTATGCGCACCACTTCGACGCAACGCTTAGATGCAACGCTTCATATCACGATAAGTCAACATGGTGCGTTATAACGCACCCTACGCTTTACTGTGCGTCTGTGGTGCCATTTTTGGATTTGATGTCCCCTGCGACTTGGGTATTGGCGTCACGTCAGCCGTGCAACTGGCCTATATGGACGCCCCCTCTGTCGTCATTCCAGCGCAGGCAGGAATCCATCGTATTTATGGCCTGAGCTTTGCTGCGCCTTAATCAGCTTGCAAGGCTGGCCAGGTGCTACCACATATGCTTGCAAATTCTTCCTGTTAAAAAATCCAAATTGATAATAAACTCCTGAGTTTACTGCTTGCTTGCCGGAGTGGGGTGCGAGCAAGGATGCAAGAAATAAAAGAATCTATTTTCCTTGCAATGTCTTTGCCATAAACCTTCCGTATTTCCCTTAAAGCAGCACGTCAGCTCTATTCGACAATGACAGGAAATTGATGATCAAGGTCTCACAACTACAATTTGATTACGGTCGCAAAAACGTCTACGGCGATTTTGCGCTGGAACTGAGCCAGCCTGGTGTGTATGGCTTGTTTGGTCGCAATGGCAGTGGCAAGTCCACGCTCTTGAAGATACTCTCGGGTTTGCTGTTTCCGGATGGAGGGCAGGTCGAGGTGCTGGGTTTCAAACCGGCTGCGCGCTCACCGGCTTTTTTAGAGCAGGTGTATGTCGTGCCGGAAGAATTTCATTTGCCCAATATCAGCGTGACGGCACTGTATAAGACCCATGCGCCATTTTATCCGCGTTTTTCCGGGCCAGACTTCTTGCGCTATGTCGAGATTTTTGAGATACCGCGTGACAAAAGCTTTGACGCCATGAGCCTGGGGCAAAAGAAAAAAGCCGTGATTGCCTTTGCCCTGGCCACCCATACACCCTTGCTGCTCATGGATGAGCCCACCAATGGTCTGGATATCGTCGGGCGTGCCCAGTTCAAAACCATACTGGGTGGTCAAGAGCATGCTGACCGCATGGTCATCATCAGTACTCACCAGGCCCATGATCTTGAGAGCCTGATGAGCCATGTACTGTTTGTCGACGGTGGCAAGCTGGCCCTGTCAGCCAGCATGCAAACTCTGCAAAGTCGCTTGCAACTGGGGGTGGCAGATAATCAGGCGGATACAGCAGGCTGCATTTATCAAGAGGCACTGGGCCAGCAATGGGCCTATGTCAAACGCAATGAGGGGGCCACGCCAGGTGCGGTCAATCTTGAGTTGTTATACAAGGCCTTGAGTATGAATAAACAAGGGGTGCTCAATGCCGTGGCAGGCAAGCACAATACAGCAGGGGTAGCTTCATGACAAATTCCATTTTTGACTTCTCGCGTTTTGGCCGCTTGTTGCGCGCCCATTGGGCCGAGAACTGGCGCGACTATGCCTGGTTTGCCGGGGTCTTGATCATACTGGACTTGATCACCATGGCGATTGCTTTTAGCAAGGACAGCAGCTACAGCCTGTTTCAATACAGCGGACAAGCGCAGTGGTATATGACGGGCTTGTCTATGTCAGCAGTGATCTTTGCTGGCCGCTATTTCAGATATTTGCTCAATCCTGGGGCCAGCCTGATCGCCCTGATGCGCCCGGCTTCAGTGTTTGAGAAATGGCTGATGGCTTTTCTGGTCATCAGCATCTTGTATCCTCTGGCCTATACTTTGCTGTATATGATCTTTAACTATCCTGCCGTGCAAATGGCAAAAAATATGTCAGAGCAATTGCTTGCCTGTGATAATTGCCACCGTGATTTTCATTTTTTTCTGCCTTTGCTGACAACCGATATGGCGGGGCAAGGTTCACACAGCGCAGAAAATTCCATGAAAGGCCAGATGATTTTCTTTTTGCTGCTCTCTGGTACACAGGCACTCTTGGCAGGGGGAACAGCTTATTTCAAGCGTTCGCCGGTATTGCGTACAGTACTGGGTACATTTTTGTTGTTCGTCATCAGTATGTGGATGGGCATCAGTCCCCAGTTGGGCACCCTGGCCGGGCATTTTGGCAAACTGGCAGTGCAACATAGTGCCATGGAATATGCACTCACATATAGCTTGTGGCTGGGCTTGCCGCTCTTGCTATGGGTGGCACTTTTCTTTCACATCAAGGAAAGGGAAGTGGCATGATGTCGCGCAATTTTTCCAGGACAGGTTTATGGCTGTTCATGTTTGCAGTATTCTGGTATCTGGTGGCTAATTTCTTGCTTGATGACCTGAAGAAAGAGCAAATAGCCCGTGCTTATGGCGGGCGTCTCAAGCAAGAGTATGTCAGCATAGGCAGCAATAACAAGCTGGTGATACGCACAACGGGTGAGGATTTTAGTGTGCATAATGTCAGCCTGGTTTTCGACCCTGGTCTGACGCAGGCATTGATAAAAAATGAGAATGTGCAAATTGCCGTCAACACCCAGATGCAGGATGGTGTACTCACACTGGGCATGGTACAAGCCGATGTCTCTGTTAATGATCGTCACTCATCCAGCCTTATTGAAATTCGCTTGCCAAGCTCGGTCAATCAAGTGGAATTCGCTGGCCATGGCACGATCAAGATTTCAGGGAATTTTCCGTCGACCAGCACTGAGCTGATGTTGAAGTCCTTAAGCTGTGATGCCAGCTTGTCCATAGAAGGGCTGACAGTCGCGCAACTTAATTACCAGGTGAGCAGCAAGCAAGAGGAAAATAAAAAAACCTGTTTCCCTGTCTTTGACATGAGTGCAGTAAATCGCATAGACAAACTCGAAGTGAGCATGTCGCATGGAAGGCTGAATGTCGGCAACAAAATCACACCCAAAACGACAGTGCTGACATTGAGTGACGATGTCAATGTTACGGCACAGAGCGAATTTCTTCGGGCAGCAACTTTCAAGCCCTATGTGCCATGAGGTAAAGCTGTTTTTAGCTCGGCAGGGTGCGCTGTAACGCACCAATTGCGTACCTACGACATATTTAAAAACGTATGGTAGCGCACCCTGCAAAATTTGGCCACGAGTAGGGTGCGCCATGCGCACCTCAGCAGCATGTCAGCATCTACAAAAAAATAGTAAGCTTAAACATGATCATGAAACTATTTAAGTTTTTCTTACTCGCAGGTGCAATTTCACTGGTGACGAGTTCTGTTTACGCGCAGTGCGAGAATGAAGAGGCGGTACGCCGCACATCTGAAAAGATGAAAGCCTACATCTCCACGAATCAACAACGCCAAAGTGACGAACTCGATAAAATTCTTGCTTCATATGAAGCGAAGACAGACAAGCTGGGTTGGACGAAAGTGCAAAAGGGTGAATTCTTTAAGCAAATGCAAGAGAATGGCCACTACGTGCAACTTACCCAGAAGTTAAAACAACAGCAGCTTGCCGTGACAGCGGTGCAAGAAGAATTGTCCGCGAAGGATGTCGATGGCAACCCCCGCCGTTTGTGTAGCATCGCGCAAAAATACCTGCCTATATTTCAAAAAATCAACGAATTGAATGAAGAGATATTCAGCTATATGAAGAAAAAAATTGCAATGGCAAAGTAAAGGTGTGGCGGAGACTTGCCACATGCTTGTCATTTTTTAGTCTCGTTTTATCAATAAGTTCAGCAGCACGTCAGCTTCCGAGCTCAATTATTTGCCGGTTTTTCTTAGAATGTAGTAGGTATTGCCTGCCAGCTTTGCAGGTGAGTGTTTTTTCACATTCTATGCAATAGCCGGAGTAAACCAGGAAAAACTATCATTACAATGGGAGTGAATATGACAACATTTGCAGATGAAGTAAAGCGACGTGAGAAAGTAGCGCGGGAAGCGCTCAGGCTGGCGTTTGAGAAAGGGAACGATGATACAGGCGCAGGCTTGTTCATTTCTCATCACCTGGAAGAAGTCGAAGCCGAATACTGGCAACAGCACCTGGGTACGGCCACACCTGCGCCTGTGCGCGTACTCGATATCCTGGTACTGCGCTCGCACTGGGGCGATGAAGAAAATGAAGAAAATGAAGACGAGGGCATGGAGGTATTCGACTTCACCCTGCCCGACGATGCGACTGATTATGTAATTAGTGTGCGCTTCGATAGTGCAGGGGTAGTGCAAGAAATTGATATGGAGAGTTGATTGCTTACTGCAATCAAGACCGGGAAGCTCTGTCGCATTCCTGTAGGAGCGGCTTTAGCTGCGAATGAGCGCTACGGTACATCTTTCACGGCTAAAGCCGCTCCTACGAATAACTGTGTGCCACGAGTAGGGTGCGTTATAACGCACCGTTTTGTGAAGTGAATATTGGGTGCTGGCGTGGTGCGTTACAACGCACCCTACTGCGCAAAAATATCACGGGATTAAGGTCGATGAAGTGCAGTTCTGTAGGACCGGCTTTAGCCGTGAATGTACACCACGGTACATCTTTCGCGACTAAAGTCGCTCCTACTTTCATTCCCTCAAAAAACGACGCCTTGCAGCAAGTGGGTGTCGTTTTTTGTTTTATACGCGGGTAACGCATGAGCACCTCATTTGGTTGACAAGCCACCTGCCGTTTAGAACAACAACACTAAGCCCCATGTCCTGTGGTTTTTTGCGTCAACGCAATGTATTCGGGCGGCGTTTTTGGCTTACGTAGCAACACTACGAAACAGAAAACGAAACGCAAGACCGAGCAAATCAACCCAGACATAAAGAGGGAAATATCATGAACAAACTGATCATCGCCATCATCGCTTCCACAGTTGTTATGGGTAGCGCATTTGCACAGACACCAGCGAGTGCTTCTGCAACGACAGCAGCTAAACCTGCCTCGGCAGCGGCAGCAGCGAGTGTAGCGAAATCTGCTCCGGCAATTAAAGTAGTCGCCGCTTCTGCCTCAGCTACAGCGTCCACGCCAGCAGCATCGACTCCAGCAGCACCAGCCGCTGAAAAAGCAGTCAAGCACGAAAAGCATGAGAAGCACGAGAAGCACGCTAAAAAAGAAGCCAAGAAAGAAGAAGTAAAACCAGCATCCGCTTCAGCAACAGCAGCATCGAAATAAGTCGTCGCACTATCAAGCCATAAGTAAGAACACCGGCAGCATGGGCTGCCGGAAAAAACCAGAAATCGCTCTCTACTATCTATATCAAGGAATATTAAAATGAACAAACTGATCACCGCTCTCATCGCCTCCCTCCTTGTTATGGGTAGCGCATTTGCTGAAAGCCCGCCTGCACCTAACAAGGCAGCAACTGCTACAGCACCGGTGGCTGTGGCCCCGGCCTCTGCAGCGGCCAGCACACCAGCACCAGCGGTGAAAGCAGCAAGTGCAACAACGGAGAGCACACCGGTCAAAAAAGAAAAACATGGCAGACATGCCAGCAAGGACAAGAAAGCGGACGATGCCAAGGCAGTTGCACCAGCAGCTTCTACGCCAGCAGTCTCGAAATAAACCGCTAAGCCTGCAGCCTTGTCATGAGGCTTGCAATTGAAAAAATCGACGCTTTATCCATGTGGATAGGGCGTCGATTTTTTTATACCTGCTGCTTTTCAATGCAGAGTAACATTCATGTGTGGGGTGCGTTATACCGCACCACCGCCATCACGCCCGGTGCGTTATAACGCACCCTACATTCCTGGCAAACCGATCAAGGCGTATCAAAGTTCGCGGCTCAAATGCGATGGATTCCTGCCTGCGCAGGAATGACGATAGAGAGGGTATTCCGATAGATAAGCGGAGCAGTTTGCGTGATGCTCATACTTGGATAGTCGGGGGGGTATCAAGACCAGAAAATCACCAAGTAGGCGCATTAAAGCGTAGGGTGCGTTATAACGCACCACCGCCATCATAACGCACCCTACATTCCTGGCAAGTTGGTATACCCCTTGCCTTGCAAGCTACCCTGCAGGCTGTTCAAGCCCCTACCTGGTTACGCCCGGCCTGTTTGGCGGCATACAATTTTTCATCGGCGGCTGCGATGAGGGCGGCTTTGTCTTGCTGGTTGCCGGGGACGGTGGCGGCGACGCCTATGCTGAGGGTGACGATATCGCGTACCCTGGAGGTGATGTGGGGAATGGCTTGCGCAATAATGGCTTCCAGCAGGGCTTCTGCCTTGCTGACGGCGGCGCTGAGTTCGCATTCGGACATGATGCAGATGAATTCTTCACCGCCATAGCGGGCAACGACGTCATGCGGGCGACGGAAATTGGCGTCCAGGCAGGCAGCGACGGCGCTCAGGCAAACATCGCCTTGCTGGTGGCCATAGTGGTCATTGTATTGTTTGAAGCAATCGATATCGATCATCAGTATGGCCACGGATTTGCTATAGCGCTGGCAATGCCGCCATTCCTTGTCATAGGAATTGTCAAAGCTGCGGCGATTGGCGAGCCCGGTCAGGGGGTCGGTAAACACCAGTTGCTTTAGCAGATCATGCTGGAGTTTCAGGGTGATCTGGGTTTTGACGCGGGCGCGTACTACGTCCGGGTTGACGGGCTTGCTGATGAAATCCATGCCGCCCGCCATGAGGGCGCGTGACTCTTCTTCTGCATCGTTTTGGGCAGTGACAAACAAGACGGGGATGTCGGCGGTCAGTTCTTCTTGTTTCAGGCGTTTACAGACTTCCAGACCATCCATGTCGGGCATCATGACATCGAGCAAGAGCAGGTCGGGTGGGGTTTGCCTACAAAATTCCAGGGCTTTTTGGCCGCTGGTGGCCATGAAAACTTCATGATCGTCAGCAAAAATCTGGTACAGGGTCTGGATATTGATGACCTGGTCATCAACGATGAGTATGCGCGGGCGGCGTGACAAAAATTCTTGATTATTTGTCAATGATGCCAAATATTTGAGTGTGGACATGTCAGTGTCAGTCTATGCAGCCGGATGTATTGTCTAGGATAGCATTTGTCATGCCTGATGCGCTCAAATTTTGGTTCGCTATCAATGGGCCTCTAGCACTTCCAGCGCTTTGACAAAATCCAGCGACAACATGGCTTGTTGCATGGCTTGCTGGCGTGGTGCCGGCCATTGCTGCTGCAAGCTGGGCTGGATTTCTTGATACAGGGCGCTGGCTTTCATGTTCTGGCTTTGCAACAAGGTTTTGAATTCTTGCAGTTTGACTGTGTCGACCTGGCTGGCGGCATGCTCGTCAGATGCGCTAAGGCTGGCGTTTTGTGCCTGCAACCAGCTTTGCACACTGGAGATAGTCATGCCCAGTTGTCTCCTGGCCGCCTCCAGCAGGGCAGGGATGCGCTCGTGGTCTTGCTGGACAATGGCGGTTTCCAGCGCCTGCGCAGCCTGGGCAAAGTTCCTGGCACCCAGGGTGCCTATGCTGCCGCGCAGGGTATGCAGGCAGCGCGCAGCCTGTTGTGCCTGGTCTTGTTGCCAGTGGCTGGCGGCCTGCTCAAAGTCATCGTGGGCATGATTCATCATGTTTTGTATGACGCCCGCCAGAGTTTTGATGAGGGCCGGGTTGCCCTTGGCCATGGCCAGCAGTTTGGTCGGGTCGAATACGCCGTTGCTCGGTGGCGGGTTGCTGCTAGCTACTGCTGCCGGTGCCGGATCAGGCATGACAGTTGTAATAGACGCTGTATCGGCTTCGCTGCCCCTGGCTGCTGGCAGCGTTGCAGGCTCTGCCGGATTTACCGAGCCAGGTAGCATGTGGCGCGCCATAGCGACCAGCATCTGGTCTATGTCTATGGGTTTGGAAATGACATCGTTCATGCCTGCTTCCAGGCAGCGTTCGCGTTCTGAGGTCATGACACCAGCGGTCATGGCGAGGATGGGGATGGGCAGGGCCAGTTCCTTGCGCAGGATTTCGGTGGCGGTCCAGCCATCCATGATGGGCATTTGCACATCCATGAGCACCAGGTCAAATTGCCCGGCGGCTACTTTTAAAATTTCCACAGCTTCGCTGCCGTTATTGGCCAGTTTGACGACGGCGCCGGTTTGTTCGAGGATTTTGGTGGCGACGATCTGGTTGAAATAATTATCTTCTACCAGCAAGATATGTTTGCCCGTAAAGCTGCCCACGCCCAGGGCTGGCGGCGTACTGGCATGCTGCCCGGCAGGCAGGGTGCTGCCATGCTGTTGCAGGCTGGTTTCTTGCAGCACGTCATACAGGCTGGAACCGGTCACAGGTTTCAGCAAGACGGCGTCGGGGGCGTTGGGTTTGCCATCCATATTCAGTGCACTGCGGTCATAGGCGCTGCTCATCAGGATCAGGGGGATGCGCTGGCTGGCCAGCAAGGTTTTGATGGCGGCCAGGGTAGCCAGGCCATCCTGGCCGGGCATATGCCAGTCTATCAGAATGGCGCAATAATCGTCAGCACTGTTGGGAATTTGCGCCAGTTGATCACGTACTTTTTGCAAGGCTTGCTGGCCAGAACTGGCGGTATCCGCTTGCCAGCCCCAGGCTTCTATGGTCTTGGCAATATAGCGGCGGCTGGTGGCATTGTCATCGACCACCAGGATTTTCCTGGCCTGGTTGCTGCCTGGCGGCAAGATGGCGGGTTTGTCTTCATCTGCCTGCACAGGGGCGGCTTGCATGGGGATGCTGACGATGAATTCAGTACCTGCACCTTCCTGGCTTTGTACGCGGATATCCCCATCCATCAAGTCAACCAGGCGCTTGGAAATGGCCAGGCCCAGGCCAGTGCCGCCAAAGCGCCGCGAGGTCGAGGCATCGGCTTGCTCAAAGGCACTGAAGAGGCGGCTGATTTGCTCGGCCGACATGCCTATGCCAGTGTCGCGGATGATGAATTGCACCTGCAAATTGTCGGCATCCTGGCCTGCCAGCTGCACCAGCAAGGAGACTTCACCTTGTTCAGTGAATTTGATGGCATTGCCTATGATGTTGATGAGCACTTGTTGCAGACGCAAGGCATCACCTATCAGCTCCCTGGGCACGGCCGTGTCTATGCCCATCGAGAGTTCCAGCTGCTTTTCACCGACATTGACCGACATCATATTGGCCAGGGCGCTGAGGATGTCCTTGAGGTAAAAGCGGGTCGGTGACAATTCTATGCGGCCAGCTTCTATTTTCGATATATCCAGGATGTCATTGAGTATGCCCAGCAAAGACTGGCCGGACGAACGTATCATTTCCAGATAATGGCGCTGGGTGCTACTCAGCTCGGTCTTACCCAGCAGATAACTCATGCCCAGCACCGCATTCATGGGGGTGCGGATTTCATGGCTCATATTGGCCAGGAACTCTGACTTGGTGCGGCTGGCCATCTCGGCCTGGTCGCGGGCTGCGATGAGCGAGCTTTCCAGTTGCTGCTGGCGGCGAATGTCGGTGGCGATGCCGAGGATGCCAGCAATCCGGTTTTCTTCATCCAGCACGGCACTGATGACCAGGTTGATTGGTATGTGGGCACCCTGCTTATGGATATACGTCCATTGCTGGGCTTGCACCTGGCCCAGGCGCGCCTTGGCGGAAAAAACCTCAAAACCCTGCACCGGGTAACCCAGTTCGGCGGTCAGCACGGCGGCCCTTGCTTGTATCTCTGCCTCAGGGTGGAAGATGGCCGGGGTTTGCTTGCCCACCATCTCGGCTTCGGTATAGCCCAGCATGCGTTCTGCACCCGGGCTGAACACTTGTATGACACCCTGCAAATCACAAGAGATAATGGCAAATTCACTTGCCGCAGCAAAGATGCTCTTGAGCCTGGCCTGGGTACGCAAGTCTTGCAACTGTGTCTGTTTCAGCAGCGTGATATCGGTGGAAAACACATACATCCCGTGTATGCTGCCATTGCTGACATGGGGTACGTACGAGGCCAGCATATAGCGCTTGCTGCCATCCTGGCCGCTTAATGCGCGTTCAAACAATTGTGCTTCACCTGCCATGGCAGCCTGGATGTGCGGCAGGTTTTGCTGGAACACGGTTTCACCCAGTACTTCACGCACGGGTTTGCCCTTGATACTGGTGGCATCAAGCCCAAACCAGTCGAGGAAGGCGGCATTGGCAAAGCGCAGCTTGAATTCAACATCGCAATAGCTGATCATGGCTGGCATATGATTGATGGTGGCTTGCAAGTCAGCCTGGCTATGCGCCACTTCTTGCAAGGCATGCAGGCGCGCCGCTTCCTTGATGCGGCTTTCATTCATGCTGGTGGACAAGAGCATGGGAGGAATCGCCGTCATCAGGATAGGCAGGTAGAGCAAGACGATTTCCCAGTTTGGAAAATCTTGTGGCATGGCGATATGACCAAAAGAAATCATCAAGTCCAGGGCGCTGACAACCAGCACCAGCAAGACATGGGATTCTTCATACGTCAGCTTGTGGGCTGCAAAGCTCAGCGCCACCAGTACATACACAAAAGGGAAGGGCAGATAGCGCAGCGCCACCATCACCAGCGCCAGGGTGAGGATGGCAAAGCGGCCAAAGCGCAGCCAGTCTGCACTCAAGTCGCGCCAGCGCGCCTGCCGCATCGTCAACCGCAATAAAGGGAAAATCAGGGTCTGCCCGAGCGCCGCACTGACATACCAGTTGGTAAAGGTACGCCCAAAATCGGCCTGGCCATCCCAGGCCATCAGCGTTGCCACGAAGGTGGCACTACAGGCGCAGGGCAGGAAAAACCCCAGCAGGATGAGCTTGAGCAAATGCGGCACTGAACGATCAAAATCACGCGCCAGATCGCCTTGCTGTATGACATAGCTGACCAGGCCTATCTCCAGCGCATTGGCAAAGCAGAACATGCCAGCGACGGTGACGCTACTGCCAGTCAGCAGATTGGCGGCAAAGCTGGCCACTGCTGTCAGCAACAAGACTTGCCACTGCCACTGACGACGATGTCCACACATCACTGCCACGGCGACCGCATTGGCATACCACAGCGTGGCGATAGGATCATCCCCCGGCGTCAGCCAGATACCTGCCAGTGCCAGCACAAAATACCAAAAGCCAGCCATGAACAAGCGCCTGAGGGCAAAGTGGGGCTCTTGCTGGACGCTCATCAAGCGATTCTCCGGTAAGGGGGCATGGTAAGTAAGTGTAGACGATATTCTTGTGATAATTGTAAGGGAATGTGGAGAGAGTGTGGGGATTTTGCCAATCACTTGTGTGATTTATATCATTTTGCCGTGATGGCGGAAGGTGTTTTGGGAGAGGGCGTGAATGCGCGCAATGACCAGGCAGAACTGTTCATCTACAAAACCGGAGGTTGTTTGGTGCGTTATAACGCACCCTACGCCATCACCAACCACCTCAGGCGTCGCTCCAGCGCAGGCTGGAGTCTAGTGGCGTTCGTTGATTAAGGAAGCAACTTCGCAAATCGGATGCATCTGAAAAAACTACGGCCACTCAAAGCTCACGGCATTAACACCATGGATGCCTGCCTGCGCAGGAATGACGAGAGAGAAGATACTCAGTTAAAAAACGGCAGGGTGTGTGTGGGTATCAAGGCAACGAATACACCTGTAGGGTGCGTTGTAACGCACCGTCGTGGGCCATAACAAATGGTGCGTTACAACGCACCCTACGCCATCACCAACCACCTCAGGCAACGTCGCTCCAGCGCAGGCTGGAGCCTAGGGGCGTTCGTTAATTAACGAAGCAACTTCGCAAATAGGATGCATCTAAAAAGACTTATAGGATAAGCCATGCGCACCGCCTTGTTCACCTTAAAAAGTGGCGCAGAATGAGCTACTCTCCGTGCCCGCTCTGTGCCTCTGTGGTGAGTTTTTGGTCTTGATTTCAGTCAGCAGGGTGCGTTATAACGCACCATAAGACCCAAGCCTTAAGCCCCAAGCAGGTTTAGCCTGATACCCTCACGCATGGCTTGCGTCAGGTTGTCACGCGCGCGGTATTCGCTGCGCTTGTTGGAGGGACGCTCAGACAAAGGAGTGTCTTCGCTGGCCAGCGGCAGCAGCCAGTTGCCATTGCTGCGCAAGGACGCACCGGCGCTTTGCCACAAAGTGTCGTATTCAGCCTTGATGCATTTACTGAAGCGGTAACGCCAGGCCTGGTAGATGTGATTCTTTTTGGCGATGCATTCTATATCGCTGCAATGCAGAGTCCTGGCCAGACTGCGCAGGGCTTCTATCAGCAGCAGGCGTGGCTGTATGCCATGCAGGCTCTTGGTGCAACTACGTATGGCATCGCGTGCATCCTGCTTGCAGGACTGCAAGCCACCAACCCGGATAATGAGCTTGTGCGCTATGCGGTCAAAAGAAAAACTCAGGCATTGCAATAAACGCCCGTCCTGGAACAAGCCCAGGCTGAGCCCGCCTTCACGCTTGAAGGCGCAACTGCGAAACAGGCTGATGCGATAGTCTTCCTGGTTCTTGCCTTGCAGCGCGGCCAGTTCAAAGCTTTTACCTGCCAGCATGTCCTGGGCGCGATGATGGCCAAATAACTGCGCCGACAAATGAAAATGATTGCGCAGCAAATGCAGGCGAGTGGCGCTACAGATCTGGCGGTCAAAGAAAGGGCGGTGGATAGCGTCCAGCAAACTGACATCGGCAGGCACGGTCTTGCGCAAATAAGTCTGATGCAGATAGTGATACCAGCGCAGGCTCACTTGCGGGCGCAAACTGCTGCGCACAAGGAACAGGCATTTGCTCTTGAAATTGCTGCTGTCATCCTTCAGGCGCGAATGCAGCGCCCAGCGCAGGCTGGCCATCAAGCTGCCAGAAGCATGCAATTTTTTTGTATCGATAGACTCCAGCACCCGGCCCGTCGTCCACAGTTCCCGCCAATTCAAACTATTCACAATCGCACCGTTTGTTTCGTATTGCTGATAAATGTAACCCAATGTATCAAACTATGGAATGCCTTGGCAAGACTAATTTTGTCGTCAATTTGTCATCATTTCATGCGTAATTGGCAGAAGATAATGCAGTTTTTATCTTTGTTAAAAAACACTTTATTGATTTTGTGAAAAATAAATGCTGAACTTAGCTGCTTTTCTGCGTAAATAATCTGTTTTGTAACGCTAAGTTGCATTTAAATTTCCATGCGGAAACTATTTGCAAGGAAATTTCCCCCGGCATAAATGCGAATCAAAAGGGAAGGCGCGCTGGAGATATTTGTAAAAGATGTTGAAATTTTCGAGTTGCGACGAGCTTACACAAAACTAAGGCCTCATTTCCCCCCGTATTTTTACAGGCTTGCCTATTCCGGCTCACCGGCTCACCAGCTTCACATGCCTTAGCCAGGGCCAGGCAAGCGGTGCGCGTGGCGCACCATATGTATCAAATCACCGTATCAAACCACCGCATCAAACCGTATTGCGCAACAGAGCTACTTTCCATGTACTTATCTACAAGGCGTATACTCCGCAGCAATAAAATAAATCATTTATTTCATTTCACCTCTACACCATGCACACACAAATTGACCATGAACAAAACCTGGCGCTGGTCTGACCTCATTGCGGGTTTGTCGCTGGCCGGTTTATTGCTGCCGGAAGCGGTGGCTTACTCCAGCATTGCCAACTTGCCGCCGCAGGCGGGCATCCTGGCCTTGTTTGCTGGCTTGCTTTGCTATGGCCTGATAGGCAGCAGCCGTTTTGCCATTGTCGCGGCCACCTCTTCATCGGCGGCGGTGCTGGCTTCGGCATCGGCCTCCATGGCCAATGGGGATGCCAATGTGCGCATACTGGTGGCAATGGGCATGGTCATCATGACGGGGGTATTTTTTCTCTTCGCAGGTGCGGCCAAGCTGGGCAGCATTTCTGACTTCATCGCCAGGCCGGTCTTGCGCGGCTTTGCCTTTGGCCTGGCTGCCGTCATCATCATCAGGCAGTTTGCCCATGTGGCAGGTGTGCATACACAGCATACCGACATGCCGCGTTTTATCTATGAATTGCTGAGCCAGGTACAAGCCTGGAACTGGTTGTCGCTGGCCGTGGGCCTGGCGGCCCTGCTGCTCTTGTATGGACTGGCACGCACCCCCTTTATGCCTGCGGGGCTAGTGGTGCTAGGCCTGGGCATAGGCGTAGGGCAATGGCTGGGCCTGGCGCAGCATGGAGTGCAAGTGGTTGGCCATATCGATTTGCAATTGCTTGCGCCCACACTACCTGACCTGGGCTATGGGCAGTGGTTGCGCATTGGTGAATTAAGTATCGCCATGCTGATGATCTTGTATGCAGAATCGTATAGCTCCATCCGCAACTTTGCGCTACGTCATGGCGACAGCATCAGCCCCAATCGTGATTTGCTGGCACTGGGCGCGGCCAACCTGCTCTCCGGCCTGTTCCAGGGTTTGCCGGTGGGTGCGGGCTTTTCTGCGACGGCGGCCAATGAAAGCAATGGCGCGCAAAGCAAATGGGCGGGCTGGGCGGCTGCGGCGGTGTTGCTGCTCATCGTGCTGATCCTGCTCCCCACCATCGCCCTGACACCGGTGCCAGTGCTGGCGGCCATCGTTATCCACGCAGTCAGCCACTCCTTGCGGCCATCAGCGTTTCACAGCTATTTCAAATTGCACAGAGACAGGTTTGTCGCCATGGCGGCGGTGGTTGCGGTACTCTTGCTGGGCGTGCTCGACGGCTTGCTGGTCGCCATTGGTTTTAGCTTGCTAATGCTCTTGCGCAAACTGGCCGAGGCCAATGTCACCGTACTCGGTCGCCTCAATGGCGGCCATGATTTTGTCAGCCTGGTCAATTACCCGGAAGCCAAAGTCATCCCCGGCGTACTCATCTTGCGCCCCGAGATGGCGCTGTTCTTTGGTAATGCTGAACGCAGCATGGCGCTGGCCAAGCAATATGCCGCCGCCAGCGACGCCAAAGTCATCGTCATGAGCCTGGAAGAATCCCCCGACCTCGACAGCTCGAGCATAGAAGCCTTGTCCGACCTCTGCGCCACGCTCTACCTGCAGAAAAAACACCTGATGCTGGCCCGCCTCAAATTCGCCAGCCGCGTGGTCTTGCAAAGAGCCGAGATACCACATTTGCATATAGGCAGCTTCAGCGAACTCAGCGTCGACGATGTCGTAGTCATGGCGCGTGAGGTGTATGTGGATAAGGGCTGAGGCGAGGCCATCCATGTACTACACAGAGGGATATCATTTGATAAAAATACTTGGTGTTAAAATAGCATATAGATATGTTTTAGCCTGATTGTCTTGCTTAACAACGCATCCAGGCGATGACACACATAAACTCAATTGAGCATTGAACGATCTTATGCATTTTCCTTCCGAGTTGCTCGCTTATTTCGATAAGATTCAATCTCCAGTCTACAGGAATCGTTTTGATGTGGAAGTCCACCTGTTGAATCCAGAAGAGGTTGTGACTGTCACCGATCTTCTGGCTTATCACCCGCTTGTTGAAAGCCTGGAAGGCATCGTGCTTGACGACCCTGATACAAGTAACCATCATGTTTATCTGAGGCGACCGCCATTTGTTGGGCATATACTTTATCTTGCGCACGCTGATGATAAACGTATCATGTTCCCATCCCTGGATGATTTTTTGACGGCGGTTGACCGTGGGCTCAAGCAAGGCGAGTCTTTATATAACTTGCACCCTGTTTGCTCTCCCTTGATAGCAGATCAAGCGGCACTTTGTGCCTTCATTGAAGAAGATATTTTCAGAGACGGGGACAATGAACTGGCTCTCGCTTGTATTCCTTCTCTGGACCTGAATAATCTGTCCTTGTTGACGAAGCTGGCAACATCAGATGATTTTTATTTGGGTGAAGCAGTTGCAATGGAAATCTGCAAACGCCCAACTGAACACCTCAGAGTAATTGCAGAATTGTGCTGTCAACATAGACACCCGCAAGTGACTGATGTTGGGCATCGCGCCTTGTTGGCGATTCAAGGTCGGCAATTTGTCAAATAAATTGTGTGGAAAAGTATTTTCCTTCATTCAAAAAAGCACCGAAAGAACCCATGCAATTCCGCAAACTGTTCTTGGTCTCCCTGTTCCTGCTACCCATCGCCATCAGTGAGTAGGGTGCGTTATAACGCACCGTCGGCAGACGTAAAATTTGGCAAGAGTGATCAGGAACTGTGTTGTTAACTCCACTGATTTAAATTTGGCATGGTCCTGGTTTCATGAGAAGGGTGAGTAATGATTTTATTCATATTCGATGGTGCGTTATAACGCACCCTACTTATTGAGTTTGCAATATACTTTTTGAAAATCAATTTCTTGAATCTGCACCATGTCCAATTATCGACGTGCCTGGCATCCAGGAGGGACGTATTTTTTCACCGTCAATCTTCTCAAGCGTGCAGGCAATGATTTGTTGATTCGTCATATCGATGTATTGCGTGAAGCTGTTCGCGTGGTACGCGAGACGCATCCGTTTATCATCCATGCCTGGGTAGTCTTGCCTGATCATTTGCATTGCGTGATTGAATTGCCGCCAGGTGATATTGATTTTTCTGTTCGCTGGCGACTCATCAAAAGTCATTTTTCAAAAGCCATTCCAAAGACAGAAGCAATGAGCCTGTCCCGGTTTAGCCGCAATGAACGTGGTATCTGGCAAAGACGTTACTGGGAACACTTGATACGCAATGAACAGGATTTTTCCGCGCATATGGATTATGTCCATATCAATCCACAAAAACATGGATTGGTTGAGCATGTATCTGATTGGCCGTATTCAACATTTCATCGCTTGGTGGAACAAGGTATATACCCAAAGGAATGGGCAGGCGGTGAAGAAGATCAACTTGATCACCGTGAGTAGGGTGCGTTATAACGCACCATTTGGTGAAACAAGATTTGTCATATGAATCGGCGGATGGCGTGGATGGTGCGTTACAACGCACCCTACGAGGCCGTCGAATTGGAAGGGTATGCCTGGCCTCACTTATAATGTCAAAAAACTTTGAAAGTACCCATGCAATTCCGCAAACTGCTCTTGTTATCTCTGTTCCTGCTTCCCCTCGCCAGTCATGCGCAAGCACCCAAAGAACTGCTACTCAATAAAGAGCAACTGGCCAAGTACGCCCTGTCCTATAAAACCGATGAGGTTAAACACTTGCGCCGGTTTCTGAATACCTATGCGAATAAGCGTGACGATGTTTCACCCGTCGATGAAAGAGCGGCCAAAGTTCTTGATACGCTGAAGATAGACAAGAAGATATTGAAAAGTAAATTCATGGTCTATCAGTATTCCGGCATCATCGGCGGTGGCAAAGGCGTGTCCATTGTCTCGCAAGATCATCCTGAAGTGATACTCGATTTCTGGGTTTATAAAACTGAAGGCAATGCTTGCGAGGTACGCGATTTGCTTCTACAAGAAGATAAACGCGATCTGGATGAGTTTCAAATTGTCTACCGCAATTATTTGCACCATAAGACCCTGGCTATGTGATGAAGATCTGAAATCACAGCAGGCAGATGCACGGATGTTTGCCGTTGCAGGAGCGGCTTTAGCCGCGAACATCTGCCTGCGCAAGTGTGATGAGGTGGGAGAGCAATGCGGATTGTTGTTTGCTGTTCGCGGCTGAAGCCGCTCCTACAGAGGGCATGCTCAGATATCGTCAGGGCGGGCTGATGTATTACCCCGGCATGGCCAAATACAACTCTTCCACCTTGGCCCGCGCCCATGGCGTCTTGCGCAAGAACTTCAGGCTGGATTTGATGCTGGGGTCGCTGGTGAAGCAGTTGATGTCTATCATCTTGCCCATGGCATCCCAGCCATAATGGGCCACCAGTTGTTCCAGGATAGCTTCCAGGGTGATGCCGTTGAGGCTGCGTGATGGCTGTGCTTGGTTCATGTCTTCCTCGTTTGTTATCCTTGCAGATGCGCATCATATCAGCTTGTGATGATGGTGCGATGGTGCGATGGTGCGATGGTGTGACTCAGGGTCACTACACATCCCAGCGCGCCACGATGTGTACCGGCCAATCGACGCTGGCACGCTTGCCTTGCATGAGTAAGTTATATTCTTCATCGGTGATGAGGCAGGGCAGGCGTTCAGTGCGGCGACCATAGCTGACTTCAGTTTCGATCACCGGGCGATCAAGATAAGCTTGCAGGCGCGCTGCATCCTCAGCAGGCAAGTAAGTGCTTAGCCTGCGTATATCGGCCAGCAGGCATGACCTGGATTTATCCGTGCTGGATAAATCATCCACCAGGTGACTGATATCCGTCATCGCCGTGGCCAGCCTGGAATACACAAAATCAGCAAATGAAAATGCCTCTATCGTATGTCGGTCTGAGTCATGCCAGATATACGCCACCACACGCTCGCCTTCATGGGGCGTCAGGCAAAAAACATCACCCGCACCGGATTGCGCAAAAGGGAAGAAGCTGCGGCCGTTCTGGCTTTCAGGCTTGAGCCAGCCGTTGATGGTTTGCGCAATCGCCTCCGCATCCAGCCATTCAAAGTCATAGCTGCTGATCAGCGCTGGCGGCGCTTCCTGCATATAGTGTTGCCAGTTGGCTTGCCAGTCTGCCCTGTCTTTGCCATAGCTGCTAAGGCCGTCGCGGTAGAGTGCCTGCAAGATTGGAGGTAATTCTATGTCGGTGGCTTGGGCCAGTGCAGACATTTGTGCCAATTCATTTTTCATGGAGATTCTGTCTCTGCTAAAAATCCTGGTAATTTTATTGCTGCTTCTCTATTTTGTCGAAACGCTGCTCCAACTCTTTTGCCGCATTCTCGCGGTTTTGTTTACTGTAGAGACCAGCAAGCTGACGCCTGCCAAATGCCATCATAGGATGATCTGGCCCTAGTGATTTTTCCCATATAAGCAGTGCGCGCCGGTAGAGATTTTCTGCCTCCAGGTATCGCCCTTGCAAGGAATATACTGCGGCGAGGTTACTCAGGTTTTCCGCAACTTCGGGATGGTTTTTCCCCAGTTTTTTTTCGCGCATGGCGAGTGAGCGCTTGAGCAATAGCTCAGCATTGCCAGTATCATCGCGCTCATAATAAATGGATGCGAGATTATTGACTGAGGTCGCCAGATAGGGATGATCTGGTGGCAGTTGCTTCTCCTGTATAGCAAGAGCGCGCTCAAAAAATGGCTGCGCCTTGGCATATTCGCCCTGATCTTTATACAGATGACCCAGATTGTTAAGTGTTGTTGCCACTTGAAGATGCTGTGGCCCCCACCTGTTTTCCCTGATCTCTAGAGAACGCAGGTAAAAATGCTCAGCTTCTGCATACTTGCCTTGTTGGCGGAGCAATTCTGCGATATTGTTCAGCACTGTCGCCACGAGAGGTGGAGGTGGTTCCGGCACATCATTGAGTATGTCGATGGCGCGTTTATACAAGGCTGAAGCTTCTGCATATTTGCCCTGTGTCACCAAAAGTACCGCAAAATTATTGAGATAAGTAGCAAGATCCGGGTGATGCAAGCCGCGTGCTTTTTCCATGTTTGTCAGTGCCGCTTGATATAAAGACCCAGCTTGCGGGTATTTACCCTGTGTTTCATATAAACCGCCCAAATTGAGCTGACTGACTGCCAGGGCACTCCTGTTCGATCGGACATTCTTTTTCCTGATCGCTATTGCACGTAGATACAAGGGCTCAGCCTTTGCATAATCTGACCGGCGTTTGTACAGCAGGGCCAGATTATTCAAGATCACTGCCACATCGGGATGATAGAGACCCAGGCGCTTTTCCTTGAGGCGCAAGGCATGCAGATATAAATTTGCTGCTTCATCAGACAAGCCTTGCTCTTCATAGCTCATCGCAAGCTTGAAATTTGCGTCTGCCAGTTCAATTTGAGAGTGGTTTTGCTGGCTTGCCAGTTGCACTAATTTTTTTGCAGTAATGGCCGCATCGACATAGTTTTCTTGATCATATTGCGCAGAAAATTGGTCGCTCAGGTTTTTCCATTCATCGCTTAGCGCGTCGGCGTGTATGCCGGTCGCCATGAAAAGAAAGAACAGCACTGCGCTTAAGTATTTTTTCATAGGTATAGTGGGAAATTTCTCCAGATGAATTTGCACATGCTCAGGCACAATCCGCATTCAATGCAGTAGGGTGCGCCGTGCACACCTCTTGTTTTCTGGGCGCATGAGCATGGTGCGTTACAACGCACCCTACAAATTTTTTATGCATACGGTAATGGTGCGCATGGCGCACCCTACTGTCTATAACCGGGGTAGTGCTACCATGCTTACTCAGCATTGAGGCGCTTCAAGCGTTGCCCCAATATCCCCCAGATGCAATCCTCGCCATCGACAGTGCCGCACATGGCCCAGCCTGTGCCTATCTTTTGCACAGTGACTTCACAGTCGAGTTCTGCGGCGAGTTTTTTCGCCCAGTTTTCTGCAGCGCTCTTGCCTTTGAAGAGTTCCTTGCCTTCAAAAATCACGGTGGTGTCAAATACGGGGGCGGCGAATACGGTGTTCATGGGGGGTCCTGAGGGCGGTAGGGTGGGGTGTGCAAATAGTCATTGTAACTTAGCGCTCGCTAGCCAGTAATAAATGCCATCTTAGTGTATGGTCGTTCAGAACTTTCATCTGAGATTTTTTTAGCGCGGTTTGGGATCCAGCAATTCTGCCAATGTTTGAAATCGTAAATCAGATATTGGTTGATCGCATGACATAGAAGTGGTCCGCTTATTTTTTACGATACGAACTCCTTCAAAATAGCCATCGGCTTCTGGCGACGATGAGCTTTCTATGATGTATGTTGTTCCCGATTTATTAAAGTGAATAGAGGTCAGGCTGACCCCCAGTCCTTGTCGATATTCTCCCTCAAACCGCGAGATGGATTTTTTTGTGTGAGCAGGATATATCAACCCCGGATGATCTGGTTTGCCAAAGCGGTACTGCAACCACATTTCACTGGCTCGCGCGTCTGCAGCTATCTCATGGAGTTGTCCACCACAAAGCGACACAATATTTTTGCTGCTGTAGAGCTTACATGAGAAGTAAGTGACTTCGTGATCCTTGCAGTGAGTCAAGACTTGCGCATGAGATGTGCCGACAGATATTGCTAACAGTGTGCCTATGAAGATTTTTTTTTGCATAAACTCACTTGGGGGAAAATCGTGAATATATTTTTTGTCTGATTGCTTAGAGGGCAAGGCATACTTCCAGGTACTAATAAGCGATCAAATAGAATAGCTTTCAAAGATAGGCTCCGCATCTCAAAAACAATTTGTCGTCAAAACAGTGCTCATACATGAAGACGTGCAACTGAGCGGTGAGCATGGCTGCAGTCAGGCAGATGGCGATGGATTTTTTCATGGGAATAATTATAGCTTGCCTCGTTGCTGGCAATACAGGATTTACCTGGGCAGATGGTGTTTAGTTTTGCACCTCCTCAAATTTTTGTACACGGTAGGGTGCGTTATAACGCACCGCCTTTCACTTGGCATCATCTATCATTTACGTCGGAACATGGCGCACCGTGCACAGGTTTCTTTGCGGCGATGGCGCAACACCCTTCATCAAAATACTTTCTTTTTTCCAGCAGCTATTGCTACAATCCGCTCATCGTCACACTACCGCATATGCACTTTATGTGATCAATACCCACGTCATTAACGCTGGGTAAGCTTGCCAGATCAAAACAAGAAGTAAAAAACTGGCACAACATCAAATGCTCAGCGCGATGCCGCATGTCTGGAATTATCAGGCATGGGCAGACCTGGCCAGCTTGCACTGTCTAAGGATCCATTCCGGCTTTAGCCCGGCATCAGTACACGATACGTATTTGTTCATCAACAAGCGCCTGGGCTTAGCCAGTGTCGCTGTTGCGAGCTTGCGTCTACAGGAAAAAAAAGAAAATAAGAAAATAAAACATGAAAAAAATAAAAAACTACCTCGTCATCGACTTTGAAGCCACCTGCTGTGATCAGGGCAGTGTGCCGCGTGAGCATATGGAAATCATAGAATTTGGCTGTGTCATGGTCAATGCGAGTGACTTTGCCGTTGTCAGTGAATTCCAGAGTTTCGTGCGGCCCGCCAGGCATGCGCAACTGACGGCTTTTTGTCGCAGCCTGACCACTATCACTCAGCAAGAAGTAGATGTCGCGCCCGGCTTCAAGGAGGTGGTGATGCAGTTCAAGCATTGGCTGTATCAATACCAGGATTTTGTATTTTGTTCCTGGGGCGATTATGACCGCAAGCAATTGCAGCAGGATTGTGGATTCCACCGCATCGCCAACCCCATAGGTGCAGCACACATCAATCTCAAGCCTTTGATGTCAGAACGGTTTAATCTGAGTAAAAAACTGGGACTGGGCCAGGCCATACACCATGCCGGGCTGGAATTTTCTGGCACAGCGCATCGCGGCATCGATGATGCGCGCAATATTGCACGCTTGCTGCCGTTTTTGTTTGAGGCCAGCGCTGGGCAATGATGACGAGCAGGAGCAAAAAAATATCCCCCGTCAGCGACAGGGGATATCAGAGGCGACTAGCTAGAAATCAGTATATTACTTGCTGACTTCGACCACGCGGCCATTCAAAGGCTGTACCGGACGTGCATTCATTTTGTACAGTTTGTTGAAGGCAGCCAGCTGGGCTTTGGATAATTCCACAGGCTGCTTCAAGACTTGCCAGCGCACGCCATCGCTGCAAGGTGGGGTCGTCAAAGAACCCATGAAGCGGTAATACGCGCGATCTGTCGGCAAGACAGCGGCAGGATCAAAGCTGGCTAAAGGATTCGGTTTGCCTTCTGCTGGCAGCGCAGAGAATACTGGTGCCAGGGCAGCGTTTTCTTTACCAGTTTTGAACAGGACAGCGACGACGAACAATTTGCCATCCGCACTTTTGTGCACAAAGTGCGCCACCAGAGGGAAGTTGGCGCCGTTGATTTTTTCTTCGCTGGGTGTGTGGAAGTGAAATTGCAGCAAAGCTGCTTCATCGCTGCCCACTTTCAGTGTGCTGCCGGCTGGCAAGTTCACTTGTACGGTGTGGCCATTGTTGATCACTTCAGCGCTACCGCCTTTGTAGCCAAAATCCAGCGCTGGCAAATCAGCTTTTTTAGCGTCTTTGGAGACGATATTGATAGGCGATTGTTCTTTGCTGATCTTGCAAGCCTGGTTGGCAGCATCAAGCTCGGACCAGTTGGCAGGGCCGCCTTTACCTTCATAGCCCCAATGGGCGGGGGCGGCTTTGTCATCGGCATGGGCAGTGGCGAAAGACAGGGCGAAAAGGCTGCCCAAGATGGAAGTGATTAATTTGTTCTTCATTCTATTTCTCCGTTCTTAAAAGAGCTTGCGGTTGGCACTACTGACTACGAAGGCTGGTGATACTTGATGAAAGAGGCTGGCAAATCTTTAAATACGGCGACCTGCCCTATGCGGTAGCACAGGCTGCGCGTGTCCATGTATTGCCATTCCTGCAAGATGGGCGCATTTTACTGGAAATGTTTCCAAAAATGAAGCATGTCCTTCATTATTTTTAAATCAACAATACCTGAGGTTTATGTAAAGCAATTTCTTTAAAAAAATGCATTCTAGACATGCATCTACCATGGCACTATAGAACAGCCAGACGTGAAATCAAGCGATTGTGGTGAAAAAATAACAATTACTTGTTTGCTGCAGTAAACGTACGATGAAGGCACGAAGTTGGGGAAATCTGGTGGAATAAGGCGCTGGCAGAGACTGACTATATGAATAGCTGGAATCATCCATTCTTGATGCTTGTCTGCAATTTTTAAAGTGGTTTGAGTTGTGCAACACGCACACTATCACCCTGGAACATGCCATCTTCATATTGGGATGAGAGGAAAATTTTCTCTTCCCCTGTGCTGAGCAAGAGTATCTGATGCTGTGCATCTTCGAATTGCCAATGAATAAAGTGACTGATGAATCTCGCCCAGTAAGGATGTTTGTCCATGCTCACCATATGCAGTAATTCCTGATGGAAGAATGTAGTTTCTCTTACTTCGATGCTGTATTGTAGTGGCCCCTGGCCCCAAGAAATGTAGAGGGCCGTACCAGCCTCCATGCTCAATTTGATTTGTCCATCAAGCTGGTGCCACTGACTGACATCTTCGCTAAAGTCTTGTGCTGACTCATGGGCGAAGACGTGGTAATCAACATGCTCGAGTCGCATAGATGTCATGCCAATATGGTTTTCAATTGTGTATCAAGCATGAAAGTCCTTGGTTTGCCCAGTCAGGGCTACGTCATAATTTACAAAGAATAGCACTGCATTATAAAATCGCCGGTTACACACGAAATTAAAAATGAAGGAATCGTTTGCATGCTGACACGCATATTCTGGAGATGTTTTGTTGTTTTAGGCCTGGTTTATGCCCTACAGGAAGCCGTGACGGGTTATATAGAAAACCGCGCATTCAAAGCGCATGGTCTGGTGGCAGAGACAGATCAGATTTACAAATACGATCAAACCGTACATACCACCAAGCAGCGTGGACATAGTCCTGACGTCTCGATCACCAATGAAGCCGCCATCAGTTTCATGACAGCAGAAAATGCTAGGATCACTGTCAAAAAAAGGCTGCCAGATGATGTGCTGGAAAAGTATAAAAGGTATGAACAAGTCAATATCGAATACCTCAGCAATGAACCAAGTACTACCCGCTGGCGCGGTGAGAAAAGGGATGTGAGCGGCTCTATCATGTTCAGCCTGTTCATGCTGGTATTGACGATTATTACGATAGTCACCTGGCGCAGTGAAACTGAGTGAGCTTGCCTGTACTCGCAACATCCAGGCTCTGGCCATCATTTCAGTAGGGTGCGTTGTAACGCACAGTTTGCGAATCACGAAATGGATAGTGCATGTTGCGGCCTGTCTGGTGCGTTATAACGCACCCTACGGGATTACTGCTTCTTCATGGTGATATGAGAATTTGACTTCTCTGTGTTTTTCTCTGTGACTCTGTGTCTCTGTGGTGAGACTTTTGGTCTTGTAGGGTGCGTTGCAACGCACCACGCCAACGCCCCATATTCTCTCCATATTGCGTGATCCACGAAACGGTGCGTTATAACGCACCCTACTCTGTAGGGTTTCGTTCGTCATGAGAATACGATTCTTCCGTGTTTCTGTGGCGAGATTTTTGGTTTTGACTTCAATCTTGTCGAGATTGATTAATGGAAGCTAAGTTGGTACTCAAGCTGGCAAGACTATCAAAACGTCCCCTGTATCTGATACGGAGCGACCAGCCATTCATAACCCCCTGCAGGGCTATTGCCTATGTGACCCAGGCCAGGGAAGGACATATGGGCGCTGCCAACCAGGTAGCCTTTGCCTGCGGCCAACTGCAATAAATATTCACGCGACTTGATGGCCGCCGCTGCATCAGAATCATAGGTGATGGTGATGCTGGGGTCTTTGAATTGCGCATTGCCTACATGGATCACATCACCCCACAACAACAAGTTTTTACCCTGGCTGGTGATGACATAAGCCGTGTGACCTGGGGTATGACCATAAGAAGGCAGGCTGCTGATGCCCGGGAAAATCTCTTGCGCACCATTGAAGGTTTTCAAATGACCAGCATCTGCATACGGGTTCACCGTGGCGCGCGACTGGGTGAAGGTCAAACGCCTGGCGGCTGGGGCTGCATCGGCCTGTGCCTGGCTCAGCCAGTAGTCGGCATCTTTTTTATCGACATACACATCAGCATTCGGGAATACCCGTTTGCCAGCAATGCTCAAGCCACCAGAATGGTCACCGTGTATATGCGTCAGCAAGACCGCATCGACTTGCTCAGGCTGGTAACCGGCGGCACGCAGGTTGCTGACCAGGCGGCCACTGCTGCTGTCTTTGCCACTGCCAAACAATTCACCCGCCCCGGTATCCACCAGCACCAGTTTGCTGCCAGTGTTGATGAGATAAGTATTAATGGACAACTCGGCCGGCAACTCTTCATGGTGATGGGCAAAGGCGGCGCGCACTTGCTCAGGTTTACTCATGATCTCATCGACATGGCGGGTGGCCGTGCCATCAGACAGCACGGTTACTTCAAAGCCACCCAGCATCATGCGATAAAAGCCCGGTGCCTGGAATTTTGCCATGGGCACGCCTGCTGCTTTTGCGGTTTCTGCATGGGCCTGGCCTGGGGCACTGGTGGAGAGCGCGATGCTAGCAGCGACTGCACCTGCCAGCAGTGTGATGGCCTTTGCGATGTGATTCATTGCCAGTTTGATGGTGGTTTTCATGATTAAGCCCTTATACCTGTGATGTTATGCGTTTTTTTTGCGCTTTTGCGCTGAACAGGGCTTCAGTATAAAGAGGAATTGTGTTTCAATAATGCACTATTCAATCATTATATTATGTAGTCAGGCTAACTAATGCGCGCCAGCGAATTTGCAGAATTCAGAGCCTTCGTGGCCATTGCAGAGCGACAAAGCTTTGTTCGGGCAGCTGCTTTTCTGGAAGTCACCCCATCGGCCCTGAGCCAGTCCATGCGCCAGCTGGAAACCCGTCTGGATGTACGGCTCTTGCACCGCACCACACGCAGCGTGTCGCTGACCCAGGCTGGCCAGCAATTGCTGGATCACTTGCGCCCTGTGCTGGAAGGGCTGGAGCACGCTGCCGACGCCGTCAATGATTTTCGCGAAACACCTACAGGCACGGTGCGCCTGACCGCACCAAGGGTGGCCACAGAATTGCTGCTGGCGCCCAGGCTGGCAGAATTTCGACTGGCATACCCCCACATCGTGCTCGACATTTCGGTAGAAGATAAAACCATAGACCTGGTCAAGGGCCGCTTTGATGCAGGCATACGCCAGGGCGAATTGCTGGCACAGGACATGATCGCCACCAGCATAGGCCCGCAGCGCCGCTTTGTCTGCGTCGCCTCGAAAGCATATATCACCAGACACGGCATGCCGCATACCCCGCTTGATTTGCAAAAACATGAATGCATACGCATCAAACGCCCCAGCACCGAACTCAAACTGCCCTGGGTCTTCATGGACAAAGGCCAGCCTCTCGACATCACCGTCGAAGGACACCTGATCGTCGATGACGCCGGCCTGGCCCTGGCCGCCGCCCTCAACGGCGCAGGCATCGCCGCCCTGGCAGAAGACTATGTAAGCCCCTACCTGCAAAGCGGCCGCCTGCAAGAAGTGCTGCCAGACTTTGCCAGCACGCGCGCGGGGTTTTATTTGTATTATTCCAGTAGACGACATATGACTGCTGCCCTGCAGGCATTGATTACTTTTTTGCGGGTGGGGTGAAGGGCATGTCATTTAGTTCCTGCACATGGCGGTAAAAGACCAAAAAACTCACCACAGAGACTCTGAGACACAGAGATGGCACAGAGTTTATTGCAGGAATGTCGCGTGACCTATTGCTGGATTTTTTTGAGAGAGAACGGTGCGCATGGCGTACTCTACCAGCTTATTCAAACGCCGTTTAGTAGGAGCGGCTTTAGCCGCGAAAGTTTTGCCGTGCCCACCAATTCGCGGCTAAAGCTGCTCCTGCAAATGCTGGACCAAGTGTGACGCAAGCCAGTAGGGTGCGTTGCAACGCACCGTTTTACGAGTGAAGATGGGGGCATTTCAGAGTGCTACGTTGAAACGTGCACTACGCACTCTGGCAGGCTGCAAATTGCATGATGACTTCATTGGTGAGTCCGATTGAGCGTCAAGTTATACGATTGCATCTCGATGAATATCAAAAGGATCCACCTTCGCTTGCTCTATCAACTCAATAAGCCTTTGAGTTGAGTTTTCTTCCGCAAATCTCTGCTCAGACGCATGTATAGGTATCATGTGCAATAGTCTGACTACACCATCATCAAATGAAGGCATTAACACTTTTGGAAGAAAATTTGCTGCTTCAATAATTACAAAGTATGAAGCTTTGGAGCCGACTTCTCTTAATTGTTCACATGGCATTGTGTGACCGTGATCAAAATGAGTTCCGAAATACCATGGGTAAGTAGCCTGTCCTGACAAGTACCGCGCTAACGGTTCAAAATCTGAGATGGGGCGGCAGGCTATAGCTAATTCGATACGTCTGAAATCTTGAACATTTTCATGCTTCATTCCAAATTCTGGCATTGGTAATTGCGACATACCTACTGTGGAAATAAACTCTATTTCCGATGATTTGCTGTAGTGAATTCCAAGCGGAGGCCACTTGCCTGCATCAGCTGCAAAGTACCTTGCATCACCACTATGCAAATTTTTGTAGAAGGAAACCAAGCTTTCCTGTCGTAATATCCATTTTGATTCCGACCAAGAATCCAGGAAATTGCGTTCATCCAGAAAACGCTGAATTTGAATATTGTCTTCGTTTAAGGGCCATGCCACTTCTGATTCTCTATTTGTTCCTATTGAATACCCATGAAACCCATTGAACCCTGACCATTCTGGAAGAATGGCAATAATTACGCCTTTAAAATAAACAGCGATTGAATTTTGATCCAATCCCCATTGAAGCTCCCAGTTTTCTTTGTTTTTGAAATCACTGATATAGCCACTTTCGAGACAATATTCCTTTGGCAAATATGGCTGAATACCCTTATCAAAATCAGCTTTGATATTTGATTTTCCGAATATTCGTTTTTTTGTATTGGCTATCCATAAAGCTTTTAAATCCAAATTCTCATCGTGAGGACGGCTATACAAATATACAGAATCATTCTCATACTCAAGTATTGCGGTTCGACACTCGCTCCAGTTTTGCAATTCTACCAGGGTCATTTTTACCTCGTATAAAGCTGAGGTGCCGGGAGCGCCGCCACCAGAAAATAAATAGATACAAAAGCGGTCATCCGCGATCCGCAGCCGTCCAAGCTGTTAATCAGTATAGTTTACATACTCACTCAGGTAATTCATAAATCTCTATCACGCCAGCCTGCTGAAGTTTCACAACATCTGCTAGAGAGGCGGGAGTCAACGCATCCATTGAATAGCTGTAGATCATTCGATAGTCTTGCTCTTCATCCCCCTCCCTTCGGAAAATTCGAAGATCCACTTCAACTTTGTGCGGCCATGTCTCAAACTGTGACATTGAAAATCCTTTTCATGATGTTTAAGGTTTTAGCTAAGTGGCGGCCCGCGGATGTCCAGCGGAGGCCGCAGGCCGTAGCGGCCTTGACCGCAATGTTAAACGAAATTGACGGCATGGCTTGAGTACCCCCATACCTTTAGCCGGTAGGGTGCGTTGTAACGCACCCTACCGGGCTAATCATTGATGAGATCTAACACCAAGCTGGTGACACATAAGGTTTGACATAAGCGGCGGTGCGCGGCAGCGCAGCATCCCGCTTGATGAATGGCTTAGGCGTTTTTAACATTGCAATCCAGATTCTTTGCTTCGTCTATAAGACAGTATGGCGATAAATAAACATGCTGCGCCAAAAAGTAGTAAAAACCAATCCGGCTGGCCGGTTTTAATGGTTTGGAAAATACCAAAACCACCAAATAATGCAGAAAATAGAAACCACATAATAACGCCACTTGCCATTTTTTTAGGCGTTCCTATACCGTAAATTTTTTTACCTCGTTGGTTCATTTCATGAACATCGGCAGCCTCTTTTTCACATTTATCTGAGCAAGTGATGAACACCCCTGCGTCTTTAGCGCAGCTACGACATACGGCTTTTCCACACGACTTGCAAATCCCTATAGCCGGCGAACCTGTATGAGTGAAACATTCCATGAATTTAATTCCTAGCGAAAAAGTGGTGTGTGTCGCGAGTTGCAGCTAACACGAATAACAAATATTATCACGGGATCACTATAGCCTGACATGCTATGCCAGCCATTAGGGCGTGTTGCAACGCACCGTTTTGCAAGCGAAGATAGGTATTTCAGAATGGTGCGCTTTAAGGTACTCAGCGCACCCCGCCAGGCTGAAAAAAACCAAGAATCTCACCACAGAGACACAGAGGTGACACAGAGATGGCACAGAGCTTATTGAAGGATGATCTATTGTTGGATTTTTTGAGAGAAAACGGTGCGCATGGCGCACTCTACAAAGATAAATGGCAAGTAGCCAGCAGGGTGCGTTGTAACGCACCGTTTTACAAATGAAGACAGGTATTTCAGAGTGGCGCACTGGAACGCACTCTAGAGGGCTGTTGCAGTTTACTACATACATAAATTTGGATGTTCAGAAAAATCACGGCGCAAGGCTGACTTATTTTCTGCTTTCATCAACACGATGGATGGGTTTGGCAAAAATACTGAAAACACCTTGAAACGCTAACGGCGCACTGTATTGGATTACCTGGCCTGCAACAAGCATCAACTGTAAATCTATACCAATCATAAAATGGTAGCTGATGTATGAACCGTAGATACTGGCTGCCAGTGCAATGCCAAACATAAGCTTGTATGTTTTTTCATTCTTGAGCAAGAGTAGAAATAGCAAGCTGGCTAAAAATAACAAGTGGACCTGCACGAGTTCAGGGTGTAGCAGCATGCGCCCAAATGCAGTTTTTTCAGAGAAAGACCAATGCACACCTATTAGCTGCCCGTTTGTCAGGAGCAGGATGTTTGCCGTGCAAAATAATAGAATAAAAACAGTGACTTTGTAATTGTTTTTCATGAAGAAAATTTATCTTGAAAGATAGCCATACTTATCGAATTCACTGCATGATTTCTGTGATTTTTATTGGTATGCGGAATGTAACCTACCGTTTTGCAAATGAGGACAGGCATTTCAGCGTGCTGCGTTGGAACGTACTCTACGCACGCTACCGGACCGACTTTGAAAATGGGGGGAGTGAATAAACAAGATCGCCAATTATTCAAGTCACCACCTCTGCCGGGTGCTGGTACATAGGCGCGATCTCATGATGCCCTATCGATTGCATCAGTTGCCTGCGTTCTATCACCCGCCCCAGTGTCAATGATAGTGAACCTGCGCTGAACAGCGTCAGTACTTCCAGTTCAAGTTCCTGATCTGTTTTGCCGTATTCGACACCCAGCATGCTGCCATGATAGGGATGCATGATACGGGCAGCGGCCACGACTTGCTCGCCTTCGTAGATATCAATATGAATGACAGGTGCTGGCTCATAAGCAATGCTGCTGGAAACCAGTTTTACGGGTGTCGCATTAAGGCAATGGAATATTTCAGCCATGTAGTTCTTTTTTCGTATTCAATAATTGCAATGTGAATGCATCTGTTTTTGTGATTCTGGCGTGAGACGTGTTTATTTTTCATCTCCATCAGTACGATGGCCAGGATGGGTAAACATCTTATTTACACCAGGCCATCCGTAGGGTGCATACAGGTGAATAATGCAGACAGCACCGTAAGCAAGCATGAAGCCAAATAGTATGCCGTTCGTGATTACCAGCAAGGCCCCATAAATACAGCCAGCCAGTGCCAGGACGTACGCGAAGCGGTAGGTCCGCTCGTTTTTCAGCCAGAGCAGGAACAGCAGTATCAATGACACTGAAATGGATGCTGTTGCAAGCGCTGGATGTTGATGAAGTTTATTCAAATGGTGTTCATCCAGGTTGAACCAGTGCACATCCATCATCTGCCCCAGGCTTAATGCCAGGGTAGCTACCGTGTGGACTGACAAAAATATAAGTGCCTTGCTGCGGGCGTTTTCCATGTGGATTTTTTCTGTATGGCCGATGTTCAAAGCGGAGACTTGCTGAATTATTCTACGCGTTTTACAGTTGAAAATAGAAAAGACAGCCTGCCACCCGGGGATATGGAGATGTTCATTGTGCTTCTGCGTGCATCCCATTCTGTTTTTATTTCCATGTCGTAGATACGGCAATTGCTGGCGTCATCAACATCATAATTCATATCTACGCCTGCCACTGTCGAGAAAATAAAAATGGCCGGATCTTTTCCCGGATACTCAGGCATGCCAAGAAAATTGGTATTGATGTCATCTATCTCCAGCGTCAATGTCTTGTCAGCAGGATTTGCGCTTGCATGAAACCTGGCATCATGCAGCCCGCCAAGGGTGAGAAAAAACGCCACTGGATCTGGTATGTCAGTATGCATGATGAATATCTTTTGCAATTGCCTGTGGATCTGCTCATCGCGGGTAAGCACAAACATGGCACCGGCACCAGCCCACAATACATGCAAAGGCTGGAATTTCTCGACTTGCGACCAGAAAACCCGTGCTTGTTCACTTTGCTCATCAGGCACTGAAAATCCAAAATGATTCACCGATACCGCATGCTGCTCACGTGGTGGCTCAGTCTCATACACATACCATTCATCAAAACCAGGCGTCGGCAAATCAGCTATGTCTTGTACGGGCGGGCTGACAGCCAGCGTATCGTGCACTACCCAGCCTCTTGCCATTTCTGCCTGATCAGGCTGATAAGGGCCGCTATCACAAGCGGCAATTGCTACATGCCGCCCCAAAACCAGCTCAGGGCAACTCTGGATGAGTGTTGTCAGCGAGGGATCGAAGGTATCTGTCCATACAATGATGTGATAGCCGTGAAGGTAATGTGTTTGTATCTGCATCTGGGTATTAGGGTTATTGCATGGTGAGTGCCGGGTTCATTTTCCATCTTCATCAGCACGATGGATGGGTTTGGAAAAAATACCCAGGCCGTTTGGAAAAGTCAGTGGAGCACTGTAAGCTGCCACTCTGCCTGCGCCAAACAGCAATAAGAAATCCACACCTGTGCCATAGACGAAAGTGGAATATAAACCATAGACGCAGGCTGTCACGGCCATGCCAAACATGAGTTTCCAGGTTTTCTCGCGCTGGAACCAAAGCAAGAGTAAAAGGCTGCTGGAAAAGACCAGTTGCATTGCTGCCACGTTTGGGTGGGCCAGCAAACGTCCAAAGCCGGTTTTTTCAGCGAAGTGCCAATCCAGGTTTAACAGCTGGACTCCTTCAATAATGAGGATGCATGCAATATGGAGTCGCAAGAAAACCACTGCATCTTTATAAATTTTTCTCATGACTCGTTTTCCTCGGGTGATCGCCATGTCAGCGAAATGCGATGCTGATTACTGTAAGAAATCAGCAGGGATGGTTCTTCCTTGATGAGGCTGCAGCCAGTAGGGTGCGTTGCAACGCGCCGTTTTGCAAGTGAGAATTGGCATTGCAGAGTGGTGCGTTATAACGCACCCTACCGGGCTGTTTGCGAAATGTACTTGGCAAGCCATTGTATCAAAGGTAGTGACTTGCAACGCACCTACCAGGCTTATCCAAACGCTGGTTTCGTAGGAGCGGCTTTAGGCGCGAATGTCTTGCCGTGTCCACCAATTCGCGGCTAAAGCCGCTCCTACAAATGCTGAATCAAAATGGAGAGTGGTGCGTTGGAAACACCCTACCAGCCCGACAGGCAACTGCAGAGCAGCCCTGAGCTTGGCAAAGCATGCCGACTAACACCGCTTGACACAATATCCACCATATTGGATAATAAATCCAATATGAAAGAAATCACATCTACCCACCAGCAGCCAGATATCAACCAGCGTCTCGCCAACAGGATTACTTCCCTGCGTGCAGAGCGTGGTTTGTCGCTGGATGCATTGGCCAGGAAATGCGATGTCAGTCGTTCCATGATTTCACTGATAGAGCGCTGTGAGACCAGCCCCACAGCCGTGGTGCTGGACAAACTGGCATTTGGCCTGGGTGTCACGCTGGCGTCCTTGTTTGAGGAACCGCGCGCTGATGCCAGTCCCCTGGTGCGGCGGGCAGAGCAGTTGCAGTGGACCGATCCGCAGTCTGGTTATACGCGGCGTAATATTTCGCCGCCACATTTTCGCTCGGCGTTGCAGATAGTCCAGATTGATTTTCCAGCAGGGGCCATAGTGAGCTATGCGGCGGGATTGCGCGAGCCTGGCATTCACCAGCAAGTCTGGGTACTGGAGGGCTGCATGGAAATTATTATTGATGACAAGCGCCATGTCTTGCAAGCGGGCGATTGTCTGGCCATGCAAGAAAATCAGCGCATTATTTTTCAGAACACCAGCAAGCGTCTTGCGCGCTATGTCGTGGTTATCAATACCGGATCACTCACTACCTGAAGGTGCAGCATGCAAATTTCTTTTGAATCACCCAGCCAGGCTGATGCCATTGCTTTGATCACCGAGCTTGATGCCTACCAAAGCGCGCTCTATCCGCCAGAAAGCCATCATGCGCTGGATCTGGCTTCGGTCGATGAGCAGGGGCTGCTGTTTGTCATAGCGCGGGACGAGGCCGGGCAGGCCGTTGCCTGTGGTGCCGTGGTCCTGTCCGCCGCATACGGCGAACTCAAACGCATGTATGTGCGCCCCCAGTATCGTGGTCGTGGACTGGCGAAAAAAATATTGCAAACGCTGGAGGCGGCCGCCATGGCATCGGGATGCATGGAGCTGAAGCTGGAAAGCGGCCCTTACCAGCCAGAAGCACTGGCCCTGTATGCGCGTTGCGGCTATGCACTTTGTGAGCGTTTCGGTGGATATGCCGATGATCCTCTCAGCGTGTTCATGCAGAAAAAACTCACTGCACCTCAGGATAGAGATTTGGAAATTTGACTTATTGATGTAAACTATTGATGTCAACATTTGCACAAATATGGTTAAACTTGGCGGTGCTAGATTTCATGCAAATTGTCTACAAGGAGAAACACCATGCAGCATCTTCCCGAATTGCTTGGGATAGCCACAGCGATGATCATAGGGGCAGTTAGCCCGGGGCCCAGTTTTGTGATGGTTGCTCGTACCGCAGCAAGCGTGGGGCGATTCAATGGCCTGTTGGCTGCACTGGGGATGGGTTTGGGAGGCATGGTTTTTTCGCTGGCATCTTTACTCGGACTACATGGTCTGTTGCTTGCGGTACCTTCCTTATACCTGCTGTTAAAAGTCGGTGGCGGTGTCTATCTGGTGTATCTTGGGATCAACATTTGGCGCGGGGCTCGTACTACGCTCACCGCTGAAATCCAGGAAAATGCACTCGCCCCCATGTCATCCCGTTTCCTGCTCCTGGGCCTGAGTACGCAACTGAGTAATCCCAAAACAGCGATCGTTTCTGCCAGCGTATTTGCCGCTTTCTTACCTGCAGATGCATCTTTGCTTTTCAAGATGATCATCGTGGTCACGGTTTTTATGATAGAGGCAGGCTGGTACACGCTGGTAGCGCTGGTTCTGTCATCGACAGGCCCCAGAAATGTGTATCTGCGCACCAAGGCATGGATAGACCGGGCCGCTGGTGGCGTCATGGCCGCCCTTGGTCTCAAGCTGGTGACTTCCTACGATAGCGTTTGAGTGCCAGCGATATAGGCTAAGGCCAGATTCGCTATTTCACATCACTCCACCAGTTCATGCATCTATTTGACGGTGGCAGTGAGCTTGCTTCTGTCGCCCCATTTTGCAATGAGGGCGGCGAAGGTGGCCACACTGCTGGTCACGCCCCGGCCATTTGGCACGATATCGGTAATTTCTTTGCCGACTGCGACGCAACCTTGCACCTGGAAAGGCCAGTTGGCATTATGGATTTCACACAGGCTGCGACCTTGCTTGCCAGCCGGTATCATCGCTGGCGTGCCATAGATACCCAACTGGGGATTATGGAAGACGACAGTATGGCCATGGGCAGGTGAGTCGTAAGGCAGGAGTTGATATTCGCCCACAGGGATGCAGGATTTGTTTGCCGTATTATTGTTCCATGGTTGTTCGCAGGTGAAACAAAAAGACTTGCCATCAATGAAGAGTTCGCCAAAAGTGCCATTTGGCCCCGACAGTACTGCGTTACGTGCAATGAGTATGTGCATCTTTGTCTCCCTGAAATAGTTGATGTATCAAATGTACGTTGAACCTGCTACGTTGAATCATGTTGGATAACAATCTGAGGACATGCTGGTACAGCTTATCATGATGTTGTAAATTTGTACATTTCCATTGCCGCCGAGAGAGCAAATGAATGACATACTGGCTTAAAATTCTTCTTCCTATCATCGGTACTTAAGGCGTGAACCACAAAACTGTCGCACCTGCGCAGGCAGGTGCCCAGTGGCGTTTGCTGCCAACGACGGCATGAGGCCAACACTTAAGTAGCAGGCATTCATTACACTGCGTTTGAGCATGCAAAGTGATGCCTTATAAAGCACTCTATACGTTGCCTGTTGGCCGCAACCACAGCTTGCGAAAATCCATCCAGCCGCAGCGGGCCAGGGTGACGCCGCCGAGTTGTGGGCCATAGTCTATGTCGTGGCGGGTGTGGCGCATGGGCAGTATCCAGGCTTGTTCTACGATGCGGGCGAAGCAGGCTTCGATGAGCGGCGATGGCAGCTCAGCAGGTGGGCAATGAGATTTCGACCAAGACAAGCGCGAAACATGGTCGGGCGTGCCGTAGGAGTCCGCTGACCCGCCTCCACACTGCAACCACAGCATCCTGTGGCGGATCATACAGGCAGCGGGTGCGCAGCTTCGGGTCTACGCAGGCAGACAGCGCCGTCTGGCCACTCAATAGCGAAGCGGTTTTGCAGCAGCTTGATCGCTTCGCGCGTGGCGGCTGTTTCATTTCACAGCTTAGCTTATCAAGCTAACTTTAATTCGCTAGTTCTGCGGAAAATAGAGCTACTTTGCCATGTTGTCGTACGTTGACCTTTGTAAAATATCGGGTCAAGGCAGATTCGAGATCAGACAAAGTATCGTCGTGATTTCCAAAAATCCCCTTTTTGTTATAGAGCCTCATTAACCTGCGCCCCAGCCAATTATGGGCGACGTGATCCCCCAGGATGGTGGCGCCGTAGAGTGTGCCGCCCACAGTCAAATGCTGATGCAATAACTCAAAAGCCTGTGCGGCTTTTTCCCTTATATTCCCGGGAAGGCAATGCAGTAAGTAGAAAAGTGAAATGGAATCGAACTTTTGATTTCCCAATGCGCCATTCGGATTGAGAATATCTTCCTGTATCAACAGCGGCAGCAAATGTGCAATCGGAGCAGATGCGGCTGCAAGACTATTGCGATTCAAGTCTAGCAATGCAATTTTTTGTTTCGCCGAAAATGAACTATGTGCGAGATAGTAGCCAGTACCAACCCCGACATCGAGGTGGTTTGCACTTAGGTGCTGTTGGAAAAAAGGAAGAAGAACAGAGCGGGTTGGGCATTGCCATGCGTAGCGATTAGAAAATCCAAGAACCCAAAGATCGTATGCTTTTAGGACTAGCGGCGAGTAAACAGCTGCACCGTCCCGAGTGCCTTGATTGACTTTGTGTTGCATGCATTGAGCCTTTGAAATTGAACTGTAATAGTTCTGATTGTGGACGATGCCTATCACCAAATAAGAAAGGTGATGGCTGTTGGATTGAGGCCTTATACCACTTTTTTTCGTGCAGCGATATGCTCTTTCCACTAGTACGTATATCAAGCGCAATGCTTGACAGCTTAATATAAGAAGCAAGCAACTTTGAAGATGACATTGTAAGGCTTTACTGGCGGATGAATGCGAGCGAAGATGTTACGACATCCTCCGACGAGAGAATGCGTCGGTGCCCTAATCCAGACACCGCCTCTAATTGCGCTCCAGGCCATGCTCCGGCGATGGATTGTCCCATTTGGAAGGGAATCTCGCGGTCGTCCTTGCAGTGAATCACCAGTCCGCTCTGCTTCACCAGGGGAGCGACATGCGTGCCGCTAACTGCTTCCCATGTGACGCCAAACTGTTTTTCGATACGAGATTGCAATGAAAGTCGCTGATCTTCGTTCAGCATCAACTGACGCGTCATTGTGCGTGAATGCGAAATCAGATCAGCATTGGGTGCAATCAAGACTGCTCTACGTGTTTTTACTCCTTGGCTCATTGCATATAAGGTTGTGCCACCGCCCAAGGAATGTCCAACTATGGCATCGACGCTTCCTGCGTGTTGAACGAGGCTATCCAAGGCATTGTAGAAATGCAGTACCGACGCCATCTTACCGCCACTTGCGCCATGACCTGGCGCATCAATTCCAATGACCTCGTAACCCTCATCAATAAAACGGGGTATGAAGCGATGGAATTGCGTCGCTCGCCCACTCCAGCCATGCATGACTGCAATTCGCCCAAGCCGCGGCTTTCCCCAGCGGTAGGCTTGCATCGCTTGACCGTTCCACGCCGGGTCAGGGAGGCCATGTGTCGTCAGTGTGAATTTTTCAGCTTTATCCATCCATTCCTGTTCGATTTTGGGCCATGGATAGCGCTTGGCATGAAGGAACTGTTTCGAGAGCCATGCTTCAGCAAGGTGAGGGGCGATTCGATAGCCGAGCGCCAACGACGTTCGTATAACGCCCAAAACCAATTTCTGAGTGCTTCCCGTTTGAATGAGGCGAGTATTCGTTGCAAAATTTGATTTGTCGGACATAGTAAGCTTGAAGTGTTTTTCGGGCATAGATGCGTATTTTGGCGTGGAAAATTAATCAATCCTGCCTGGATCAGTATTTGCCGCTTTCCTTTAGTTGTTGACGCTAACAAAGAGAACGACCGATCTATGATGCATAGTATGGCGTCATATAGCGGTCGTGTGAACGGTGCAGCGTGTCACAACACTCAAGACATTTTTTCTTCAATGCACAAGCGTGCGTATTTGCGCATGCCGTTCGTAAAGTCGATCAAGTATGGCGTTGACTGTTTTCTTTTACGCTTACTTTATCAGCGTGCAAAAGGAGTGCATCTGCTAGCGCTCTGACTCGCGGCGGAACATGACGATGGCTGGAATACACCAGCGCAATAGGTTGCGGCGCTGCACGAAAACGCTTGAGGATTTCGACCAGGCGCCCTTGTGTAACTTCATTTTCCACCATATAAGATGGCAATTGCACGATACCCACGCCTGCTACGGCGGCCTGAATTAATGCTTCACCATCTCCCAGGCGCACATCGCTCTCGGGCAAAAGAACAAGTTCGTGTTTCTCAACGAGAAATTGCCAGGGGCGATCACGCCCACTGGTAGGTGACCGGAACAACAGGCAGGTATGCTCGGCAAGTTCTTCCGGCGACCTTGGTTTTCCGTGTCGGGAAATGTAGTCAGGGCTGGCGTAAATCCTGACAAATTGTTCATCGAAATTGCGTGCGATCAAACCAGAATCTGTCAGCACGCCTATTCTAACGGCTGCATCTAATCCTTCTTTGACAATGTCGACCATGTGGTCGGAAAAGCGCGCGTCGATCTTTAGCGCTGGATGAAGGATTTTCAACTGCATCAATATGGGAAGAACGACCTGTCGGCCATAGAAGATGGGCATATCAATGCGTAACGTGCCACGTAAGCCTTCCCTTGCCTCAATGGCGGCAGTATGAAGGGATTCCATATCTTCCAGGATGCGCTTGCAACGCAGATAAATGTCCTCTCCATCTTGCGAAAGCCTGACTTGCCGCGTCGTGCGGTGGAATAAACGCATACCTAACTGCGTTTCTAGACGCGCGACATTCTTGGCGACAGCTGAAGGTGATAGGCCAAGCTCGCGTGCTGCGCTCGCAAAGCTGCTGTGACGTGCAGCCGATGCAAATGAAATCACAAGATCGATACTGGGCATGGGTCTTCCATTCATTAGAGATATATAGTCTTTAATATTATGACATGTGATGCCGTTTACTCGTCAATTACTTGGCGCCATACTATCTTTCACCGCATGAGGTCGCAGCATGAGGTCGCAACATCAAAGCGCGATTACCGATCGCTACATCACCAAATTAAATGAAATGAATGTTATGGACATGTCCAAGAGTTTTACCCCGTCTTACGTGTTTCGGAAAGAGGAGAATCAGGTTCACAGTATGCAAGGCAATCACATAGCCGGCGTAGCCACGTCAGCGACGGGTGCGCAGCAGGTCGAAATGTGGTGCGGTCGAATGGATGCCAATTCGGCCTCACCGCCGCACTGCCACGACACCGAGGAAATTGTGTTGTTCCTCAAAGGCAGCGGCAGAGCTACCGTGGCTGGACGGGAGGTGCGCTACCAATCCGGCGATACATTGATCTTGCCACGCAATCAGATACACCAGATTTTCTCCGATACGGAAAGCGAATTTGTTTCCGCCATGCCGATTACCAGTACAGTGACACTACCGGATGGCGTGGTGATTGATTTGCCATGGCGTAGCTAGAACGACGGGTGAAATTCACCTGGCTTAACATGTGATCTTATCGGGATTATTCTTTGAAATAATTTGAAACCGATTACAAAATATGCCGTGAGTCACGAAGCCACGCACACGGCTGGCGGGCGTGACTACGGCAAAGGAGAGCTGTTCTATTGGGAGCTGGTCAGTGGATCAAACTGATAGGGCAATTCAGCTAGCAAACGAACACCATCTATATGCGCAGTCGGCACCAAAAGGCGTCCGATTTTTTTGTAGATCATTTGTCGCATCACCGACACTTTTCAATTTTGAAATAATCCTATCATCTGAAACTAAAGTTCGATTGGCAAGCAAATCAGTCAAGATAGTGCTCGCAGTATCATGCACCATCAGTCTCACTGAATTTACGCCATTCAAGTCATTCGCGTCATTTAATGGCACTATGCCAGCATAATAGGTGGAGCTGATTGCTTGTTTGGATGGCACGCTCGATGAGATGTTATAACGCACTCCACACATTTTTTTTGAATGCCAATCAAGGCCGCAACCATAGCTTGCGAAAATCCATCCAGCCGCAGCGGGCCAGGGTGACGCCGCCGAGTTGTGGGCCATAGTCTATGCCGTGGCGGGTGTGGCGCATGGGCAGTATCCAGGCTTGTTCTACGATGCGGGCGAAGCAGGCTTCGATGAGCGGCGCACGGCGTGCGGTATCCGCTTCTGCCGCGATTTCTGTACTGGCTTGCACCAGCCAGGTACGCGCCGCTTTGTCCATCATCTGGTTAATCAGTGACTCTCCTGCCAGCCAGCTATACAGGCCAAATTCCATGTCATTGTCGAGCACGTCGCCGGCGATGACGACGTCGGCCCAGTGCCGCCAGTTGTAGGGGCCAAATTCCGGGAAGGGCAGGATGTGGATGCTGACATCTGCTCCGGCCTCACGCAGTCTGGCTGCCACGCAATGGGTCAGGGCGATGTGGCTGTCGAGTTCATAAGTCACGACATCGAGGTGGGCTGGCAGGGTGGGTGCTGCTGTTGTCGTCTGCTCAGGCAGGTGCTGCCATTGCGGCAGCATGCCCAAGGCCATGGGGCGGGTTTCTTTGGCGGCCAGTTCCTCCGCTGCAGGGCGCAGCCATGCGCCGACTGCCAGACGTGCGGCTGCGCTAGAAAATTCTGCGCGTGCCGGGTTCAGCATGACCAGGTCACAGCCTTGTTCCAGCGCCCGTATCTGCGACCAGCTATCGTCACGTGCAGGCACTTGATCAGGCGAGGCATGCGCGAGGTGCAGGTCCACTTCAGGCAGCGGGCTGCCATGCGGCACTACCCATAAGTCGATTTCATCAAGCAGGGCGCGTTCACGGAAATAGCCATCAAACGCTGCCAGCGTCGCCCGGTGTTCATTATTGCGCAGCAGCCGGAAAGGCCCGGCACCTATGGGTAACGCAGCAAAATCTGCGCGCCTGGCATCATCCACCGGCACGATGACGGCGGCATGGTGGGCCAGCAGATGCAGTAGCAGATGATCGGGCTTGTTGAGTTGCAGCTTCACGCTGCGCTCAGTGCCGCTGATGCTGGCGAGGTGGGCAAACATGGCGCGATAAGGGCCATCTGTATCGCGGGCGCGTTGCAAGGAATAGATCACGTCCTCTGCCCGCACAGGGCGGCCATCATGGAATTGCAGGCCGGGTCGCAAGATAAATTCCCAGTGGCTGCCATCGACACTGGCATCCCATCTGTGTGCCAGTGCCGGGATAATCTGCTCGCTGGCGCGGTCGTATTCTGTCAAGCCTGCGCAGAGTTGCATGATGATGTGCTGCTCGGTGCGACGGTTGATGTGGATAGGGTCCAGCGCATGCAGGGGGCGGTAGAAGGGCATGCGCAAGCTGCCGGCGCGGCCACCGCCCAGGTAACCAGGCAGCGATTGCTTCAGGCGTTCACGCCCGGCACTGGGCAAGCCATCGAAGGCGGCTTCCAGTTTGCCATCTGCCAGCAGGTGGTGCAGTCTTTGCAGGCGCAGGCTTTCATGGTCTTGAAGCAGGCTAAGTTGTGAGCGATGACCGCGGCCATTGCCTGGCTGCCAGTCTATCCAGCCTTGCTCTTGCATGCGCTTGAGCAAAAGGCGCGCATTGCGTTCGCTACAGCACAGGGCCGCAGCGATCTGGGCCAGGTCAGGCGCATGGGCGCTGGGGTACCAATTGGCCAGGCGCTGGAAGTGATCTAGCAGTCGCATCTTTAGATATGAATAAAGGAGGAAAGAAATATGAGATTCTATCCGTTTTTGTGTTTCCGCCTTTGATATACGCTAGTGGGCATCGCTTAACTCCGCTTTTACATTCTCCATGTCCACACCCTCGCTTTGGCAACACGCCAGCTTTCGCCGCCTGTATGCATCGACCATCAGTTTTTCGCTAGGCACGCAAATCTACCAGCTCGCCATGCCGCTGATACTCTATCAGTTGACACAATCAGCCGGGGTCATGACAGGCATGCGCGCAGTTGAATTGCTGCCCAACCTGCTGCTGGCAATGTTTATCGGCGTCTGGGTAGACCGCATAGACCGTGGCCGCTGGGCGCGCTTTGCCATCGTCGGCATCGTGGTGCTGACCGGCATGCAGGCGGTGTTGCTGGAGAATGGTGCGCGGGCTTTGTCTTTCTTCTTCATCACTGCCTTCCTGCTGATGACCCTGCATTACCTGTATGCGATCTGCCGCATGGGTATGTTGAAGGAAATGCTGCCAGAACAATTGCTGCTGCCCGCCACCGGGCATTTGACAGTGTTAAGCCAGGTGTTCAGCATACTCGGCCCGGCGCTGGCTGGTGCCGTGATTTCCATACGCATGGACCTGGGCCTGTGGTTGCCCATGCTGGCCATGCTGCTGGCCGCCTGGCTGCTCAGGGATTTGCAACTGCCAGTGCGCAAGCCGGATGCAGATGGCTTCTGGAATGAATGGCGCGATGGCTGGCGCGTGCTGATCGCCAACAAACCTCTGTGGCACATGGCCTGGCTGGTGGTCATCATCAATGGCAGCGCGGGCGTGGTGGATGTCCTGTTCTTGTTCCGTGCCCGTGACCAGTTGCAACTGGGCGCAGCCGAGGTCGGCCTCATGTATGGCGTGGCAGGCATAGGCGGCGTCATCGGCGGCTTGGTCGCCAGCCGTCTGCGCCAGCACTTTGGCCTGGGCCGTCTGCTGGCGCTGGAGCTGGGCGTCGAAGCCTGTTCCATGCTCTTGCTGGCCTGGGGCAGCAGCATCCCCTTGCTGCTGCTGGCGCTGGCCATCAACAGCTTTTGCACCGTCATCGGCAATGTCTGCATCTGGGGCTACCGCCAGGAAAGCACAGACAGCCGCTACATAGGCCGCATATCCGGCCTCACAGGCTCACTATTCAAACTGCTGATGCCGGTGAGCCTGGTATTGTCTGGTGCGCTGGTGGGGGATTTGCCGCTGGCCTGGATATTGAGTGCCTGTGCGCTCACGCATTTTTTGCTGGTGGTCGGGACGCGGGTGTCGGCGGTGTATGGGGTGGAGTAGGTGTATATGTAATCCATGCCCTTTAGGAGCGGTTTTAACCGCGAATTCATGACGCGGGCAGAGCAATAGAATGTAGGTACGATTAGTGCAACGTAATCGTACGCATGGTTGGCAGCAACTCTTAATACGCTTGATAATCACGAGAATTTTATGTGACTCCATCAAGCATGCATCTCACTCACGTCGAGATGAATAAGCGACAGCCACGGAACTTGCCGTAAGCTTTCGTTATTTACAGCACAGCATGCGTACGATTACGTTGCACTAATCGTACCTGCACGGGCTGCTGCGAGACTGACCGCGCACAAACAGGCGCGGTCCCCGGGCTATTGCAACTGATCTTACGGATTCGTCGCACTCCGTATGGCAATCGCTGTCACTGCCCAACCCAGCCAGCCATTCGCTTGCGTCACACTCCAGACCATGGATGAAGAACCCAGAGCGGTAGCCGGCGCATGTTGCGTACCAAATGTCAGTGTATTTGGATTGGCATAGCTGAGCGCACCCATTCCATAAGTGGGGACTATGCTTTGCGCATAATCACCGCCATACACACCAAACACCAGTGAATTTGCCTGCAGCGTGGTCTTGGTGGCGCTGGCTGATGTGCTGATATTGCTGGCAGTGACAGGGTTGCCATCAAATATCGTGGGGGCGAAATTTGATATTTCATAAGCTGCCATCACCACGCCTTGTGCTGCGCCGCCAGAGGCGTTGATGGTGAACGAAGTGCCGCCCGTTTTTGCAACTGCATAGTACCATCCAGCGCAGGAAGATTTGCAGGCATCGGTTTTATACCAGGTGTAGTTGCCTGCGTTCTTGTTATCCGTGACGGTGAAGTTATAGGTATTGCCCTGGTTGCTGGCCATGGCGACAAGGATCAGGTTGCCAGCCTTGACCGGGTTCGCAAAACTGATGGCTGCAGGTCTGGTATTGCCATCTGCATAGGCCGGCGCAGCCGTTTGCACGACGACAGCAGATGCCGGGGTCTGTACGGCACCAGGCAGACCCTTGATGGCAATGACCATTTCTGACCAGCCTGTCCACCCTTTAGGCTGGGACACTTTCCACGACATCGGGGTAGTGCCTGCTGTCGTTGCGGTGGCAATTTGTGTGCCGTAAGTCAGGGTATTGGCGTAAGCAGCATTGAATGCGCCTGCTGCATTGCCTGGGGTGATGACCTGGTCAGGGTCGCCGCCATACACGCTGAGTACCAGTGAATTGGCCGAGGTAGTCTGCTTGCTGGCACCTGCGGTGACACCAGTGCCATTGGCTGTGACCGGCTTGCCATCAAATATTGCAGGGTCAAAATTGCTGACTTCAATCGCCGACATAACCAGCGATTGCGCCGCGCCACCAGTTGCGGTGATGGTGAAACTGCTGCCCCCCTTTTGCGCGACCAGGTAGAACCAGCCTGAGCAGGTAGTCTGGCAGGCATCGGTCTGGTACCAGGTGTAGTTGCCTGCATTTTTGTTATCTGACAGCGTGAAGTTATATGTGTGGCCCTGGGTGGATGCCATCGAAACCAGGATCAGGTTGCCCGCCTTGACAGGGTTGGGGAAGCTGATCGTGACCGGGCGCACCGAGCCATCAGCAAACACCGGCGCTGCAGTCTGCACGATTTGTGGTGGGGTGATTGGCGCTGGTACCAGGCCAGTCACTGCATCTGAAGCAGCAGTAGCAGAACCTGCGCTGTTCTTTGCTGTTACTGCGCAAGTCAGTGCCTGCCCTACATCTGCCGGGGTGACGATATAGTTGGCGGCAGTGGCAGCAGCAATCTGGGTCGCGCCACGCTTCCAGCGATAGGCGTAACTTGTGGGTGCATTGCTCCAGGTGCCGGTTGAACAAGCCAGTGCACTGCCAACAAAGGGCGTGCCAGAAATAACAGGCACCAAAGTATTAACCGGGGCCTGTGCATTGGCACGGCTGGCACTGCAACTCGCCGTCGTGCCACCGTTGGAGCCAGTACAACTCCAGGTCCATGGGCCAGTGCCTTTCAATAAAGACGCGACGCCAGCGCTACACAAACCTGTCGTCGGCGCGCTAGTAAACGATGCGCCGTCAGCACTACCGCAAGCGCCATTGACGGGCACGGCAACAGCCGCCACCGTGACAGAATTGCTCATCACCGAGACTGCGCCCTTGGCATTGCTGGCAGTAACGCGCCATGCAATGACCTTGCCCGCATCCGTGCTGGCTGGCGTAAAGCTGTTGCCAGTGCTGCCTGCAACATCTGCGCCATTGACTATCAATTGATATTGATAGTTTGTCGGGCTATTGGTCCAGGTGCCTGTCGTTACGCTCAAACTGCTGCCGACCTGCGGCGTACCCTGAATAGTTGGTGCGACGCTTACGGCTGGCAAGCCGGTATCACTGGCCGCGCCGGACTGATAGGCCCCCACATCCATGGCCTGCGGGTTGCGGGCTTTGAGATCATAGTCGTTGGTCACCAGAGAGGTCACTGCTGTCGCTATCGAACCCGCACCACGTGCGGCGCTGTTGGTTTGCAAGTGGAAGTCTGCACCGGCCTGCACAAATAGGGGGTTGGCCATGATCGCGGTAGAATCCAGCCCAGGGCTGCCAGAGCCGTTGAACCACAGGTTGCGCGCAAACGTGCCCGCGCTGGCCTGCACGCCATTCGAGCCCGAGTTATACGGCGTGCCGGTGGCAACATAGAAGATATTGTTTTCAACATCCATCGCGCCCTTGGGCAAGTTCCAGTCATTCGTCAGGGCACCATAATTGCTGTTGCCAGCGGTGTTGGTGTTGTAGAAAGTGTTGTTATATATTTTTGCGCCAGCGATGTCGGTGGTGTTAAAACGCACCGCTGCGTACTGGATGTTATAGACAACGTTATTCCATACCCTGACATTGCCCGCCGTACCATCGGCCAGATTGATACCATGCTTGCGCACATCGTGGATCAGATTGTGATGCACATTGATATTGCCTATAGACGTGCCAGATGAGCTGTAACTCTGCACACCATTGCCACCAAAGATATTGCCCACCTCGTTATAGGCCACCTCGTAAGAGCCGGTGCCATCGAAATAAAAACCATGGTTCTGCAAGAAGCTGCTGCCGTCGTCCGGCCCGCAATACACATCATGCACATGGTTGCCGAGCACTACCACGCCATTACCGCTGCCTGTCACACCCGCGCCCTTGGCATTGACGTTGTGCACGGCGGTATAGGCAGTCAGCTCATTATTGACCACGCGCCAGTTGGCGCCCTTGTATTTATTGAGTTCATACCCCGCCTGCACGCTAATCATGCCGTCACCGCGGCCTGATTCTATTTTCAGATTGGTGATGGTGATACCGGCACCGCAGCCTATCTCCTGGCGCGCACTGTCGGCTGAGGTGATCACACCACCTGATGCATTATCTTTGCTGCTGTTCAGTGCCTGCGACAATTGCGTGGTTTCTGCCGGAAAGCCCATCAGCGTGATCGGGCCAGATTGCACGGCGCCTGTTGCCGGCGTGCCGGATTTGTTTTGCGCCCGCAAGAAATAATTATCACCGGCCTGGTGCACATCAGTCCAGACACCGCCGCGCATGATGATGAAATCACCCGGCAGGACGATGCCCCATACACCAGCCGTCGCTACAGGCTGCAAGCCACCTGCTATCGTGCAGCCGACATTGATGTCGTTGGAATTATTGCTGACCGCCAGTTGCACATGCCGGTAAGGGTGGTTGATGTCATCTGGCTGCCCGGTGCTGTCACTGCCATCCAGGCTGACAAAATAGATCTTGCCGGGGTTGACTTTAAAGCTCAGTTGATTCGCATCTGTCGCAACATTGCCGTTGATGACTACCTTGACAGGCAGGTCGCTGCCATTTGCTGCACCACCGAGTGCGCCTATCTGCGCCGTGATCTGCTGTATGTCTGCCCTGCCGCGTGAAGCGCCGATGGAACGGTAATTATCCACCTCAATATTATCCAGATACACCTTGGCATTGGTGCCTGCACCTGTCGTGCCAAAGTTCTGGCCAAAGACAGACAGATAAATACCCTTGTTATTTTCGCCCCCTGTTGTGGGGCCGGATGTGATGTCGGTATATAACTGCTGCGGCACGGTGCCGCCCGCACCAACTGCAGCACCTGTACCACCTGTACTACCAGAGGCAAAGATTGCCGTCACATATTGTGTATCAGCAGTTTTGGTGAAGCTGCAATCTGCCGTGCCGCTGCAACCCGTACTCGCAGCTGCCACACCCGGCCCGGCCCAACCGACAAAGCCACTGCCAGATGCATGCAGCGTGACGGTAGCATTGTTGGCAAAAAGCTGGCTGCAACTGCCGGCGTAGCCGACCACATCACTGGTACAGCTTACTGCGCCCGGGCTGCCCGTGGTAGTCGTCACCGTGCCAGCACCTGCGACGCTGACATTCAACAGCGAGTTTGGCGCAGCGGGTGATGCAATGGCACTCATCATCGCCTTCAAGCCTTTGGCTGTCGTCGCCCCGCCGCCTGTTGTACTGGAATTAAGTACAGAATTCGCCCCACCCAGCACGACAAAAGCGCTGGCTGCAGTCGCCACCACGGCGGCCACCAGCAGTGCCAGATATTTTTCTGTTTTCATTTTATTTTTACCTTTCTAAGGCGCAGTGCTGGGTTCAAACCCACACAGGCAAGATTGCTGGCGTAAGGTATCGTCTGACCAATCCGGCATTGAAATTACCGTATGAGGTAACCTTGGTGATGGGTGAAGATTGTATAATTTCACGAATCATGAAACTAATCAGTTTTGTATCCAGATGTAAGGGAATTTATGCATTCCTGCTTTCATCAAGCTCTGAACTCCGCCATGTGCCGTATCCGATAAGCGTTTTCAAGTTCACTAACAGTAACCAGTTACCAGTAGCACCCCAGTCCAGCAGTGTGGCGCTGGTAGCGTAGTGTTTAAGGTTTTTATGATATTTGCCCATTTTTGTATTTCAAAGCTCCCATTTGACAATCCCGAAAAACAGGCATATCCTGTAGAGATGAAAACACTGAGCATACTCTTTTTTACCTCCGCCCTCCCGGCATGTCAGACGACATCCCGGGGCCGCTGATGTGTGCCCGTTGAAACTCTGATAAATTAAATCAGAAAAAAAACAAAGGCCCACAGGGGCCTTTTTTGTTTTCTGCGTTGGAACAATTGTATAAGCTACTGCGCGGCGCGATTTTGAGTCTGCGATGCTCACCGTACTTTAGTACGGTTGCGCTTCTTAACTCAAACTAGCACCGCTCGCTGCGCTTATCCAAATGTTCCAAAAGTATTGGACTTGATATCCAAAAACTCAGCACCACTTTAGTAAGCACTTTTAATTGTACGCAGTACCAACACTCTCTCATTGAGGAGCCATATAACATGAAGTCAGCAGATGTAGAACGCGCGCGGGTCCACTGAAATAAGGGTGGTCGCATGGCCCCGCGGCGCTGTCACCAAGACAACCCCACGACCGCTCGCTATGTAGAAAGATCCATCATGACGAACACTGTCCCCCGTGCCGCTTCCAATAAGGCATCTGCTCACTCTGCGCTCAATAATGTGCGTAACAACTGGCGCAACTTTGGCATCATCGCGCACATAGACGCTGGCAAGACCACGCTGTCTGAACGCATCCTGTTTAAAACCGGCGAAATTCATCGCACTGGCGAAGTCCATGAAGGCAATGCCACCATGGACACCATGGCACTGGAAAAAGAACGCGGCATCACCATCGGTGCAGCGGCGACCCGCTGCGTCTGGAACGGCCATGAATTCACGCTGATAGATACCCCAGGCCATATCGACTTTGCGATAGAAGTTGAACGCTCTCTGCGTGTGCTTGACGGTGCCATCACTGTCTTGTCTGGCGTGGCTGGCGTGCAGCCGCAGACCGAGACTGTCTGGCACCAGGCCGAGAAACATGGCGTGCCCATGATCATCTTCGTCAACAAGATGGACCAGACCGGTGCTGACTTTGCCCGCGTCACAGAACAAGTGCGCAAGCAGCTCGGTGCACGCCCTGTGCCGCTGGCGATACCTGTCGGTGCGGCGGATGAGTTTGGTGGCGTCATCGATGTCTTGCAACAGCGTCTGCTGCAATGGGATGCCAAAGGCAATATGACGGTGCTGGCTTTACCTGCAGAACTGCTGGCGCAAGCTCAGGCGGCCTATGCTTATGCAGCCTCGGTTGCGGCAGAAGCGAGTGATGTATTGACGGATGCCTATCTGGCGAACGACTCGCTGACCCATGCAGAAATCCTGCAAGGTTTGCGTACCCTGACGCTGGCCAGAAAAGCCACGCCCATGCTGGCTGGTTCTGCGTATAAAAACGCAGGCATAGAACCGCTGCTCGATGCCGTGATAGCCTGGTTGCCTGCGCCTGACGACCGCGCTGCTCCCGTTGCGACCTTGAACGGCGAAAGCGTGACCGTGGCAACTGGTGATACTGATCCTCTGGCCGCGCTGGTGTTCAAGGTCACGCATGATGAACATGGCTCGCTGGCGTTTGTGCGTATTTATGGCGGTAGTTTGCATGAAGGTGAAACCATCTGGAATGCCAGTCTGGATAGCGCTGTGCGCATCGGCCGTCTGTATGTCGTGCATGCGGATGAACGTACCAGTACCACACAGTCTGGCGCGGGCAGTATCATCGCCATCGCCAATCTGAAAGATGCGCTGACCGGGCAAACTCTGTCTGGCAAGTCGCAACCGTGGACGCTGGAAACCATTCATGCGGGTGAGCCCGTGGTGGCGCTGGCTGTGGAACCGGGTGCAGGTACTGACCGTGCCAGGATGCTGGCAGCATTGGACAAGTTCCGTCGTGAAGACCCGTCTTTGCGTCTGGAAAACAATGTGGAAACCGGCGAGACTATTTTGTGGGGCATGGGTGAATTGCATCTGGATGTGGTGCTCGAACGTGCCCGCCGTGAAGCTGCGGTGGACATACGTGTCGGTGCGCCGCATGTGGCCTACAAAGAAACCATGGGCCTGGCGACGGTCGAAGCAGAAGGCAAGCTCGACAAGCAAAACGGCGGCAAAGGCATGTATGCCCGTGTTGTTGTGCGTCTTGATCTGCTTGAAGAAGGTGATTTTGCCTTTGCCAATGTCGTCAAGGGCGGTGTGATACCAACAGCGTTTTTCCCGGCTGTTGAAAAAGGCGTACAGCAGGCCATGCAACAAGGCCCGCTGGGGCAAAAAGTGACAGGCGTCAAAGTCACTTTGCTTGATGGTGATTTCCATGCCGTTGACAGTAATGAAATGGCCTTCATCATCGCCGCCAAAGAAGCTGTGCTGGCAGGCTTGCGCAAGGCCAAACCAGTCTTGCTCGAACCCGTCATGAAAGTGACTGTCGATGCTCCCGTCATCAACACGGGCGATGTCATCGGTGACTTGCAAAAACGCAGCGGCCGGGTACTGGGCATCACTGAGAGCACAGGCAGGGTTGAAGTGGTGGCTGATGTGCCCCTGACCAGGCTGTTCGGCCATACGAACGACTTGCGTTCTCTGTCACAGGGCAGGGCGTTTGCCAGTGCTATCTATGCACGTCATGCAGCTTGTGATGTGAATGAGGCTTCGTTTGTGTGAGTTGTGTTGAATGTGGATGATGGGTGGACTGTAGTCGGGTTTGCCTGTTGTCTGCAAGCCAGGATGATAGAAGTAGGAGAGAAGCCAGGGCGGGTGCCCTGGCTTTTTTTTGAGTCAGGAGGTTTGGTGATGTTTGGGATGTGCTTGAATGAAGATCGCTAAACGCCCTCATTTTCTAATTTTTTCTTTAAAATCGTTATTCCAGCGTAGGCGAAAAATTCCATGTTGGAATTTTCTATGCGTTCGTAAGATGCAAGTGCTGTTCCTACGCACAAGACTATCGTCTGCAACGAACGCCCTTGGACTCCAGCCTGCGCTGGAGCGACGTTAATTTTGCTTAGGATGGCAAGGCTAGCTACCAGCCAGGCGGGGATGTTGGTATGCCAGACAAGTAGCTAGTCCTGGCGGCCTTAAATTCGTCATTCCTGCGCAATCTGCAGAATGTAAACTATCCAGACATGATGAGATGCTTGATAGGCTTCACCTTAGGCACCCCAGCTTTTCTGGCTTGTGCCAGGTCATATTGCATCTGCAACCTCAGCCAGGTTTCGGCATCGCCATTGAGCCATTGTGCCAGGCGCAATGCCATGTCGGCGCTGATGGCGGAGCGGCCATTGATCATTCTGGACAGGGCAACACGGGACACGCCGAGCTGCATGGCTGCGTCGGTGACGGTCAGGCCCAGTTCGGGTAATACGTCTTCACGTATCGTCAGTCCTGGATGGGGGGGATTAAACATCTTCATCATCGTCCTTCATTGTTTTTAGTGATAGTCCTGATAATCGACAATTTCTGCATCTTCACCAACAAAGCGAAAAGTCAGCCGCCAGTTGCCGCTTACCCAGACCGACCAATGCCCAGATAAAGTGCCTGATAATGGATGCAGGCGCCAGCCCGGTATATCCATATCCTTGGGATTTTTGGCAATATGCAGCATGGCGAGTTGACGCCCTAGTTTGTTCGCATGGGTGGCATTGATGCCTGCCTTGCTACCAGAAGTAAAGAATTTTTCTAATATCAAAAAATTTCCTGACCATGCTCAATGCCCATGCCGGTGATGAATATCCGGGTAATGCGCATGCGCATGCACCATAGGCAGGTGGCGGTGTGCATGAGCGTGGGGTTGTTTGCCATTCCATGCAAAATCATGTTCATGCTGGTGGTGTTCGTCGTGCACATGCTCATGCGCGTGTTCCATGGCTTCATGTTCGTGCGCATGTTCATGATGTTCAGTCAGGTGCAACCAGATGCCTGCAGCCATCAGGATAGCGGCCAGCCAGAATAGGGGGCTGGGTCTGTCGCCCAGCATCAGCAGGGCAATGACAGCACCCACAAAAGGGGCGGCTGAGAAATAGGCTCCCGTGCGGGCCGTGCCCAGGTGCCGGAGTGCCAGTACGAACATGACCAGGCTCAGGCCATAACCGCAAAAACCCACGACTCCTGTCGCTAATATGGTTGTCGTTTCAGGAAAACTGGCTCCCATTGCCAGCGCTATCGCTACATTGACGGCACCTGCGACCAGGCCTTTGATGCCAGCGATTTGTACTGCATCACTGGCAGAGATTTTGCGGGTCAGATTATTGTCTATGGCCCAGCACAAACAGGCAGCGATAATGGCCAAAGCGCCCCATGGCATCCCCAGAACAGGTATCTGCTCCCAGGACAGCAAGATGCCCGCCGCAATAATGAGCACCATGCCAATAAAGATGCGGCGATCAAAATTTTCCCTGAAGACGAACCAGGCCAGCGTGGCCGTCAGCACGCCTTCCATATTCAGCAAGAGCGCGGCAGATGAGGCAGCGGTCATGCTCAGTCCCAGCATCAACAAAACCGGCCCGGCAATGCCACCTGCGACGACTGCACCACTTAGCCATGGCAAGTCTTGCCGCTTGAGGCCGACAGTCTCGCCACCGGTTTTGCGGGCCAGGGCAGCGCGCAAGACATACCAGAGCAAGAGACCCAGGCCGCTACCCAGATACAATATGCCCGCCACGCTGAGCGGGCTGGCCTTTGCCAGCAGCAGTTTGGCAAACGGTGTGCTGGCACCAAACAGGGCTGCTGCCATCAGTGCATAAATGACGCCTTTGTGCATATGCTGTGCTCTGGTCTTTGAGAGTAGGATTGTGGTCAGCCTGAGCTCAGGCCGACATGCCCAGGTATTATTGCATGACAGGCGGCTACTGGCGCGCCTGGCTCTGGAGATGTTGTGCGGGGCAGATCACTGCGTTTAATTAGCAGGTGATCTCCAGTATAACCTGGCATGTCTTCAGTCATCATGATGGCATCGTCAGGAATTGATGCGCCACTTCCGCCACCTCAGCATGTACAGACTTTGTCAAATGCCGGATGCAGTTATTGACCCTGGTATCGTCAGCACCGCTGATGGCGATGCAGGCTGTGATGATGGCGCGGGCTTGTTCGGCATCTTCGATATAGCTGTCTTCATGAAAAATAAATGCCTCGATGGCTTCCATGGCAGGTAAGGCTGCCTTGCCTAGTTTGCCCAGGGCGATGATGGCAGCGCCAGCGCTGATATGGCCTTGCCTGGCGACTATCTTGTGCAGGGCTGCGACGACGGCTGCCGAGTCATCGGCTATCGCGCCAAAACAGTTTGCCAGCAATTGATTGGGGCAGTCATAGAAATCATCTTCCTTTTCATGCATCTGCGCCAGACGCAGCAACTTGCTCAACTGGCTGTGGGCTGTGCCACCGAGTTTTGTCAAAGCCTGCAGCGTGGCTGACTGCACATCCCAGTCATGCCCTTCGGTATCAAAAATCATGTCACCGAGGCGATTGATGAGTGCTGCATCTTTTACCGTAGATAAGCCCAATATGCCCAGTGACACGGCGGCATTGCCTCTGATATACCAGGCTTCACTGGCGAGACACGGGGCCAATATCGCTAGCGCTTCTGCCGGCCTGTCTTTACACAAAGCCAGGGCGACGATGATAGAGCTATAGACCTCGTCATAGACCTCGCCATGGTGATTGCGATCAGCTACTTGTGCTCTTCGCACAAGCATGTCTTGCATGGGCAAGGGGAGTGCCATCTCCAGGGATTTGAAACTTTCAAGTATGCCGACTTGCAGATTATCGTTGGCGTTCTCAAACCTGTTCATCACTGTCTCAAACCCCCAGGGGTTTTGTGTCAGGGCCGCCGCCAGTGCAATGCCAGGCTGATAGGGCCATTGATGCACACCTTGCTTTTCCATCGTTGCCAGGAGTTGCTCAAGATGCTGTTCATGCAGCGTGGGAAATGCTTCCATGATGGTCCCGGCAGATGAAATCAAAAAAGTATCACCACTGTCCAGCAAAGCCAGTACTTCTTCCTCTGCCAGATGGCCGTAACCGGGCAGGGCATGCATGAGATGACCCAGGTCTGTCACGACCAGGGTGTATGCCTCCTGGGCTTTTTTTCTGGCACCACCCTGGACTAGGCCAAGGAATTTTTCATTCTTGGACGCCGCCTGAAAAGCTGCCAGGCTGCGTGTGTAGTTCAGGCGGTAACCCGTCAGGATGCTGGCGACGGCATCGGCCGTGGCATAGCCTGGCATGCGCATCACGCCCTTGAAAAGCTCAGCATCCATGCGTAAGTGCAGGGGCGAGGCTTGCAGTGCATGCAGACGCTGCAAGGTCGGATGATGGATTTGGTAGTCATCACCCTGGAAGAGCTTGAGCAGGCAGGCACCGATTTCTGCCAGGCGCGGTGCCTGCCACTTTGCCAGGTAATCAGCAGGGCTGGTACGCAAAGCGGCATTGTGTATCTTGTTCACTGTGAGCCAGCCTACTTGTCGTTTGCCTTCAAGGATATGAATTTCACGGCCTTCCCAAAGGGAGGCGGGATAGCGGTCTGGCGCGGATAAACACACGGCCACGCGGCCACTGCTCCCTGGCTGCACTTGGTCGCCATCCAGATATTCATGGATGCCGCTGCTGGCCTCATGCGCATATAACTGGTGGGCCGGGCTATAGCCTGAATGTGCGGCAGCCTGCCTGTCACCGTTGTCAGCAGCTAGCAAACTCAATATGCCTTCAAAATCAGCAGGGCGCGGTAATTTCATGGGAAATCTGGTTTTGAGCCCAGGATTTTCCTGGTTTGTTTGGTGTTGACGTCATTTTTCAATACTTTGTTTGATTGTGTCGCCACAAGGCAATTGTAAGCATCGGTAACATCAAGGTTTAGGGAAATTAAATATTGTTTTATTTAATGAGTTTACTATACTCATTTTCAGCTGCCGACATCTAGCGCAGCGTCTACCCTCTGCTACATCCTGTCTGCAGGGGCGCTCCATTCAATCAGCATCGACATTTCACACAATCACCTTATTTTATTTGGAGACAGTATGAATGCTATCAAACTTTTTTTGATGTTCGTTGCAGCTATGGTAGTACAAATCAGCGCGGCACAAGCCGGCAATATCTCGGTGCGTATCGCTTACAGTGACGGCAGGCAGGGCACTAGTTTCACGCCTGTGCGTGCCGAGCTTGGCGAGTTTGGCCTGACACCCAGTATGGTTGGTGGTGGACAGGGTGAGAAATGGCGTGTCGTCGCCAAAAATGCGCAGGGGCTGGTCATCCATGAAGTGTTGGTCAGGAATGCGCAGCAGCGTCATGTTGAAGTGTTTGACCCAAAAACCGGGGCTATAGACGTGTCGCAGCAAGTCAGGCAAGCCGACGGTGTTTTTGAAGTGTCCCTGCCATTTGATGAGCGGATCGCCAGCATAGAAATCCAGCAGCCATCAGCGAGTAGTGCGGGCCTGGCAATGCCACCGCCGCAGCTGGCCGTGTTCGACCGCGCTGCATTGGAGAAAGTCGTGCGCAGCAGCCAGATGGCACGCGTCCAGGGCCCGCCGCCAGCAGCCACTGCCACCACCATCATCGATAACGGCCCGGCCAATGCGCGTATGGACATTGTCTTTGTTGGCGATGGTTACACGGCTGCCGAGATGAATAAATGGCATACCGATGCGCAGAAAGTCATCGATGGCTTCATGGTCGATCCCTTGTTTGCCGCCAACCGCGCCAGCATCAATGTACGTCGCGTTGATATCGCCAGCAACCAGTCAGGCGCGGATGAACCTGACAACGGTATTTACCGCGACACCGCTATGGATGGCAGCTTCTATTGCTATAACATCGACCGCCTGTTGTGCGTCAATTCGACCAAGGTGTATGACGTCGTTGGTTCTGTGCTGGCGCCTGATCAGCGCGATATCATCGTTGTCGTTTCCAATTCAACGCGCTATGGTGGCTCAGGCGGGGAAATCGCCACCCTGTCCATGCATGCCCAGTCTGTGGAAATTGCCTTGCATGAGATAGGCCACACCGCCTTCGCCCTGGCTGACGAATATGACTATGGCACTTGCAGCCTGAGCGCCGAGCCGACTTCTGGCGACGTCTCATTGAATGGCACGCGCAATGTCAAATGGGGGAGTTTGATCGCCGCCACCACTGCTGTGCCGACTAGCCTCGGGCAGTATGCCAATGGCACGGTTGGCACCTTCCAGGGCGCGCAATATTGCAAAACCGGGAAATACAGGCCCACAGAAAACTCCCGTATGCGCACCCTGGGTTATCCATGGCATGCTGTCAATGAAGGCCTGGCCAGAGCCGTGTTTGCTTCCTACACACCCACTCCAGGTGGCGGCATCACCCAGACCGGCAGCCTGACCAACGGTGCCACCGCCAATGCCCCCAGCGCATCACCCGGCTATATCCAGGCGGGCAGCGGCACCTTCAGCCTGCAGTTGAGCGGGCCAGCAGGCACGGACTTTGATCTTTACCTGTATAAATATTCCGGCAGTGCCTGGACCAAGGTCGCCAGCAGCGAAGGCAGCACCTCAACCGAGGCTATCAACTATACAGGTACGGCAGGCTATTACTATGCCCAAGTCAAATCGTATTCTGGCAGTGGGATTTACACTTTGACTTATAGCTTTCCGCCGAAGTAAGGAGCTTGCATGGAAGTGGTGAGTAGGGGGGGCAGCAACGTTTGCCTGATGAAAGCAAGACTAAAAATCTCACCACAGAGACACGGAGACACAGAGGAGCACAGAGGAATCAAAGACTGCTTCGAAGCAGTCTTTGCTGCGTCGGTGTGTGGCAGTAAGTAGGGTGCGTTGTAACGCACCGTTTTTTATTGAGCACGATGGTGCGTAATAACGCGCCCTACTATCGTCGCCTCATTAATGTCCGCGCAAACCGTGTCGTTTTTTTACCTGGATATCCTCTCCATCGTCATTCCTGCGCAGGCAGGAATCCATGGTATTTATGCCGTGAGCTTTGATTGGCCGCAGTTTTTTTAGATGCGTCCAAATTTACGAAATTTCTTCGTTAATCAACGAACGCCGCTGGGCTCCAGCCTGCGCTGGAGCGACGTTGCAGAGAGTATTAGTTGGTGGCAGTGAGCAGGGTGCGTTGCAACGCACCGGTTTTTATTGTTCCGATGGTGCGTTGTAACGCGCCCTACAGGTGTATTCGTTGCATTGATACCCGCGCAAGCCGGGTCTTTCTTTGGATATTTTCCCTGATGCGGCCTGGCCTAATGAGGTCCGTTCCGATCTACGATACTTTGTTTGAAAGTATATCAACACGCCCTGGTCAGAGGCGTTTTTTCGACACCAGTTTTGTGTCATAAGCCGCCCCACCGTTTCTTATCATTTGCATGACATACTGAACCATACGAATATGCAATTCCAGGCGTATCTCATATATTTCCTTTTCCTCATTTCTTGCTTGAAAGCTGACCTGAGGAGGGCCCCGTTGCCAGAGAAAATATTCTATTTTTGTCGGCTCTATGATTTGCATTGATTCTTCGCTAGCCCAAACTATGGTTGCAGACAGCAGGCTTAATTTGCGCTGAATTATCGAGAGATAAATGATTAAAAAAAATATCAGGAGGAACATAGTTTGTTTTGACTAAGGCTTGTTTTAGCCTGGCCATGCTTTCATGGCAGCATGTCGAATTGGGATGAGAAGTTTGTCTTGTATATTGGATAATACAACAATCTTGCAATGATCATTGAGTTACTGTACCAGGGCTCATGCTGTGAGTAGGAGGGCGCTATAAGGTAGCGTTTGTTATGGCGATGTCTGTTAGCTGATTTCTCAGCAGCGTTTCTTTTCGCCAGCACCAGAGTTTTTAGAGAATGATACGAGATTGATGTGCCGAGTGTTGGGCTGATGAGGCGTAGCCCAACCTACGTACTAAAGCGACGTTGCCTGGGGGAGTAGTTGGTGGCAGTGAGTAGGGTGCGTTGTAACGCACCGTTTGTTGTTGCGCCGACGGTGCGTTACAACGCACCCTACAGGGATATTTGTTTCATTGATGCCTGCGCAAACCGTGTCGTTTTTTACCTGGATATTTTCTCCATCGTCATTCCTGCGCAGGCAGGAATCCATCGTATTGGTGCCGTGTGTTTTGAAATGTACTGAAGTTCTTGAAGCGCATCCTATTTTTTCAATTTTCTTGTCTTCAGCCATGCGCAGCTGAAGCCGCTCCTGCGTTAAAATCTGCCCTGGTCTGATGGCAGCCTTGAGATCACTCCAGCGGCTTCCAGGCCTTCACATCAGCCTCGATTTGTTTTCTTTGCTTTGCCGTCAGCATTTTTTTCAATGATGGCAGGCTACGTTGCGCTTGTCGGTTGCCCTGGGCTGCGGACAATAATAGCCAGAAATAGGCAGCCTGCTTATCCTTCATCGGTTCTTGTCGATATAGGTAGGCGTGGCCCAGTTGCAACTGGGCATCTGCCCTCCCGTGCTCTGCCGCCTGACGCAACCAGTGCATAGCCTCTGGCACATCCACGTCCATGCCCTCCAGGCCATAAAGGTAGAGCTCTGCCAATTCGACTTGCGCAGCGGCATAACCTTGCTCTGCTGCCTTGCGATACCAAAAGGCAGCTTGAAGTACATTCCTGGGTACACCGTCACCAACATAATACCGCCAGCCCAGCAAGTGCTGCTCTGGCGCATTGCCTGCTTCTGCCCTTTCGATTTCCATTTCCAGCGCTGTCTTGGCAGCCTCAGTGCTGGCGGGCAGATTGTAGGCGGGCACCGTGGCATAGGCATCCTGGCTCAGGAATAAAACAGCACTAATGATGGCCAGGGCAAGGCGGCTTGAAGCTGTGTTGTGCAGAGTGATCATAATGAAGTATCTCGTATCAAAGCCAGCATAGCGCACGTTTGTATAAGTGGGTGAAAATACTTGCGCGAAATTATTGCAGGTCTGGCAGGCGCAAGGCATGCTCGCATCCCCGGCGCTTCATTGGCCAGCCAGATAAGCACGCAGTTGCGGCAGGCAGTTATCTGGCCAGGCGGGCATCATTACGCAGGCAGGAATCTATCGTGTGTATGTTGTGAGCTTTGATTAGCCGTAGTTTCTTGGATGGCGCAGTTTCTTCTTTGATTAACGAACGCCACTAGGCTCCAACCTGCGCTGCAGCGACGTTGCAGTAGGCAGTGGTGATTGAAAGTGAGTAGGGTGCGTTGTAACGCACCGTTTGTTGTTGCGCCGACGGTGCGTTACAACGCACCCTACAGGGATATTTGTTTCATTGATGCCTTCACAAACTGTGTCGTTTTTTAACCTGGATATCTTGTCAGTCGTCATTCCTGCGCAGGCAGGAATCCATCGTGTTAATGCCATGAGGTTTGATGGACCGTAGTTTTTTAGATGCAGCCAAATTTGCGAAGTCTCTTCGTTGATCCGCAAAAGTCACTAGGCTCCAGCCTGCGCTGGAGCGACGTTAATGAGGCTTGGGCGGATTAAGCTGTTGCAAGCCAGGCCTGGCTAGTCGCAAGGCATACCTGCCTATCAAATAATCTCCCCCGCAACTTTAGGCCAGCTAAACCTGAACACCGCCCCACGTGGTTCATTGGCGGCCAGGCTGATGTGGCCGCCGAGTGACTCTATGGTTTTTCTGATGACGGCCAGGCCCATGCCGCTGCCTTCTACTTCGTCGCGGGGGCGCAGGGTCTGGAACATGGCGAAGACGCGTTCGCGGTGTTCTGGCGGGATGCCGGCGCCATCGTCAGCGACTTCGAAGATATAGTGCTCTTCATCGGAAGAGGAGATGGAGCGCACGATGATATGGCCGCTGCGTTTGTCGTGGTGTTTGATGGCATTGCTGATGAGATTGCGCAAGACCAGTTCCAGGGCGACTCTGTGGGTAGCTGCCTTGGGGAAATTGCCTTGCAATTCCAGGTCGAAAGAGGCGTCACTGCAGCACAGGTCAAAGACATCGCGCACCAGTTCGGCAAAGTCGACGGTGACGATGTTGCCGCCCAGCTGGTCGGCACGGAAATAGAGCAGCAAGTCTTCCAGCAGTTTTTCCATGCGGGTGATGCGCACGCGCAAGAGGTGCAGGTGTTCGCGGGTTTCTTCCTTGATCTGACCTGCCAGGTCTTCAGTGATCCAGGTTGCCAGCTGGCTGACGCCACGCAGTGGGGCCTTTAAGTCATGCGAAGCGACATAGGCAAAGTCCTTTAACTCTTGATTGCGGCGCGACAGTTCATCGATGAAATGCTGGCGCTCAGAAATATCAACAATGGCCGAGAGTACCTTGACGCCGTCGGACGTATCGATGGGATTGAGGCTGACTTCGACCGGAAATTCTGTACCATCTTTACGCAGGGCGTACACGGTGGGGGCGGGCTGGTCTAGTTGTTCCGCATGCTGTCCACGAAAACGTGCAGGCACCAGTATGTCGAAGGGCTGGCCCACCAGTTCGGCACGCGGGTAGCCAAAGATTTTTTCGCCACGGTCATTGATCATTTCTATCACGCCAGCCTGGTCTATCAAGACCATGGCGTTCGGCGCGGCATTGACCACCTGGCGGAAATGCCTTTCACTTTGCGCCAGGCGGGCAGCGAGTTTGTAGCCATTGCTGAAGTCACGGGCACTGAGTGCCAGGCCAAAGATCTTGCCTGCGCTGTCTCCTTGACCATGGCGTATGGCAGAGATGCTCAGCGATACCGGTATCTCCCTGCCATCGGCATGACGGCCCATGGTTTCAAACTGGCCGATGGCGCTGTTTTGCTCCAGCAGTTGTATCAGGGTCAGGTGGTCGGGCAATTGGCCATCCGGGAAGAGCAAGGCAAAGGCCTGGCCGAGTATGCTGTCGTGTGCATGGCCAAACAACAGGGTCGCGGCATGGTTCCAGCTGATGATGTGACCATGCAGATCGCTGCCTATGATGGCATCTTCTGAGGAATTGACGATGGCTGCCAGTAACTCTGTCGATGCGCTGTTGTTGCTCTGGCCTGCCATTACACGGCCCCGACTGCATTGGTATTTCTTGGCCAGGTAAATCTGAAGATAGCCCCGCGTGGCTGGTTGGCGCTGAGTTGTATGTTGCCACCCAGGGACTCTATGGTTTTTTTGATGATGGCCAGGCCCATGCCACTGCCCTCGACTTCATCACGCGGACGCAGGGTCTGGAACATGGCGAAGACGCGTTCACGGTGCTCTGGCGCGATGCCGGGGCCATCGTCGCAGACGGCAAATTCCAGCCATTGCTCATTGGGGATGGCTTGCACCATGATGTTGCCTTGCTTGGTGTCGTGATGTTTGATGATATTACTGATGAGATTGCGAAACACCAGTTCCAGCGGCACCTTGTGGGTATGCCCGCGCGGGAATTCACCCTGCAATTCCAGCCTGAAAGCCTTGTCTGCACAGCAGAGATCAAACACATCGCGCACCAGTTCGGCAAAATCGATATGCTGTACCGTGCCGCCCAACTGACCCGCGCGGAAGTAGAGCAGCAAGTCATCCAGCAGCCTTTCCATGCGCTTGATGCGTATGCGCATGAGGCGCAGATGTTCATTGGTATCGTCATCGATCTTGCCTGCCAGGTCTTCGCTGAGCCAGGTGGCAAGCTGGTCAACGCCGCGCAGGGGAGACTTGAGATCATGCGAGGCGACATAGGCAAAATTATTCAATTCCTGGTTGCGCCGCGACAATTCATCGGTAAAGCGTTTGCGCTCCGAGATATCGACAATCGCCGATAAGACTTTGAGACCATCGGCTGTTTGTATGGGGTTGAGACCTATCTCGATCTGGAATTCACTGCCATCCTTGCGCAAGCCAAACAGGTCGCGGCCCGTGCCCATGGCGCGGGTACTGGGGCTGGCAAAATAACTGCTGCGCAAGCCCGGGTGTTGTGGGCGAAAGCGTGCCGGGATGAGGATTTCCATAGGCTGCCCCAGCAACTCGGCGCGCTGGTAGCCAAACAAATGCTCGGTCTGGGCGTTGACCATTTCTATCATACCCTGGCTATCTATCATGACCATAGCATTTGGGGACGCTTCGACGACGAGGCGGAAGCGTTCTTCCTGGCGCTTGCGTTCGCTGATGTCGACAATGGCTGACAAGACCTTGATGCCATCGCTGGTTTCTATGGGGTTGAGGCCTATCTCCACCGGGAATTCGCTACCGTCCTTGCGCAAGCCAAACAAGTCGCGGCCAGAGCCCATGCTGCGGCTGCTGGGCTGCGTGAAAAAATTATTCCGCAAACCAGGGTGGTGGGCGCGAAAGCGCGCCGGTATCAAGACCTCCATGGGCTGGCCCAGCAATTCTTCGCGCTCATAGCCAAAGATTTGCTCGGTCTGGGCATTCACCATTTCTATCTTGCCCTGGCTGTCTATCATGACCATGGCATTCGGCGCAGCTTCGACGACGAGGCGGAAACGTTCTTCCTGGCGCTTGCGTTCTGTGATATCGACAATGGCTGACAAGACCTTGATGCCATCTGCAGTTTCTATGGGATTCAAACCTATCTCTACCGGGAACTCTGTACCATCCTTGCGCAAGCCATATAATTCGCGCCCCTGGCCCATGGTGCGGCTGACGGGGTGGGCGAAGTAGCCAGTACGCAAGCCGGGGTGATGGCGCTGGAAGCGGGAAGGGATGAGGATTTCCAGCGGCTTGCCCAGCAGTTCTGAACGGGTATAGCCAAAGATGGATTCTGCTTGAGAGTTGACCATTTCTATCAGGCCGCGCCGGTCTATCATGACCATGGCATTCGGTGCCGCATCCACCACCTGACGGAAATGGCGCTCGCTTTGCGTCAGGCGCGCAGCGATGCGGTAACCCACGCTGAAGTCGCGCGCGATCAGCGACAAGCCTATGATATTGTCACCCTCGTCGCGTATGGCCGAGATGGTCAGGGCCACAGGTAGCTCGGTGCCATCCTGGCAGCGCCGCATGGTTTCAAAATGACCTATCGAGGCACCTTGCTGCAAGAGTTTGATCAGCGAGAGGTGGTCTGGCAATTGCCCGGCCGGAAAGAGCATGGCAAAGGGGCGCTGGTAAATTGCCGTGGCGCTATAGCCAAACAGGATTTCTGCGGCATGGTTCCAGCTCAGGATATTGCCACTGAGGTCGCTTCCTATGATGGCATCATCGGCCGAGGCGACAATAGCCGCCAGCAAGGCATGCTGTTCATTGACGTGATCGGTTTTGCGATTGTTACCTGGCTCATTCTGCAGACTGTGTTCCAATTGGCTCATGGCGGAAGCTTCCGGTCAGGTAGCGATCTTCAAACTCATTCGATGGAATAGGGCGGGAATACAAATAACCCTGCAAAAGTTCACAACCACGCTGTGCGCAGAAATCGGCGTGTCTTTCGGTTTCTATGCCTTCTGCCACCAGGGACAAGCCCATGGTCTGGGCAAAGGCGATCATGGCCGCCAGCAAGCGCTCTGGCGAATCCCCCTTGCCCACGCCAGCAACAAAGCTCTGGTCTATCTTCAGTACATGGATGGGGAAGAGCTTCAAATGTCCGAAGGATGAGTAGCCCGTTCCAAAATCATCCAGCGACAATTTCACGCCACGCCCGACCAGCTTGTGCAAGATGGCGGCGACATGATGGGGGTCACGGATCAAGGCATTTTCAGTGATTTCCAGTTCCAGGAAACGCGGGTCCAGGCCGCTGCTGAGCAGGGCTTCATCGACGGTATAAATGAGATTATCGCCCTGCAATTGTATGGCCGAGACATTCACGGCGACGGTCAGGTCCTGGGTATGCAAAAACGGCAGCGAGCGCCATTCCTGTAACTGGGCGCAGGCAGTGCGCATGACCCACTGGTCTATCTCAAACATCAGGCCCAGCTCTTCTGCCATCGGTAAGAAGATGCCGGGTGCCAGCACGCCTTCCACCGGATGGTGCCAGCGCAGCAGGGCTTCCATGCCACCGATCTGGCCATTGAAGGGATTGATCTTGGCCTGGTAATATACTTGCAATTGCTCATTGCGCAGGGCATGGCGCAAATCGCGCTCCAGATACATACGATGACGCACGGCCTGGTGCAACTGGTCGGAATAAAAATGGCTCTGGTTACGGCCTTCTTGCTTGGCGCGGTACATGGCAATGTCGGCACATTTCATGAGCTCGGTCGCATCATTGGCGCAAGAGCCAAACACGGCGATGCCTATGCTCATGGTGACATGCCATTCCATGCCATCAAGGACGATGGGTTTCTTGAAGGCTTCAACGATGCGGCTGGCCAGCAGAATAGCCTGGTCGACTCTTTCCATATCCTGCACCAGCACCACGAATTCATCCCCGCCCAGGCGCGCCAGCAAGTCGCTGCCGCGGGTGGTGGTGCCCAGGCGACGTGCCACCTTGATGAGTAACTGGTCGCCTATCGCATGGCCGTAAGTGTCATTGACATTCTTGAAACGGTCCAGGTCCAGCAGCAGCACGGCCATCTTGCCATGCAGGTTTTCGCGCTTGGCGCGGCTCACGGCAAAGGCCAGCGCCCGTTCAAAATCATAGCGGTTGGCGAGGCCAGTCAGGGCATCATGCTCGGCCAGTTCGCGCAACTGGTTATAGCTGCGGCTGAGTTCTGCCTCCAGCTTGTGGCGGTGACGGGCCTGGTGCAGGGCACGCATCAGGCGGCGTGCATTGACTTCTTCTTTGAGTAAAAAATCTTGTGCCCCGGCTTCTATGGCTTGTTCGGCCAGGCTGACATCTTCCTGATGCGTCAACATGATGATGGCCGTATGATGGGTCTTGTCGAGGCGCAGGCTTTTCAAGACTTCTATGCCATCGCGGTCGGGCAGGCGGTAGTCGAGCAGGATGACATCGAACATGGTTTCCTTGGCTCGCAGCAAACCATCCAGGGCATTATTGGCTTCGACGATATTGACGCTGACCGAGACTTGTTTCAGCGCACGGATGACGGTGCGCCTGTCGACTTCATCATCATCAATGATGAGGATATCAAGTGTGGAGGTTTGTGGGGGCGCAGTCAGCATCATGTTTACACCTCAGGCAACGGGCAGTTCAACGACCCGCCAGTAATGATCCAGCATTTCAGTAACACGCATGAAGCCATCGCCTACATGTTGTTTGACGATATACCCGGCCACATGTTTGGAATAGGCCATGAGCTTGTCCTGGTCATCTTGTGAGGTGGTCAGCACAAATACCACGGCGGATGTCAGGTTTTTATCCAGGCGCAATTCAGCCAGCATCTCTTGCCCATTCATGCGCGGCATATTAATGTCCAGCAAAATCAGATAAGGTTTTGGCAAGCCCTCGGGCGAGCGCAGGATTTCCAGCGCTTCTACACCATCATGGGCACGCACGATAGGGTTGGCGATCTTGAGTTTTTTCAGGGCGCGCTCTATACCCAGCACATCAACATCGTCATCATCGACGACCAGGATGGTGACCGGTCTGGTTTGCGGAATGCTGTCATTCATTAGACACCCCTTCGCCTGCGCATATCTATAAATAATACTTCAAGGCAATATTGTTGCAATGTGAAATTTGTAACAGTATCTACATTACTGCAATATTAATTGCCGGGTCTTTGTCTGGCTAAACGAGCTGCTTAAAAATGAAATAAAAACATGATTACTAAATTTACATTCATATTATGCAATTGTCTATCTGTTGCCAATATTGATATGACTAATTTGCATTTTTTTACGCTTTTGTCGCAAGATGAGCAACTGCCCTCAATAAATCATGCGCTGCGCCAAGAGGTTTGTCTGTAGGAGAATGCCGCGTCTGGCGCTTGAGGTTTATCATTGGAGCATGCGTCAGTTAAGGGCTTGTCGGCTGTAACTGATATTGGCAGGTCATCTGATAGGTGAATTGACTTTTTAAATTTTTTAGCAGAAGATGATGTTGTCGTTTAACGGCATAAATCGAAAGTCAATACCAGCAAATGGTAGCAGCCAGGGTTTCTAGTATTCTTCAAGAATGTCACCTCGGTGTCTCCATTCTGCTTTGCCTTGCGCATCGCATTCAAAGACGCGTTTTGCGTTTAAATAATATCAAGTGATTTTCCTGAATGGCCTTGCTATTTGGGTCTAACTATTTTCGCTTTGCATTGTCCTCAAAAAGCACGCAGCTGCGCCTGCTCCGACCCAAAAAGTCGTCCAGCCTCCCTGGTTAATCTGCATTCCATCTGCTTAGCAGCATCTTTTGCATAGGGAGCTGTACTAGGCAGCCATTGCTTGATTGCTGAAACTGTCAATGGACATAGGGATATCCGTGTGTTCAGCAGATCGAGAATGCGCTGTGGTTGATTTTCTTTGCTGCGCCGTTTTCTGCATGCCTTATTTATGTTGAGATAATCATGCTTACCTAACATGACTCATTTCGGTAAAATGCATACCGCCTGTCATCAATATCCATCTTTATTCTTGGACGAGTTGCGAAGAAAAAACATGAAAGAAAAAATGACTATCAATGCGTTACTCATCAACTGGATAGATGCAACTGCAAATTCAGTCAAGAGAAACCGCAGGCTATGAAAATCTTCACCAGGATTTTTTTCTTTATTGCCACTACGGCAGTATTGAGTGGCTGTAACAGCCTGACGGGCCTTGAACATCCCAATATCATTTTGATGGAAGCGCGCATGAATGATATGAAGTGGGGCAGGCCGAATTTACCTAAGCCAAACGTCATTGATTTCTATTCTGAAATCATATTGTTCATCGGCGTTGAAGAGGTACTGATAGGCCGCCTTAAAAAAGATCCGGCTTTCGTCGTCACCAGGATGCATAGCTATCCAAACCTGGAAGTCGCCAGCAATATTTACTTTCTGGCGCGGCAAAGCCAAGAGGGTGAATTAGAAATCATTAATTGGTGGCTGGGTACGGATCGCCTTTGCATGAGCCGCAAGCTTGCAAGGGAACTGGACATAGAAAAGCAAATGCTGACACTTTACGACAGTGCCAAAATCAAGTGCAAGTATTGGAAAAAAGGGGTTTGGGAATAAGAACATGCAGCTACGGTTAGCACGCCGTAAGCGCACGCATGTTAGTCGTCATTAGTCGATGAATCAGATGTATCTCGGGAATGAGAGGCTTGAGATAGCGCCTCGTTTACCCACCTCTATGTGTACCGTCCATCCTCAACAAATGTTTGAAAAAATGAATTTCACAACAAAAATAATCTTTGGCTTGCTCACTGCATGGGGTCTGAATTCTAACGTCTGTGCACAGACAGCACAAACAGCACAAACAGCACAAACAGCACAAACAGCACAAACAGCACAAACAGCACAAACAGCACAAACAGCACAAACAGCACAAACAGCACAAACAGCACAAAGCATCAACTGTAGCGGCACACTTGCTAAGTCGACGGCTATCAGCAAAATCGCGGCTTTTTCCAATATGCGCTACTCCGGCGAGCATGTCAGCGGTTATACCATCCTGCTATGGCGTGCTGATACCCGCTTGCTGGGCATCATGCTGGCCGCTGACGGCCTGGCTGGCGATACTCCTACTGGTGAATTGCACGAGCTCTGCTACGATGAAAAAAGTGGTGCCATCCGCTTTACTGCCAAGCTAAGCACCGGTACTGTGTTTTCACCCCTGACAAAAAAAGAAGAGGCTGCCCGTGACCTGTTTACATTTCAGGGCAAGCTCAGCAAGACACAATTGTCTGGCGTGTTGACGTTAACCACCCTCAACGACCCTCAATCCAAGCCGCAGAAAACCCGGCTGAACTTGCGCGCCTCACGGCAAGAGGCTGAACTCATGAGCGATGAAAGAACCTATGGCGCATGGCGCAGTTATTGGGATGAGATGTTGAAATTACGCGGGCCGAAATGGTAGTACGAGTGAGGAGATGCTTGATTCCTAAGCTTGGTGACACCACACTTCGCCCTGGGCATCCTGTGTCAGGATTCAGTTAGCCTGACCGGAAGGCCGTGCTGTATGGCTGACTCATGGACCTGTCTGGCCAACTCATCATCTTCTATCAGCAGGCAGGAATTTTTGATTTCATTGATCAGTAAATAGCCAGAAGTATCTATTACTTTTTCAGACAGCCTCAAGCCCTCTTTACGACATGCTGTGATGATATTGCGGGCTAGTCTTCCATTGATTCTTCCCAGAAAATAGTCGGGCTTGCCGCGCAATTCGGCTGCAATTTGATGTAGGGGTTGAGGTGTGAATTCTGATATGGCGCGTCTTATCGCCATCAGTTCTCGGTTTGATGGGCCTGCAGACTCAAATAATAAGGAGAGTTCTAAATCATGCCCATAAAATCTACTCAGTACCCAGCCTGGCTGGGTGCCGTCCCATAGATATTGATATTGCTGGATTTCTGGTGGATTCATGCGCTTATTGTAAATTCACCAAAGCAAGAAATTCAAGCCCTGGTCAAGTCTGAGCATGCGCAAGGCTTGCTGTCAAAGCCTGCAAGACTAAGCGCGGTGCTGGCTGGTGGTCAGGGCTTCATCTTTTTTTGTGATGTGCCCGACCAGCTAGCGCACCAAGCAGTATCAGGCGCTCAAGCGCTGCAAGGCGGCCTGCAAGTCTGCCATGAGATCATCTGCATCTTCCAGGCCTATGTGCAGGCGTACCATGCGGCCAGTATCGGGCAAGACATCCAGGCTGCGCAGGTGGTGGGGAATGGCTGGCATGACCAGGCTCTCGTAGCCGCCCCAACTGGTGCCCAGGCCAAACAATTGCAGGCCATCGATAAAGCGGGCAAAGCCAGCTTCGCTGCACTCCTGCAAGACCAGGCTGAAGGGGCCGGCAGCACCGCTGAACTGGCTTTGCCAGATGGTATGGCCAGCGTCGCCTGGCAATGCCGGGAACAGCACCTGTTCGACCTGGCTTTGCTGTTGCAGCCAGGAAGCGATGCGCAAGGCGCTGGCCTGGTGTTTTTCCAGGCGCACTGCCAGGGTGCGCAAGCCGCGCAAGGTCAGCCAGCAGGCATCGGCGGCGGCATGGTTGCCTTGCAGGTCGCACCAGCGCCGCACGGCAGCCAGATTGGCATAGGAACCAGTCAACAAGCCCAGCATGACATCAGAATGGCCATTGATGAACTTGGTGGCAGCATGGATGGCGATATCGACCCCCAACCCGTGCGCATCAAAAAACAGCGGCGTGCCCCAGGTGGCATCACAGGCCACGACGGCACCCTGGGCATGGGCCAGGCGACAAATGGCCGCAACATCGGGCATTTCCATGCTCAGCGAGGCCGGGGTTTCCACGAACACCAGGCTGGTGTCTGCGTTGAGCTGGCTGGCCAGCTCATGGTGGTCGGCAAAATACCGCAGCTGCACGCCCATGGCCTGCAGGTATTGCTCACAGATTTGTCGTGTCGGCCCATATACCCCCTGGTAGACCAGGATTTGCTGCCCCGGCTGGGCATGTGCCATCAGCACGGCACTGATGGCCGACAGGCCGCTGCCAGTGGCGATGCAGGTTTCTGCGCCACTGAGTTCGGCCATGGCTGTCTGCAATTCAAAATTGGTGAGTGTGCCTGAACGGCCATAGCGCGGCGTCTCGAAAACCTTGCCACGATAAGATTCCTTGAAGGCAGCCAGGTTCTCAAACAACATGGTCGAGGCGCGCACCAGTGGTGGGTTGACGGCATGGACAGCAGCCGCACTGCGGCGGCCCAGGTGTATCAGTGAGGTAGCGGTTTTCATGGCGATGGCATGGTCAGGAAAGAAGAAAAGCTGCATACTATGCTGGCTGGCCAGCGCGTAAATGCCAATTTATATCGTTGAGCAGCCAACATTGATCTGACCATATAGCCAACACCATGCCCTTGCCACCGCAAGCCTCACAGCCAGACTGGCGCGTACTGGCCCGTAGCCACCCACAAGGGCATAGCCTGCCTGTGCACCACCATCAGACGGGGCAACTGGTGTTCGCCTTGAGCGGTAGCATGCAGGTCGATACCGGTAACCAGCAATGGACCATACCGCCCCAGCGCGCCCTGTGGCTGCCGCCGCAACAAGAACATGGCATACAGATGCTCTCGGACGTGGCCTTGCGCACGGTGTATTTTTCGCCTGCCATGCTGGCTGCATGCCCACAATTTGCCCGCCAGGGTGAGACCCATGTACTGGTGGCTTCCAGCCTGGTGCGTGAACTGGTGCTGGGTCTGTTTGCGGTCGGGCGCAGCCTGGCCATGCAAAACATGATGGCTGGCCTGCTTTTGCATGCTCTCAGTGAAACCGCCTGCCTGCCCAGCGACTTGCCCTGGCTAGCGCCCGGCCCACTCAGGCTGGCCCTGCAAGAGATGATGCAAGCCGGGCACTGGCTGCGCCCCATGGACGAGCTGGCGGCTCAGCTGGCCATGTCGGGCCGTAGTTTCAGCCGCCACTTCAGCGCCCAGACTGGCATGTCATTTCGCCGCTGGCGACAACGCGCCCGTCTGATTGCCTCGCTTGATATGCTGGCCACCACTGCTTCGATCAAGAGCATCGCCCACCGCCTGCAATTTGCCAGCAGTGCCGCCTATGTGTCTGCCTTCAAAGAGTTGATGGGAACCAGCCCCCAGGTTTTCAGGCAGGCTTTGCTCGCGTCCTGAGCGGAGAAGGGCCGGGGCAGGGCAGGATTAGCTTAAATTGTAACTTTTGATTACACTTTTACCTGGCTGATGGCGCCTGTTTCGGGGGAACTCAGACTTATAATAGCCTGTAAATACTTTCCGTAATGATAAGGTAATCTCGATGGTCAAAAACATCTTTCATTTCATCACCATCCCGCTCATCAGAAATATCCTGATTGCCTGGTTTCTGTTTTACCTTATTGGCAGCAACTTCAGCGCCCAGTACATGCGCAACATCCTGGGCTTGCCCGTCATCGCCTGGTTTATCTATGCCTTCTTTGCTGGCCTGGCTCTGGAAGCGCGCAGACATAGCAAGCTGGTGACTGAAATCCAGCAGTTTTCAGGTGTTGACAGCGCAAAATGCGCCGATGTCTGTGACCATGACGGGCTGGCCGTCAACTACGACACCAAGTCCATCTATATCATCGATGAGGGCAAGTCCAAATCCTTTGCCTGTGCCGATGTGCTGTTTTATGAAACCGCAGACAGTTCTTATCGCACCATGGCTGATCCTAAAATCGCTGGTGGTGGCAATGGCATCTTCGCTACCTTCAGGCGCTGGATGCGTGGCTCTGACGCCATAGGCAGGGTCAAGTTCTGGGTCAATGATGCAGAACGTAGCGTCATCATCATCTCAGTCTCCAAGAAAAATATCATTGATCAGCTGCACCATTTTGCGCTGACCAATGGCATGAAACTGAAGACAATTTAACTCTTATCAGATAGCGGATAGCTGACACCTGGCCACCATGTTGAATACCTACACCATCAAGACCAGGCGTTTGGCCCTGGCATTCAGTATTGTTGCCGCTTGCCTGGCAGGCACTGCCCAGGCCCAGATGTGGACTGCCATCCCGGCGCTGGACACAAAAGCCGACGTCATTACCCAGCGTGCTGACGACCCTATCTATAGCCGCATGGCGGTCGACAAAAAGTACCGGGAATTTGCCCACTATGCCATTAATGTCAAAGGTGAGCAGCTGGGTTATGAATTGCTGCTGGAATCGCGTGCAGCCTTGTTTGAGCAAAAAAACCTGCGCCAGGTGTATGCCGCCAGGGCTGGCAATTACTATGTCAGCTACTGGGTCAAAGAGACACCTAACTACCGCACCATGCCTTTCAAGCGCAATGCTGCCCTGGCTCTGATCGTGGTCGACACTGTGCCCGCCAAACAGGATGATGCACAGTTCAAGGCCGTTGCCAGCAAATTGCCCTATGCCGTTTACCAAATCAAGTGGGAGCAGCCCAATAGCAACCATGTTGCCACCATACGCATAGACGACAGTGGCTCTGCCGTCAAATGGGATTGCAAGACCAAGGAAGGCCAGGCCATGCCCACCATGCTGCAACCTGTGATTATCCACAAGCCGCAAAACAAGGATGAGCAAGAGTACTATCGCACCGGTTATTACATCGCCGATGATGGCAGCCTCAAAAACAATGGCGCAGGCCGCCGGAATATCTGCAATAAACGCAGTGTAGGGCCGGCTGATGAAGTATCGAAACTGGAGCGGTTTTTTAGTTGAGCCTGAGGTGAAGCAAGTTCAAAAGTACAAGCTCAACATGACATGTTCGAACAAGGATGCGCACGGCGCACCCTGGTAATTGCCGCAGTTTATGGAATGCATCGCCTCTCACCGTACTCGATGAGAGGCGTACTGATAAAACTAACCGGCTTTATACAAACAACTTGGCGACAGCGTTGCCGTTCGCTGTGGTTTCCACCTTGGTGATGAAGGTATTGTCCTGGTTTGGCAAAGCCAGCTTATGCAGCGCCAGCACCAGGCCCAGGAAACGCCAGCTGACTTTCATCGGTTGCACCAGATCTGGTACTTCAAACTGGAAGGCGATGGCAAAGTTTTGACTGATGCTTTTTGAGAGCGCGGACAACCTGTCAAATGTCTGCGCGGTTGCCGCAGTTCCAGCGGGTGCAGCAGTTTTTAATTGCGCGAATAAAGCCGCCTCGGCAACAACGGCGGCCCACGCCTTGCCTGCGCCATTGGCAATGCGGCGCACTTCCCAAAGACGGCGCAAAGAGGTGCGAATGGCACGAGGTTGAAGCGGGTTATCGGTTGGGATAGGATCAAAACCAAATTGTGGCTCGACAGAGAATAATGCATCTGCCCAGATAGTGGCACTGCTGCTGGCAGCCACACTGGACCATAATTCTTGCTCAGACCAACCTGTATAGCCAAGGCACCATGCAATCCAGTCCGCTGGCGAGCCGTCCATGCCACCTCGTTCAGCCCCAGCATCGACCGCCGCAGTCAGGCTGGCCAGGCAGCTCTCTTGAACAGCAGCAATCAGTTCGTTAACCGGGGTTTGCAAGAGGCGCAGCCAGGCATCCTGATCAAGCACGCAAGTGCCATTGATATTCGCCTGACTTACCCGTGCATCTGAACCTGCCGTGCCGCCAAATAAAAAATCACTGATGCGCGAACCGCTGCCTGGTGAAACAGCGTTGAGTTTTTCCAGCAAAGCAAAAAAATCTTTCAAATGATTTTTGTTAATTTTATCGCCACTGCCTTTGAATTCTGCATTGAAAGGTGGCGGACTGTCTTTCAATGCCAGCATTTCCAGATTCAGCGTCAAGCTGGATTCACTGACCAAACCTTGAGAGTTGACAGTGCTGCTCAGGGCGATGGCATCTTTGGCGACGATGATCCTGCCGTCGCGGTCAGCATTGACGGTAATGTCGTCGAGCACCTTGGTCGTGCTCTGGACATTGATAAAATCAAAGACACTCAGTGACAAAGCCGTGCTGATCTGGCGTTGCTGCGTGCGGCCAAACAGGCTTTGCATTTCTTTTGCACTGCCTTCGCTTTCGCATATCTTGATTTGCGCTGCATAATTATCCAGCTGGCCAGTCCAGAGTGACCGATATAAAGCGCGTGCTGACGGCGTGTCTTGCACAAAACCTATCTCGATCAGGGTCGTGGTACTTTGTTTTTTCTGGTAAGCATAGGCGACTTCCAATGCCAGTTTATTTTTCTCTATCTTGGCAACGGCCTTGGCTACACGTTCCCTGGCTGCTTCATACGACTTGAGCCAATTACTCAGGCGAGTAGTGGCTGCATTGACTTTGACTTGCAGATCCTCGATAAACTGTTGCAGGTCTGCGCTTGCCAAACCCAGGGACTCAGCTATCTGTGTGGTTGCGGTGTTTGTCAGTCCAGTGAGTTTGCCAGCCAGCGCAGCGATTTCTGCATCAATCTTTTGAATGATATCTTCCAGGGCGCTGGTGATTTTTGTATCCAGTGTAGCGCTGTCATTGAGCGCGCCAGCAAGCAGGGTTTTGATCTGGGTCTGTATCGCATTACGCGCATCAGTGATGGCTGCCTCGCCTTGTGTCAGATAATTTTTGCTAAAGTCGTTGACAATATTGCCCAGGCTGTCGCTCAGGGCCTGAGTAGCCCTGGTGCCTCCGCCTGCAGCAATATTGAGCAAGGCCTGGGCCGCATGTGTCCAGTCGCTGTCGTCAGTCAGGTTCAATTTTTTATTCAAGGCAGCCAGTCCCAGGCTGCGCAGATCAGAAAAGCCACCCAGCTTGCTGATCAAGGGTTCAGCCGAAGGCAGTATCTTGCTCATGACAGGGTCCAATGCCGCCTGTATGCCCTCTATTCCGATGGATGCAGAAATATCGACAGAGGCCCCCGTGCTTCGACTGATACCTCTGGCCAGCTTGACGATGGGCTTGCCCTCTTTTTTGATCACAGTCAGGTGCAGGTCACCTTCAAGCGCCCAACTGGCCGCAAACTCTGCCGCAAGACCAGCGGTGATATTAATTGGCTTGCCCAGGGGGACGGGGCTCCACGAAGGCGTAGCACCCATACTGGCCGCGGTCTGGACCAAGGCACTACTGGCCTTGATGCTGCCACTCAAGTTCGCTGTGCCGGCAACATCGAAGCTGCTGATGGCAAAATCACCCCCCTGACAAACTCTCAGTGCACTTGGCAAATCACCCGGTACAGGCAATTGCGTGAGGCTGTCCAGCAAAGCCTGACCCACATAGTCGCTGGGCGGATAATTGAAGCACAAGTCAAGATGGGCCGTTGCCGTAGCCCCAGCGGCGAAACCAATACTTCCCCACACCGGCGTGGCATCGGCAGCTACATTTGCGCCAAGATTACCTAGCAAGCCCAGGCGGAAAAAGCTTTTCCCTGGCACGGGCTGATAGCCCAGGTCCGTGGCCCAATCAGGCTGCTGGCTCAGCACTTCGATCACGGCACTGGCTTGCACGTTGGCAGCAGCAGAGGTTTTAAATGTGAGTGCGCCAGCTGCTATTTGGCCATCTGCTTGCGCATTTTTCGCCAGCAACGGGTAGGTGAGCAAACCTTTGGTGGCAGGCGGAACAACTTTAGCCTCAAGGAATGTTGATATTTGATAGCCCAAAGGCTGCAATGCAGCAGGGAGTTGATTGCCCAGTGCGGTACGCAAGTCCGACCATTCTGCTTTGAGCGTCTCCCAGTCAGCCTGCTCCAAAGCAGCCGGTTTTTGATCTTGCTCAAGCGCGCTGAGCAAGTTTTGCAAGGCGGCTGACCAGGCAGTGCCAGGTGCCGGATTGCTCGTGCTCAAGGTATTGAGGGCACTCAGCAAGGCCGACAACAAGGACAAATTCTGTCCCTGATTTTGTACGCTATTACTTAACCACGAGAGATTGTATGCACACATGTTTTAACTCCGCTATGAAAAATAAAGGAAGAACAGCAAGCGACAAGAATGCCCATGCGCCATCGCCGTGATGACACGCACAGGTATAGATTGAAAAAGGTGAAGAGACTGTCGAGGCTGGCTAAGCCCTGCAATGTTGGTCTTGCATTGAGCATGGGGGAATCATGCAGCCGGACTAGAGCAATTGATCATTCATTGAATATGAATTAATCAATTATCTAGCATATTAGACATTTGTTTCAAATGGTGATGATTGATCTATTTGCTACATTATTTAACAATTAGTGCATTTTTTTATCTTGCTTTCTTGTATGTATTTCTTCATCGCTACATGGAGGATGTACCTGGGTATTTTTCTGCAGGGCAAGTTAAGGCATTTTCAGCTTCTCATCAACGAGGACATTTTTCTCTTCGCAAATGCTGTCACGCCATTTTTTTGAAGTACCGGAGTCGGCTTTGATACGACCCCAAAATGGCTGGTCATCTTCCCTCAGTTCCATCATTTCTGTATTGCAGTCATAGACGGTGATGAAAGGGGATTTCACTAATTCCCCCGGGTTTTTAGCGCCACGAATCTGATATAGAGGAAAAGAGCGCACACTGCCATTCATGCGCATTTCTGACAGCTTGTAACAAGCGGAGTAATCAGTTGTGCTATCGGACTTGATACAACGCATATCCTCAGCACTTGCCGACAGACACAATAGCAGTGCCGCAAAGCTGCTCAAATAGGGTAGATGACGATGCATGATTGACTCTGGAAAACGAAAGTAGAGATTAAATCATGGCAGAGAGTATTTCAGTCCGGCTAATGCAGGAGTTGAATTTTTCAATACCGGGCGTTGCGCAGCGGGCTACTTGCAAGCAGGTAGCTTATAACGCATTCTGCATTTCTCAGTGCGGGGTAGGGTGCGCCATGCGCACCATGTACATGACGAGATATGCACATGATTTATTGGAGTAAACGGTGCGCATGGCGCACCCTGCTCAATCTCATCAACCACTATACTTGGCAGCGTCGCTCCAGCGCAGGCTGGAGCCTGGCGGCGTTCGTCAATCAAGAAAGAAACTTCGCAAATCTTGATACATCAAAAAAACGACTGCAAATCAAACCTCACGGTAAAAATACCATGGATTCCTGCCTGCGCAGGAATGACGACTGAGAGGATGTCCAGGTAAAAAACGGCACGATCTGCAAGGGCATCAATGAAACGACTATACCTGTAGGGTGCGCTGCAGGGGGCGTAATAACGCACCGGTTTTTTTGGAGAGAGAAGGGAAGATGCTTCACACACACGGAATTGTATCAACAAGAGCAGCACCAGGGTTTTGATGGCAGTATACTGCCAGGTAATACAGCATCATGCTTGCCTGAAAACTCCAGACTGGCAGATTAAAAAATATAGACAGGACCAGTAATGAAAAATACAGGCTCAGCTTTCCCCAGTCACTTGCAAGCAAGCTACCCCAGGGAATATCGCTTGTCACTCAGTTGGCGTTTGATCGCCCTCTCGCTGGCCATCATCTTGATAGTCGGCGGGATGGCAGGTGCTTTGCTGACTACCCTGGAGGGGCAGGGCTTGGGCAATAGCCCAATCTTGCTGGTGGTTGCCTTAATACTGAGCGCCATGGGTGTTTTCTTATTAATCGATGTCCTCAAATACAAAATAGTGCTGCAGCATGATGCGATTGAGGTGCACAAGATGTTTTCCAGCAGACGTTTGCTGCGTTCGCAATTGCAAGGCCGCAGGCTGGTACGCCGTCATAATGCGCCAGAAGAAATCTTCCTCATTCCGCTGGACCCACAAGAGAAAAAAATCCAGATCGCCAGGATGCTCAACACTGATGCCGCATTCCAAAGCTGGATGGATGGCATCACTGACCTTGATGCACAAGAACAGCAAAAGCAACTTGATGAAATTGCTGCCGACAGCAATCTCGGCAGCAGCAAGGCAGAGCGCTTGCAAAGACTGGAAACGGCCAAGCGCCATGCCAAGCTTGCCAATGGTGCTGCCCTGGTTTTTTCTTTCTGGCTGATTGTCTTTCCCGAGCCTTATGACTTGCTGGTGTTGTTTAACTTGATATTGCCATGGCTGGCCTTGTTGATGATGAAGCTGGCAAATGGCATGTATCAGCTCGATGCCAAACCCACTGATGTCAAACCCAACCTGGCCCTCATGATCATCATGCCTTGCGTCGCCTTGATGTCACGTTCCATGGCGAACATTAATCTGGTCAATCACTCGGCGGCCTTGCTAACTGCACTTGCCTGTGGCCTGGTATTGCTGACGCTGGGTTTGCTGGTAGATCGCGCCTTGCGTAGCAAATTTGTGATGATACTCTTCATGGTCGTGATGTTTTGTGTCTATGGTTATGGTGGCGTGACCCTGGTCAATGTCCGCCTTGATCATGCTGCCACGACCAGCTACCAGGTTCAGGTATTGAGCAAGCGCATCTCTAATGGCAAGAGTACGTCTTATCATTTGCAACTGGCACCCTGGGGTCCTATCCGTCAATCAGAAGATGTCACCGTTGACAGCACCATATTCCGCAGTATCGCTGCAGGTGGCATGGCCTGTGTCGATCTGCACAGGGGTGGCTTGCACATGCCCTGGTATGTGGTGTCTACTTGCCCGTGAAGCAGTATTGTCTTGGTCCTGGCATATATAGGATGGGCAGGGCGGGCAACCAGGCTCAGTGATGCAGCATAAGGGAAATTAAATAAAGAAATTAATTTTATCTTTGGGCTATGGTCAGACACAACAATAGAGAATGAATTGCCATGCAATGCAGCAAGTTTGATTGACGCAATCTGGCTAACAGGCCTAACATATATGCTAAGCATGTGCTGCTGTTGAAAGCACAATTCAGGAATAGAAGTTCAGAAATAGAATCAGGTTGTGGAAAAAGCACAAACCCCTCAGGTGAAAACAGAAAAAAGTCTTTTTAAAGACGAGATCACTTTCCCATATATTTATCGTTTGTCACCCCTCTGGCGATTTTTATTCAAGCTGTTTGCGATTCTTATTGCGTTGGCCGGGATGTCGAGCATGTTGTTGACGGCGATGTATCTGAAAGTACCAGAGACTAGCCTCATCTTGATGATATACATGTTGTGCCTGCTGCTTACTGCCCTGGGCTTGTATTTTTTTCTGAAAGTCAGCCGCTACCAGCTCATCTTGTATAGGGATGCCATAGAAGTTCACGCGTTGCATGGGATAACACGTCTGTTGCATGCCCAGATCAAGGGGCGTCGTGAATTTCGTCCCTGGATAGAACTCAGAAACAGAGGACCACGGCATGAGCTATGGCCTGCCCCTAAGATGTATCTTCCTTTCATCCCCTTTGTAGATGTGACTGAGATCTTGTCTATCGACAAAAAACCAAAAAAAATCCATGTGCATTCCTTGCTGAAAACGGATGCTGTATTCCAGACCTGGTTCCATGCGATAGAAGACCTGGATGCGCGGGACAATCAACTCGCTCTGGACGAGATTGCCAAGGACAGCAATTTTGGGAATAGCGAGACTGAGCGCATGCAACAATTGGCTACTGCAAAAACAGTGGCAAAGCACCTCAAGTCATCTTCCATCGTTATTGCTATCTTTGCGCTACTGTTTTCAGGCATATCTGATGTGGCCATACCAGCCCTGGTGCTATTGCCCTGGGCGGCGATTGCGCTCATGGCATGGTCTCCAGGTCGCTATCAAATCGCTGAGGGTTCAGGCAATGTCAGGCCAGACCTGGCCTTGCTCTTTATCCTGTCTAGTCTAGTGCTCACGGTATATGCGCATGACGTTGGCACCGTACTACTCCAGCTTACTGATATCCTGGTGTTCGCGGCGATAGCTGCCATCGCCCTTACCGGCTTGATCTTTCATCTTGATCGCTTTGCGCGACGCAGATATTGGGTCTTGTTTTTCTTGTTATTACTGAATGGCGGATATGGGTACAGTACTTTCGTCCTGGCAAATACCAAACTGGATAATGCTGCACCACAGGTTTATAAAGTCGAGGTAATGAAAAAAACAGCGCTTCGTGACAAGGGAGGCTACATCTTGTTGCTTGCACCATGGGGTGAGCAAAAACAGTTTCAAGAAGTAAGAGTGACACGTGCAAGCTACGAAAGCATCAAGATGGGTGGTAATACCTGTATTCTTTTCCATCCTGGCGCTTTGCACATGCCATGGTATCAAGTCTTGCCATGCATGAAATGACGGTCTGGTTTAATCTGATGATGGCGATTTTGGAGCTTGGTCTTTGTTGTCCGGTCGCGCGACAGATATTGTATGAACCCGGGTAACAGGACAATGAGCAGTAATACAGATTCACCTAGCAGTGCAATAATAAATGATTGACGGTCACCGCCAACAGTGCTGGCGATCAGTACTGCGAATGCAGCACAGATGAAGACAGCGCTGTGGATCATGAAAAAAACAGGTTTTCGAAAAGCCCCTTTGATGAGAAAAGCGAGGCTGATGACAAACCCAAGTACTGCAACCGGGATAGAGCAAAAGACAAATATAGCTCCACGCGCGCCATTCCAGTTATCGGCCATCGCTATGCCTGGCATCGCGGCCGTCAGAAGGAATAATAAAACCAGGGCCAATTTCCTGCCAGGCCCATCATGTGTAAATGCTGGTCGCAGCATATTGCTCAGTTTAAAAATAATTCCAACATGCCTCAATCCACAAAAACAATATCCCCCTTGCCCTGAGGCGGGATTTTGATGGCGATGGCCTTGACGGGGCCGTTACTGACGATGCTGCCAGCATGGGCCGTGCCTTTGGGGATGACGATCAGGCTACCGGGTTTGAAATCCTTGCGTTCATTGCCCAGCCACATGCTGCCGCTGCCCTCGATGATGTATTGCAATTCATCCGTCTGCGGGTGCGTGTGCTTGGCGATATTGCCTGACTGTATACCGACCGTGGCATGGTCGGTGGTAACCAGGGTGCGGGCATTGAGTTCCGGGTTGCTGGTCTTGGGCAAGTCATCATGCTTGATTGCCTGCAAATCGAATATTGCAGGGGATAACGCAGGCGCATCTGCACGCGCTTCGCTGACGGCATGTTGTATCAGCGGCGATGCAATGATGCCAGCAAAAAATGCCGCGATGATGGTCGAGGTCTTGTTGATGCGCATGATGTCTCCGTTATTATTGGGGTAAATAGCAAGTGTACAATACAAGAACGCTGTACAGGTCGCCTCTTGCAAGCTGGGTATGCTGCACAATTTAGTGCCGGGTATGCACGAAGTAATCAGTTTGCTAGGCTGCGTTTTGCGCACCATTTTTAATCCCATCATGCTTGATGGCGCACCCTGCAAGGTGAGGCAACAGGCAATGCGTCTGGTGTTTGCGGCAACTTTCAGGGCGCGATGTGTGTCATGAAACTCAGCGCCAGGGTGCCCTTTGCACTGGTCGCAGGCGAATATTTTTCACGTCCGTTTCAATTGTTACAGACCGTTGTTCCTTCACTGGCAAGCCCTGCGTTTTTGCTACAAATCATTACAAAACCCCGTCAACAACAGTTTTACCATGAACGTTAATGTCTGTATGTGCTAGCGGCTGACCAATTTTTTTGCCTGTCGCTAGCTGTGGACATAGAAACGGAGTAATAAAATGAAAACCTTGCCTTTATCTTTAAGTGCAATTGCTGTTGCTGCCATGATGACGGGTTGCGTGGTGGCACCACGTCCCCACTATTATGCGCAACCCCAGCCTGTATATGTACCTCAGCCGGTGTATGCACAGCCTAATGTAGTGGTAGTGGAAGCAGCGCCACCTGCCCCCTATGCGGAAGTGATAGGGGTAGCACCAACACCCGGTTATATCTGGATAGGTGGTGCCTGGTTCTGGGAAGGTGGCCGTCATGTCTGGCATCGTGGTTACTGGTCTGCCCCACGCTCGGGCCATTTCTGGGTTGAGCATCGTTGGGAGCAGGTAGGCCATTCCTGGCATTTCAGGGAAGGGCACTGGGAGCCGCATCGTCGTTGATGCTGGTTCACACATGATGGCGCATGCTATTGCGCCATCTGGCATGGCCATGCTTTAATCGGGCTGTTATCATCAATATCTTCACCAGCCTTTTTGTCTTGCCTCGCCATGCAGCTTTCCTCTGTCAACCGCCATCGCCGTACATTTTTGTCAAGTGCAGCCATACTGATGCTGGGCACGCCGCTGGCCCATGCCCGCAGCACTTACCAGAAGATGCAACTGGATGGCTGGACAGTGCTGCTGGATCAGGGCGCGCAGACGGCAGATGAAAAATCCAGGTCTGCCTTCCTGACTGTACTGACAGATCAACTAAACAAACTCAGCAAGTTGCCAGCCCATGCCCAGCCTGGTTTGCATGTCGTTAATATCTATGTTTCCAGCGGCACCTATCGCGCCTTTGGTGCACAGCATCATCCATCGGCACAATGGCTCAGGGAGCATGGCTACCCAGTCGAGTTTGCTGGCAATATAGAAATCTGTAACTGGAAAGAATTCACTAATCTTGTCAATACCCAGCCCTATGGGCTATTGCATGAGATGGCGCATGCCTACCATTTCATGCACCCAGAACTTGATGCCGCTATCCTGCGCGCCTACGAGCATGCCAGGGCCGCCGGTCTCTACCGCCAGGTCACACGCGACCATCAGCCCGCCCTGCAGGCCGCCTATGCACTCAGCAATCACCGCGAATATTTTGCCGAGCTGAGCGAAGCCTATTTTGGTGAAAATGATTTCTATCCCTATAACAATGCTGAGCTTAAGCAATATGATAAACAGGGGTATGCGATGATAGAGAGTGCGTGGAAACCCTGAGGTGTTGGCTCAAGCGCAGGAATGAATCGCCTGGATAATTTCAGCGGTTGACATAGATAGCCACAGCAATGGCGATGACTATCCAGAATACGATACCGATCAGGCTGGTCATGTCTCCACTAATGACGATGCCCTTGCTGTCACGCCAAAACGAAGCTTTGTTGTAAGGCGATGATTCACCCTTGAAAGCTTCGCCGCGCATGGTACCCAGCGACAGCACGGGGATAATTAATCTGCCCGTGCCATAAGCAATGACTTGCAAGAGAATTTCAAAGATGAAATCGAGCATGCGAATGAAGGTGGCCAGGGTGGAATAGGGATCAAACTTCCAGGACTCAGTGTATCAAGAATCAGTGTAGCAATAATTACGCGCTCTTTGCGCATTATTTTTAAAGTGTCAGTTATTGCCTTGGAATACGCAGCACTTGGGTTGGTGAGGAAAAAACGGTGCGTTACAACGCACCCTACAAAAAACCGTACGCCGTAGGGTGCGTTATAACGCACCATCAATGTACCAGCTTGTCTAAAAAAGCGGTGCGCATGGCGCACCCTACTTCTCTGTGCCTCTGTGTATCTGTGGTGCGATTCTTGGTCTTGATCTTCCCTGCATAACAATTCTTATTTTTCCATGGACGCCCGGAGGTGTGTTCCCGCACATAGGTCGCCGCCTTTAAGCGCTATCCTGAGCTGAGTCAATTTGGGCCTTGGATTGGAGCTTGCCTGCTTGTTTCCACCCGGCCCGTATCGTCTTCACAGATCAGGAGAATAACATGCAACAAACAGTCGCCGAGTTATTGGTTGCCACTTTGCACGAGCTGGGTGTGCGGCAGATTTTTGGGGTGGTGGGCGATGCGCTCAATCCTTTTACGGATGCCATACGCAAAAACAAGGAGATGCAATGGATAGGCGTGCGGCATGAAGAAGGGGCGGCGCTGGCTGCCGCTGGCCAGGCCAAGCTGACTGGCAAGCTGGCGGTCTGTTGCGGCACGACGGGCCCTGGTGCCAATCATTTGATTGCTGGCTTGTATGAGGCACATAAAGACCATGCGCCGGTATTGGCGATTTCTGGCGGTGTTCCCGCTGCGCAGCGCGGCAATGATTATCTGCAAGAAAACACGCCGGATTTATTGTTCCGCGATGTGGCGGTGTATACACAGACACTGGCCAATGCTGACCAGGCAGCCCATGTCTTTCATCAAGCCATTGCCCATGCTTATGGCATGCATGGGGTGGCCCACCTGAATATCCCGCCTGACGTATTTGCCGCAAAAACCGATACCAAAATGGGCAGCCTGGCCACCCTGAGGGCCGCGCCAGAAATGGCCGCCGACCCTGAGGATGTGGCCGTGGCACTGCACCTGATCGAGCAATCCAAAAAAATTGCGATTTTTGCTGGCACTGGCTGCCGCACAGCGATCTCGCAAGTGCTGCAACTGGCAGAACGTTTGCAGGCCCCCATCATGCATACTTTTCGCGGCAAGGACATGGTCGCCTATCACCATCCTTACTGGATGGGTGGGGTGGGCCTGATCGGCGGTGCACCTGGTGTGGATGCCATGCAAGATGCCGAGCTGGTCTTGATGCTTGGTTCTGATTACCCGTATACCGAATACCTGCCCAAGAATGGCAAGGTCATACAGATAGATCTGCGCCCTGAAGTGCTGGGGCGGCGCACTGGTGTGCAACTGGGCATAGTTGGTGCTATCAAGCCCACTGTTACCCAATTGCTTGAGCAATTGCCGCAACGGCAAGAGCAGGATTTCTTGCATGGCGTGCGTGATGCGCGCAAACAATGGGATGAGATGCTAGATAAGAAAGCCGTGCTGCAAGAGAGTGGGCAGCATGTCAATCCGCAAGCCCTGGCACGCGGCATCAGCATGCATGCGCAAAGCGATGCTGCCATCATCATCGATACTGGTGTGGTCACGCTGTGGTGCGGCAACTGGATACAGCAATCTGGCCAGCAAAGGATACTGGCTTCCTTTAATAATGCTGCGGTAGGTACCAGCCTGGGCCAGGCAAATGGCGTGCAGGCCCTGGATCGCGACAGGCAAGTCATTGTTGCCGTGGGCGATGGCGGCTTTACCATGTTGCTGGGTGAATTCATGACCAGTGTAGAACATCGCCTGCCTGTGAAGGTGATTGTTTTCAATAACCAGCAATGGGGCCTGGTCCACCTTGAAATGGAAGAGGCAGGTTTGCCTGCCGACAAAGGCAGCACCTTTCCGAATATGGATTTTGCTGCCTTTGCAGTCGCTTGCGGCGCAGCTGGCTTTACGGTCAAAAGATCCAGCGAACTCGATAGCGGTTTGCGCCAGCTATTTGCTGCCAATGGTCCGGCAGTCTTGAATGTGTTTATCGACCCGGCTGAGTTGCCGTCTATGCCGCATATCCATCTCGACCAGATATGGCGTTTTGGCCTGGCAAGGGTGAAGGAAGCCTTTTTGTCACTGGGCGGCAGTTGAGAAAAAAATCCTCATGACCAAGCGCAGCAGTAAGTCCCTGTGGAGTAGTTCTTTCAAACGTCTGTTTAACAAGATGAGCAGCTCGGTGACACTTGCTGGTGTCAAGGCGATTAAACAGACGCTGGCCACCGCCAAGCCTGTCAAGCCTGCCAAGTCTGCCAAGGTGGCAAAGATAGTCAAGCCAGCGAAGCCACGCAAGCCTACCAAGCCTGCCAAGCCAGCCTTAGTCGCAAGCACCCACTGGACAACAGGCGTCACCGTCAGTGCCGCAGGCACACGGCGCTATCACGTGTATCGCCCACCCGGCGTGCGCAGCAATGAACGCCTGCCTCTGATAGTCATGTTGCATGGTTGCCTGCAAGATGCAGAAGCAATGGCAGCCAGCAGCAGGATGAACAAGCTGGCAGAGCGCAAGCGCTTCTGTGTGCTGTATCCTGAACAGGAAAAACTCGCAAATACCCACGCCTGCTGGAATTGGTATGACAGCCGTTCAGGCAGGGCGCAACGCGAGGCCAGGTCCATCCATGCGGTGATAGACCAGCTTTGCCTGACGCAGGCCATAGACCCGCAACGCATGGCCGTGGCGGGCCTCTCTGCCGGTGCCAGCATGGCGGCGCTGCTAGTCTTGAGTGATCCCCGGCGTTTTCGGGCGCTTGCCATGCATTCCGGCGTTGCGCCCGGGCTGGCGCATTCTTCAGCGACTGCGGTCATGGCCATGCGCGGACGCAGGCAGCTCGCTGCACCGCTGCCTGCGGATATGACATTGCCTGCCTTACTGATCATCCAGGGCAGCAGGGACCGTGTCGTCTCCCCCGTCAATGCGACACTACTGGCGCGGCAATGGGCAGAACAATCCGGCGCGCAAGCATCCAAACCGCGTAGCGTACAACGCGGCGCACGTTACCCAGCCACCGTGACGGATTATCGCAGCCAGGGCAAGCTCGTCGTCAGCCTGTGTGAGATCAATGGCCTGGACCATGCCTGGAGTGGCGGCGCAACTGGCCATGCCTATAGTGACCCTAAGGGGCCAGATGCCTCTGCCATGATCTGGGCTTTCGCCAGCAAGCACTTCATATAAGCAGCATGAGCAGTGTGTGCGCATTCCCATTTTCTCTATCTGCAGAATTGTTTATTTTTCATGTGAAAAATCTATGCGCAGTGTTGGGCAACACACAGACATAAAATTTCCGGCTGCCTATCATGAGGTCATTCTTTCATGTCTTTTATGAAGAAAAAACCTGAGATGTCATTGTGAATAAAACTAACTGAAAGCAGACGGATAACTATATGAACAACAATGCCACTGAAGCAAATATGCTGATAGTCGCTCCTGAGGGGGCAAGCCGTACAGGTACTTCAGGCGTGTCCTGGGGAGCCGTATTCGGCGGTGCGGTCGCGGCTGCGGCCCTTTCCCTGATATTGTTAATGCTGGGTACGGGCCTGGGCTTGTCTTCGGTGTCACCGTGGTCTTATAACGCCACCCTCATGGGCATTTCGACCATCGCCTGGCTGGGTTTTACCCAGCTTGCTGCCTCCGGCATCGGTGGTTATATTGCTGGCCGCCTGCGCACCAAATGGACCAATGTGCATGATAATGAAGTCTATTTCCGCGACACCGCGCATGGCATGCTGGCATGGGCTGTGGCCTCTATATTGACAGTCGGCCTGCTGGCCAGCGCTGCCCATAGTATCCTCAGTGGCGCAGCAGATGCAGCAGGCACAGCAGTCAATGCAGCCGCTACGGTGGCAGGCAATGCCAAAGTCAACCCGGTCGATTATTTCACTGACATGTTGCTGCGTACAGAGCAGGCTACGACAGATAACACTGTGGCCAGCAACACTGGCAGCGCCAATAACGTGCGCATGGAAGTGGGCAGAATTTTGTCGACGGATGTGGTCAACGGCTCTTTGTCCGCCACAGACCGCGATTATCTGGCCAGGCTGGTCGCCAAGCGCACCGACATGAACCAGATCGACGCCACTAAGCGTGTAGACGCGGTATTCGCCCAGTTCAATCAGTCAGTTGCTGACGCCAAGAATAACGCCAAGATAGCCGCAGATCAGGCACGCAAGGCAGCCGCTAATTCTGCCCTGTGGATGTTTGTCGCCCTGCTGCTGGGTGCCTTTGTCGCCAGCCTGGCAGCTACCCTGGGTGGCCGTCAGCGTGATGAGGCCCACGTCATCGCCTAAGCATTATTTGCCTGAGCCCCGCCCTTGTCGCCGGACCGCACAAGGGTAGGTATCAACCATCATTTCTGGAGATTATCATGCGTTCTATCTTATTGTTATTACTTGGCATCCCACTCCCCATCGTTATCCTGATTGCCTTGTTTGTGCGTTAAATCAGGGTAAAAAAAGAACCTGGGAAGCCAGGAGATTTGATCAAGGCCGGTCTGTTGACCGGCCTTTGTTTCGTATTGTGGCCGTGATTTTCGATCCACCCTCACCAGCTTCTCAAGGGATGAGTAGGGTGCGTTATAACGCACACTACCAGGCTGAACATAGGTGCGATTAGGTGAGTGATTTTGCCAAGCGACGCCAACCGCGTCGCTGGAATAGCGGGATGTCCTCTCACTCGTCATTCCTGCGCAGGCAGGAATCCATCGTATTGTGGCCGTGATTTTTAATCCACCCTCACCAGCTTCTCAATGGATGAGTAGGGTGCGTTATAACGCACCCTACTGTTTGTTCATGATGGATTCTTCTCTGTGCACGCTCTGTGCCTCTGTGGTGAGATTTTTGGTCTTGATTTCAGGGAGTCATAAGATGACTTCAGCTCTTGTAGGAATTTACGGCTGAAGCCGCTCCTACGAATAACAACGATCCAATAAACCTGGTAGGGTGCGTTATAACGCACCACAAGTCATGCACACAAAAACGATGCGTTATCACGCACCCAACGCCACAAACTAGTTGACAGCCAGCAGTTTTTGTTTTCCCGGCAAGCTCTTCTGCAAGTTCACCCGCTGTAACTCCACCTGATCAAGGCGCACGAAGACGTAGCCTTGCTTTTGTGTTTCCGCCAGCGCCACGGCCAGGCCTTCGGCAGAATCAGAGGCGGGTTTGTTCATGTGGGCGATGATGACATCACCGGCTTGCAGGCGCTTGAATTGCTGGATGATGGCTTGCTTGCGCAAGGTGGCACCCTGGTCGGCGTTCAGGGAGAAGCCAGCGATTTTATAACCAAGCCGGTTGATCTCTGACATGGCAATCGGATCATATCTGGCGCTGGCACCGCGATACCATTGCGGGGTGGTGCCGATGGCGCTGGTGATGGCTTTGGCACCTTCGGTGACTTCGCGCTGTAGCGCGGCGATGTCGGGTTCACCTGTCAGGCCATACACTTTCCTGCCTGGGCCGATGATGGCGGGAATGTGTTTTTCACCGTGATCTTCGACATCAAACAAATCCAGGTGGGCTTTGATGATGGCGACGCCTTGCGGGTTTTTATCCAGCCATTTCTTGGTGACGAAGATAGTGGCGGGGATGCGCTTGCGTATCAAAAAATCGAGCAGGTCTGCATCAAACTTGCCGGAGCAGGCATCCAGCGTCAAGGCGATTTTCTTGTCTGCCATGGCAGGCGCAGCGATGCGGGTATGTACTTCCACCGGCATGGCTTGTGCCATCGGCAGGCAAGACAGGCAGCTCAGTATCAATAACAGTGGAAGGCGCTTGCTGCTCAATATCATGGGGGACAATAGGTGCTAAGACGAGCAGGAGTATACGCAAAGCGGGCGTAGGTGCACTTCAAATTACAATTGGTAAAACTTCATAAAGAGCTTCACACTACCAAGAGAAAATTATCTATTTGACAAAGTCATTTCATTGACATAATGTATTTGTTTGCCATTTTCCTAAAATAGAAAGCCACTCATATGAAATTCACTACCGTCTTGCTCAGCATGCTGCTTTCGCTTTCTGCATCCAGCCTGGTCTACGCTACCCCAGCAAGTGCGAATGCCAATGGCGGCAGCAGCAGTAGCTTCAAAATGGAAGGCGACACTGCCATCTCCAGCATCAGCGGCGAGGCTGGCATCGTCACGGAAAATGGTAATGTGCTGGAATTAAAGAATGGCGAGTTGAGTCTGAATGGCACTGTCATTTATAAAAAGAAAGGCGCGCTCAAGATACAGATGGTGCGCAAGGGCAGCGCTGTCAGCCTGACTGTCGATGGCAAGGATGTGCCCGTGCCAGAACAAAAGAAAAAATAAATACCTGTAGCTTGCCAGGCAGTGCGCCCTTCATGCGCGCACTGTGTTGACTTTGTCTTTATCGATGCAGCGCCAGGTTTATTTTTGCGCGGCTGGGCAAGTCTCAGGCATTTTGCGCTTCTTGAGCAGGGCGATCAAAGGCTTGTTGGCGGATGAAATGGCATTTGCATACAGTGGATAATCACGATCATATTCACTCACTTCAGGACAAATAAAGGCAGCAAGTTGCGCATCACTGAGTTTGTCGAGCACGGCTTGCAATTCTGGTGACATGGGCGTATTGCCAAAGATCAGGCTGCCACCCCGGTTGAGTTTGCGCATGGAGGCACCGCTGTTGACCAGGTAAGCCAGCAGGTCTGCACCACCATTGGCCAGCATGTCCAGATTGACTTTCTTGTGCAGCTTGCCTGCCATGGCTTCTGCCTGTGCTGGCGTCATCTCTCCCAGACGCGCTTGTATGCTATTGCCCTCTGCAATACTAGAGGATGCGCCATGCTGGCTGGAAAATCTTTGTAATACCCAGGTCTCTGCTGGTGACAGGGCATTCGATTGATACAGCGGGTCATTCGGGTCCATGCCAAGATCGAGGGCAAAATGGATGGCTGCAGCATTGCTGTCTTCCACTGCCAGCGACAGCAGAGAGTGCCCGGCGACGATACGTTTCAAATCCACATCATGGGCTTGCAGATAGCGCAGTGCTGGCAGTAAACGGTCTGCTGGTGGATGGGGTTTGCGGGCAAACACATCCCACCAGGATGGCGGCCGATGCTCTGCTGTATAGTCAAATTGTTCATTCGGGTATGCCTGCGACTTGCAGGTCAGCGACAAATGCTGTTCGACAAAAACTTCCATCAGGCTGGTATCAAGGCTGATGAGTACCGGGTTCAGATAAGCGCAATAGGCTGCTTCATCCTGGTTATCAGACTGTAAGTCAGCCAGCAAGAGGCGCAGGTCAGCAACACTGGCTTTGGGGATGATGCATTCTTCCAGCGTGCGCTGCTTGCTGATTTGCTCGTGCCTGTGGGATGCCAGTTCTTTTTCAAAACGGGCATGTTCACCTTCGCAGGCGGCGCTGCGCAAGAAGTTTTTCAGCCAGTCGCGCTCGTTTTGGGCTTCTATACGTTGGTTCTCACGCTGGCTCTGCCACTGTTTAACATGGTTCACTGCCTCGACCGTCATCAAGCTGCAAAATATCAGGCCAGGGAAAAACACCAGCGGTATAGAGAGGCTGATCAAGGTCTTTTGCCACCAGCGCTTTTTCAATTTGATGAACACCACCACCATCACGACAATATTGAGCAAGGCGCTGCCAATGACAGACCAGATCAACTCATCCAGACGGGTGTTGCTGACGCTGACGGCGGCAAAGGCCTGGCTGGACAGGGTGACGGATGACAGTATGAATAACAGACGGAAAATTGGGCGCAAAAGCGAGAGGATATTTGTACGCACTTGTTGTGTTTCTGGTGACAAGGCTGGCATATGGTAGTCTGGAATAATTTTCTTACATTCTGACGACAAATCTTATCATGGCTTTCTAGCTGGCATCAGGCGCGGCATGCGTGCAGGCATCAAAGTATCCATTCATTGTTTTGCGCATCATGCATCACCATGGTATTTGAATCAGATAGCTCACTTGCGTCTTGCAACGCTGCAAAAATAGCTTCTTTTGAATTAGGCCAGTAAGGCACAGAGAAAGAGATTTGGGTATCAAAAACATGAACCTGAATCGGGCATGCATCTACTTCTTTGACGTATGCCTTCATCGATGTATGTTCGCTCTCCGGTCTATAACCGTACTTAATTAAACGAATAAGAAATCTTGCCAGATCCTCTTCTTCAAATCTGGAATGTTCAAAATCTTCAATCGCGAGACCCCCATCGATTTTCTTTTTGATGTCTGCGTGATAGATCGAAATAACGTAACTCATGTCAATGTACAGTATGTGGAAGTTAATTTTTTTAAAGACTAGTTGATTGGCATGACAGCGGGGCTAGGACGTGATTGCCAGGCTCTATACTACTGCTTAGCGAACTATATCACTGCTGCATATTGACATTTTATTCGCCACTTTATTTCGCCACTTTATCTCGCAACTTCAGGGGCAAGTCTCAGGCATATGTCTTTGCCTCAAGAAGGACACCAGCTCCTGGTTTTCCATTTCCCTGGCATCGAGATAAAGTGAATAGACAATAGCATCCTTGCTGCTTTGCGGACAAATGAAATCCTGCAATTGCTGGTCATTGAGTTTATCCATCGCTGCCCGCAAGGCGGATGTCAGGTGAGTATTGCCGCGCATGAAGCCATTGCCACCCTGGTTCAATTGCTTGAGGTTGCCACCGCGTTGTATCAGGTAAGTCAGCAAGCCTCCACCACCGTCTTCGACCGCTTCCAGGTTGCTTGAATAACGTTTCTTGCTGGCCAGCGCATTTGCTTCTGCCGCTGTCAATTCGCGCAACCTGGTTTGCAGGCGTTGCATATCTGCCGTGCTGTAGCTGCCCAGGTCGGTAAAAGAGAATCGCTGCAATATCCAGGTCTGGGCCGGTGTCAGCGTTTGTTCATCTTCAAAGCTGGCATAGGGATCAAGCCCTGCATCAAGAGCAAATAAAATCACATCGACATTCGCGCTGGCCATGGCCAGTGAGAGCATGGAGAGCTTGCTGGTAGTGAACTTCATATTTACATTATGGGCCTTCAGATATTGCAAGGTCTTGAGTAATGTAGCTGTATCTGTCTTTTTTTCTGATAATAATTCCCACCATGACGGTGCTGGCTTGTCAGGCGTGTCGCCATAGTAAGTATTCGAAGGGCAGACCAGCGATAGTTTTTGCTCGACGAACACATCCAGCAAGCTGGTGTTCATGCTCGTCAGTACCGGTTTCAGGTAATTGCAATAGGCTAATTTATCTTCTTCTTGCTGCGAGCTCGTCTGCAAAAAACTGCGCAAGCCTGCCTGGTTGGCCTTGGGGATAATGCATTCTTCAAGCACTCGCTGACGGGTTTCTACATCATGCTGGCCTGATGCCAAAGCTGCTTCCAGGCTTTGCTGGTCAGCATCATCGCAAGCGGCAAGGCGCAAGGGATTGCGTTGCCAATCCTGCTGGCGCTCAGCTTCCTGCCGCTGGGCCGCTTCGGCATTTTGTTTTTGATACACTTGTTGTGCGACATAACTGGTCGCCATGCTACCGGCCATGCACAGCGGGAACACCAGCAAGGGCGTGGCCAGCGCCAGCAACAACCGCGGCAAGAACGCATGCTTGGACCTGACAAACACCACGATCATCACAACGATACTCACCAGCGCACTGCCGACCGCACCCAGTATCAACTCTTCCAGCTCGGAATGCTGGCTGTAGGCAAAGGCCGGGCTGGCGAAGAAGAATGTAAATAGTGTGATTAGCAGGAGGTAAAGATATGGCATGGTTGGGCATCATCTATTAGACGTTGTATGTGTTTATTGCTGGCACGTACTTGTTCAAATTTGTGCCGACTATACCATGACCTTAGTAGTGATAACCATTATACAAGTAGTGGAAAATTATGTGCCATACGATGCTGGCAGGAGGTGATGACCTCCTCTAATGAATAAGATTGCTGATCAAACCCTGCGTGAGGGAGTGTAAAATATACGCTACTCCAAAACATTACTACATCATGAATATTGTTGCATTTGGAGTCTCCATGCCGCTGTCAAGGTTCATGACAGAGTTATTTCCTATCTTCGCTTTGCTGTCTTTGCCAACTTTGATAGTGGTTGTACTGTTGCAGATATTAAGTTTTGCAAATGCTGGCGCATTTTCCGATGCCAGACGTGAATGGATCGCACCGTCGATAATTCTGACGGTGATATCAGCATTATTTCTGCGTCTTGTTTTGTACATGTTTTTCTCAGATGCATCACTGTTACCAGCACATGCACCGTATGCCGGATTCCTGTCTCTGCATGTCCTGCTTTCTTCGGCATTGGCTGGATTTTTCTTTGCCTGGATGGCTTTGAGCAGGTCGCGTAAATTTCGGCCCTTGAATGATGTTGAGTACTATGTGCGCTGGCTGTTGTTAAGCTGCTTACTTATGTTATTACCGAACATATTGCTCTTGTTAGCAATGGGCTTGTCTTGGTTCCCAAGACTGCCATGGGTCATTAACTATAGTTCTATTGTTAGTAAAATTCGTTCGCCTTTATACTTCATAGCGATTCCAGCCTACATCTGGCATTTATATATCCTGAAGCATCTAGTGACGCTTGCGAAAAAGAGCAAAATATTATGGGTAGGATCTGGCATAGTTTATTGGATAGTGCCAACGTTCTATTTCTGGCTGATGGAATATCTGTATTCTATCGGTCGTATCGATATGCACTTTGACTACCGAATAGTATTCGGCACTCTTTTCATATGTGTGCTTGGGAATTTCGCTATCGTGCGTAGCGTACGTCGCTTAGTTAAAGAGCAGTTGAGGTTTGAAGAATTTGTCAGGGAAAGCGAACAAGCTGATCGGTAAAATACAAGGCATTGTTGAATACCTTGTATTTTTAAAAAATAGACTATCCTCGCTTCAACCTATCCCTTTCCTTGGGCGATCGCATAAACACCTTCAAATTAGCCCTTGCCGCAATTTTATTCAGCGGTGTTTGTTGATGACGATAGGTTTCGCGTAGCAGTTTTTAGTCGTTGGCCAGGACGGATTTAGCTATACCCGGTGAGTCCAGCAAGATCAGGCTTTGTCCGGTTGCCATCCAGGGTGATAGCAATTATCGGATCAACCCAGCCATTGCGTATACTCAATACCATTTTGAATGGAACCTATCACTTGCGCCTGGTTTTCTGTACTCTCGCAAAAACTTGCCAGGACTCCGGCGGCGCTTATTCTTCCTGAATCAAGTTCTTTCATCCAGTAGTCAAAACCCGCTTGATCGGGGGCGCGATGGAGTACGTTCTTATACATCGCCTGTATCAAGATGCTGGAGCTGGGATTATCACCATATAGTTTTTGGAATTCTGGAGATTTAAAAAAGCCAGCTGCCACCATGGTCAGGCTGCTGCCTTTGTCCATGTCATTGATCCAGTATCCCAAACCAGCCAAGTCAGGTTTTCTGTCGAATGCTGCCTGATAGAGTCGATATGCCTGTCCCGCAACGCCATTGATGTCGAGAGCGATCATCTTGTCGCTAAATTGCAGCCTCTCAATATTCACAAGACTATCAGTACCTTCATCGCTCGCTTTGGCTGAAATTGTATACGTGCCATTGGTCTTGTTGAAAACGCGGGTATAGTCAGCGGCGCGGCCGCTGTACACGGCAGTGTCGACCCCGGTGCCGCCGTCTATCATGTCATTCCCTTTGCCACCAGTAATGCGGTCGTTGCCAGCGAATCCAAATAAATTATCATTGCCTGCAGTGCCTGTCAGGGTATCTGCATTATTGGTGCCTATGCCAGAGGATGCGCCAGTGTTCTTATAACCCAGCATATCAAGGCTGATCACCTGGTTGCCGACGACAAAGCCGCGTACATCATTGACGTAGGGGGTAGTGGTGAATGAGGCAGGGGTGATGTCAGTGCTAACGCGTATATCGTCATCAGCATCAAACACTTTGCTATCTATTTGTGCTGGTGTGATGCCTGCGACATAGCTGTTGGAAATCTGTATGTTATGAGAAAATCCAGAGCCACTGAAAAAAGGGTCCAGTTTAATAATCTCGCCAGCATTGATAAAATTAGAGCTACTGATATTCAGCGATCCACCAAAAAAACCTGTCCACGCAGTGACTGTTATGGGCGTATTGACGAAAGTGCTATTGCTGATATCTGCATTTTTAGTTCCAGATGCGTGGATAGTCGAATTGATGAACAGATCCGAGCTAAATTTGCTACTCTTCAGCGGGCTGATAGCAGACGCTTCTATAATCGATTTCGATAACTGGATTGAACCGTCACTGAAAAAATCATCCACAATGACATGAGAAAAATAGGCATTGTCGCCCGTGATCTTGCCTTGTGTGCTATCTGTCGAAATCGTGGCATTACTGAGTCTCGCCATCTGGGTTTCATTTCCCGCCAACTGCAAATCACCTGCCAGCAAGAGGGTATTCCCACTCAGATCCAGCGTTACACCGGGCATGATGGTCAGCTTGACACCTGCCGCCACTTGAACTGGTTCTTTGTAAGTAGTGTTGACACTGATGATGGTGTTTTCTCGGATAATGATAGTCATGGGCGTGTAAGAGGTTTGATACTGAAAGTGCTTGCAAATGGGATTTTGCTAATGCGAACAGGTATTTTGAAATCGCCAAATAAATTATGTTTATTTTAACATGCTTCATAGTAATAATGAGCAGTCCAGTCAGGTCTGGATTGCTCATTTTTTTCTATATGAAGTAAAAAATGAATAAGCTGCAGTAGATGAGCAGGCTTCCTTGTCGCGCCCATCGCCATCCGCCAAGATCCGGAGACTATTGCGATTTAGCTTGCCATGCAATGGGCTGCGCCTTTGCAGGAGCGGCTTCAGCCGCGAAAACTCATTGCATTCAATTTTTATGTCACACGATGAATGTCATCAGAAATTCGCCGCTAAAGCCGCACCTGCGCAAGCCTATCCCCGCTTCAGCCTGTCCCTTTCCTTGACCGAGCGCATCAAGACTTTCCACTTTGACCTTGCGGCAATTTTATCCAGCGGGGTTTGCTGGTTGCGCTGGCTTTCACGCAGCAGTTTTTGGTAGTTCTTGAGCCTGTCCTCATCCACTGCGGCGCGCACGGCGCAGCCGGGTTCGCTCTGGTGGCTGCAGTCGCGGAACTGGCAGGTGGCGGCCAGGGCATCGATGTCAGCAAAGCTGGCGCTGAGTGCCTCTTCGTCGAGATTGAGTTGCAGGCTGCGCAGGCCAGGGGTGTCGATAATGCAGGCCCCGCCAGGGCAGAGATGCAGCGAGCGTGCTGTGGTGGTGTGGTGGCCGCGGTTGTCGCCAGCGCGCACGCCGCCGGTTTCTTGCGCACTGCTGGCCAGGGTATTGGTCAGGGTGGATTTGCCTGCGCCGGATGAGCCCAGCAAGATCAGGGTCTGGCCCGCTGCCATCCAGGGCGCCAGCAATGCTGCGGTGGCGTTGCTGAGCCCATTGATGGCAAACACGGGCACGCTGGCAGACAGGCGCTGCTCTACCTCCGCCAGCCGAGTAGTGGCATGCTCATGCATATCGGCCTTGGTCAAGAGCACGACAGGGGCGACATCAGCGGCATGCACCAGGGCCAGGTAACGTTCCAGCCTGCGTAAATTAAAATCATTGTCCAGGCCCATGACCAGCAAGGCGGTATCGATATTGCTGGCCAGGGCTTGCAGGCGGCCTTCATTATTACGGCGTGCCAGATGCGTCAAGGGCGGCATGCGGGTGATGAGGTGGTAGCTGCTCTCTGCTGTACCACTGAGCAAGCCCCAGTCGCCGACGGCCAGGCTTTGTTCATCAGTTGCCAGTTCATGCAAAAGACGCAGCAGGGCGCGCGCCTGCATAGTCTTGATGCCATTGTGGACAACCAGGCTGTCGCGGTGTACTTCAGTAATGCGCACCATTTGCAGGGTGCTGTCCTCAGTATGTTCTGCTGCCTGTTCTGCTGCCAATCCGTGCAACTGATTGGCGATAGCAGGTGTCAGGCCGATCAGGCGCAGTGAGGCGAAATCAAAATTGATCATGATTAGTGTGTCTATCCATATTCATGGGTATGCATCGATTGAGGATGCACCAAGCCATCCCGCAGAACTGGTAAAAAACCAGGACGTGCAGGAACGAAAAAGAAAATGGAAGTCGGCGCGTGATCAAACGCGCATCAATGCACTAGCACACTAGCGGGACTATTTTAAAAACGCCAGAAAACGATGCAGGCAGATCAGGCAGCCGACAGGAGGGCAATATCCGTGGTTCTCATGCTTTTGTCTCCTGTGGTGGTTGAAGGAAAGCGTAGTGTGCCAGTAGCACGGCGGGGCGTCAAGTGAGCTTCTTAAATCATGTAAGCTGGGCGTGAAAATAAAAGTCGGTGCGCACGGCACACCCTGCACATGACCGTGTCCTGTAGGGTGCGTTGCAACGCACCGCATCTATGCTGCTAAGGCAAGAGTAATGCTGATGCCAATGAAAACAAATCAAGGCGTTTTGATGCAAGACTGTAGACCCTTTGCATATTCATGTCGCTGGATAGTGCCTTGCCAGCGACATGTCTTTGCATAAGAGTAGCCCATACCCCACTTGCATCAGCTCACTTCAAGTCCGGTTCACCGACACCCCGCCATCCACCAGCATGGATGTACCCGTCATGAAAGACGCAGCATCCGATGCCAGGAACAGGGCTGCCCTGGCGATTTCTTCTGGCTGGGCCAGGCGCTTCAATGCATGCAGGCTGGCGACCTGGGCCATGGCCTCTGGCGTGTGGTTCATCTGATGTGCCATGGGCGTGTCTGTGCCACCAGGCAAAATCGCATTCACACGTATGCCTTGCGCGCCGAATTCTGTTGCCAGTGCCTGCGTCAATCCATTCAAGCCTGCCTTGCTGGTCGCATAGGCTGCTACGCCAGGGAAACCCATAGTGTGACCGACAAAGGAGGAAGTAAATATCAGGTTGCCACCACCGCGCTTGAGCATGGCCGGGATCTGGTATTTGGCGGCAAAAAAAGCGCTGTTCAGATTGGTGTCCAGGGTATCTTGCCAGCCTGCTGCCGACACCTCAGGTGTTGGCCCCATTGCACCCATGGTGCCCGCATTATTGAAGGCGATGTCCAGCCCGCCAAATTCATGCAAGGCAAAATCGACCAGGGTTTGTGCATAGGCTTCATGCCTGACATCCCCAGCAATGCCAGCGGCGCGGCCACCCGCCTGCCGTATCTCTGCCACCAGACTATCGAGTTCAGCCTGCCGCCGCGCAGCGGCAATGACGGTTGCCCCTGCACGGGCAAACAGCAAGGCGGCAGCCCGCCCTATGCCTGCGCTGGCTCCGGTGATGATGGCGATTTTATTGTTCAGTTCTATCATGCTCTTCCTCTTTGTGGTGTTGGACAAGAGCGGGCAGTATTGATGTTTGGGCCTGGTCAGTCTCGCCAGAATCGGACTGGGGATTTTTTTCCGGGTTATGGCGCACAGTTTGAGCCAGGCAATTCCAGGCCAAACGCCAGCGCGCAGCGGGTATGGAGTGCGGTTTCCGCAGGCTTTGATAGCCCGTGTAGGTACGATTAGATTCTATGGTTCCCGTCAAGTTTTTATCGAGATGAGATCAGAATTAAAATCAACGCTGTTCTTGAACAGGCTAAAAGCAACTCGCAATATTTTACGTGCGATGATC